>JBAYSM010000154.1:0-8540 GCA_041676205.1 Rhodospirillaceae bacterium | reverse complement strand
CCAAACAACGCATTCGACCAGCGCAGCGCGCCGAGGTGCGCCTTGGCATAGGGGTCGAGCAGCAGCTTGTGAGGGTTGAACCGATGGCCCGCCTCGGGCGCAAAAGGGCCGTGGACGCGGTAGCCATAAACCGTACCCGGCCGGGCGTCAGGCAGATACCCATGCCACACCTCGTCGGTGTATTCGGGCAAGTCGATGCGCTCAAGTTCCTTCCGGCCCTGAGGGTCGAACAAACACAGCTCTACGCGGGTCGCGTGGGCGGAGAACAGGGCGAAGTTGACGCCCAGCCCGTCCCAGGTCGCCCCGAGGGGATGTGGCTTGCCTTCCAGAATACGGACCGAGCGGCGGGCGGCGGCGGACACGGGGGCGGAGATTTCCATGAGACGTCCTGACGGTTGCTGGCGCTATGACAACGCTCCCGCAAGCCGGTCGTTCCGCCAGGCGCCACTATCCCACTGGGGTCAGGCGGCGCTCGTTCCATTGCTTGGACCCGTGCATGAAAGCGCGGGTGACGGTCATCTCGACGCGCCCAGAGGCGTCGGCGGCATCGGCCACCACTTCGGCGGCCAAGGCGCGCAGCCGGACTTGGTCAGGTTCGCTCAGGCCTTTGTCGTAGCAAGACGGGTTGAACAGGGCGGCGCCCAGGTGCACCTCGACCATGCCCAAGGCCTCGGCCTCCGAGAGGTCAAGGCGGTCGGTCTCGATGTTGCCGCCGTAAACGTCGATCACGGCGCGGTCCAGGGTCTGCTCCAGGGTGTTCAGGTCGGGCATCACGAACATCGGATCGCGGAAACGGTTCATGACCGTGACCAAGGCCTTTTCCGCCTTCGCCGCCTTCAGCACGGCTTGGGCCAGCGGGCACCATGCGCCGGTGGCCGGCACCTGCACCCCCAGCCACCCGCCGCGCCGCAGGGCGGCAAAGCAACGCTCCAGGACCATCACCGGGTCGGCCATCCAGTGCAGCGACGAATTCAGGATGACCACGTTGAAGTTGCGCTCGTACTCCATGGCCGCCGCGTCGCCCAGCACGAACGACACATCGGGCTGCTGCGGGTGCCACCGGGCGCGCCGGATCATGCCGCTGGAGATATCGATGCCGACGATCTTGCCTTGGCTCCGCTTACGCGCCGCGAACGTGGTCGTCCCGGTACCGCAGCCGACATCCAGCACGAAGTCGCGCGGCCCGACGGCCATCAAATCGAGAAGGCGCTCCCCGGCGGCAGCCTCGGCCGCTGCAAGGGCGTCATAGCGGTCGGCGAAATCGGAAAACCCGGCACGGATCACGGCTATCCTCCCCATTCTATTTATTAGAATGCGTTAATATAACCGTACCACCCAACGCCGCACGAGGGAAGTGCCCTACAGCCCGGCGCGGGCGGCGTCCTCGATGATAAGCTGGCATTCGTTGCGGCCCTGCCACGTGTCCAAGCGCAGAGTGCCCGCGACATGCAGCGGCGCGCCGGTACCATTCAGCAGGGCCATGCCGAGATCAGTATCCACGCACTTGAAGGCGATGGCCTTGAGACGGCCGCCTGCCGCCCCGCTGAGGAAACACCGCACATGCCCCTGTCCGACCACGTCGGCGCGCACCACGCGGACCGACGGCAGCACGAAACGCGGTTCCTCGTTCCCTGCGCCGAACGGGCCGACGCGGGCGAGCAGGTCCAGCAGTTCGGGGGTGCAGCCGGAAATATCGACCGCGCCGTCCACCTCCAGGGTCGGCACCGCGCCGCCGCCGTCGGCCTGTTGGCGCAAACGGTCGGCGAGGAAGGCGCGGAAGTCCTCCAGGCGCGTGGCCTCCAGCGAGAAGCCCGCCGCCATGGCATGTCCGCCCCCGGCTTGCAAGATGCCCGCCTCACGCGCTGCGATAATGGCGCTGCCGAGGTCCAGGCCCGGCACCGAGCGGCCCGACCCCTTGGCCATACCGCCATCCAGGGCGATCACGCAGGCGGGCATGGCGTAGCGTTCCTTGAGGCGGCTGGCGACGATGCCGATGACGCCCGGATGCCAATCGGCCCCGGCTACCAGGATCATTGGGCTGCCGTCCCCGGCCCTCGTTTCGGCCTGCTCGATGGCTTCGATCAGGACGCCGCCCTCGATCTCCTGGCGGTCCTGGTTGTAGGCGTGCAGGCGGTGGGCATAGACGGCGGCCTCGGAGGCATCCTCGGAGGTCAGCAGCTTGACCCCCAGGTCGGCCTGCCCCACCCGCCCCCCCGCATTGACGCGCGGCCCCAGGACATAGCCCAGGTGATAGGCGTCCGGCCGCGTGGTGACGCTGGCGACATCCAGCAAGGCCGCAATGCCGGGATTGCCGCGCTTGGCCATGACCTTGATGCCCTGTGCCACCAGGGCGCGGTTGACGCCGACCAGCGGCACCACGTCGGCCACGGTGCCCAGCGCCACGATGTCCAGCCACTGCATCAGGTCCGGGGCCGGGCAGTGCTCGCCGTACCAGCCCGACTGACGCAGCGCACGGTTCAGTCCCACCACCAGCAGAAATGCCACGCCCACGGCGGCCAGCGTGTCGTGCGGGCTGTCGTCGTCCAGACGCTTTGGGTTGACCACGGCGCAGGCGCGCGGCAGGCGCGGCTCGGCGGCGTGGTGATCGACCACGATGACATCCAGGCCCGCCTCGGCAGCAGCATCCAGCGGCCCAAAGGCGGTGATGCCGCAGTCAACCGTCACCACCACGGTCGCCCCAGCCTCGGCCAAGGCCAGCAGGGCGGGCGCATTGGGGCCATAGCCCTCGGTCATGCGGTCGGGAATATGAACCAGCGGCTCCGCCCCCGCCGCCGTGAAAAAACGCGACAGCAGGGCCGAGGACGTCGCGCCGTCCACGTCGTAATCCCCAAAGATCGCAATGGTTTCCCCGCCCTCGATGGCGGCGACCAGCCGGGCGATGGCCTTGTCCATATCCTTGAGGTGCGACGGGTCGGGCAGCAGGTCGCGCAGGGTCGGGTTGAGGAACGCCTCGGCGGTATCCACCCCTACTCCGCGCGCCGCCAGAACCCGGCACACCACCTCGGGCAAGCCGAGACGCTGGCCGATCACCGCCGCCTGTCGCTCATCCCCTGGGCGCAACGCCCATCGCCGCCCGCAGAAAGACTGCTCGACCTCAAGAAACGGCCGGTTCGGCCCCATGGGATGCCTTTCGGTAAAGCAATGTCCGCTTTAGGGAAGTGAAGTGAAGCGGGGAACCACAGAGAACACAGAGAAAGAAGAGAAGTCACAGAGGTTTTGGTGGCCACTGCACCGCAGGCGATAAATCCCCGGCTGGGTATTATGCGCTGCGCGCGGCTGTCTGCACCGAAACCTCTGTGACTCCTCTGTGCTCTCTGTGTCCTCTGCGGTTCACCCACTTCACTTCCTCAATCCCCGCTACTCGTCCATCGCGTCAAAGCCGGTCTTGCGCGTGAAGTTGTGGGTCGCCTGGACCCACCGCACGGTGCCGGACTTGGAGCGCATGACGCAGGAGCTGGTGCGCGCGCCGTCGTGCCAGCGGCGCACGCCGCCGAGCATGGCGCCATCGGTGACGCCGGTGGCCGAGAACATCACGTCGCCCGAAGCCAGTTCTTCCAGCACGTACTTTTTGTTGAGGTCCTTGATGCCCCAGCGTTCAGCCCGGCCGCGTTCGTCGTCGTTGCGGAACAGCAGGCGGCCCTGCATCTGGCCGCCGATGCAGCGCAGGGCTGCAGCGGCCAAAACCCCTTCGGGCGCGCCGCCGGACCCGACGTACATATCGACCACCGCGCCATGCTCGCCGAGCGCCGTGGCGATGACGCCAGACACGTCGCCATCGGGAATGAGCATGATGCGCGCCCCGGCTTCGCGGGTGCGGGCGATCAGCTCCTCGTGACGCGGCCGGTTGAGGATGCAGATCAGCAGATCGGACACCTCGGCCTTCTTGGCGGCGGCGAGGCTCTTGAGATTTTCGGCCACCGAAGCATCCAGATCGACCACCCCGTCCGGCAGGCCCGGCCCGACAGCGATCTTGTCCATGTAGACGTCCGGCGCGTTCAGGAAGCCACCGTGCTCGGCCAAGGCCACAACGGCAAGGGCGTTGTTGCCGCCGGTGGCGCAGATGGTGGTGCCTTCCAGCGGGTCCAGCGCGATGTCGACCTTGGGGCCTTCGCCCGTGCCGACTTCCTCGCCGATGTACAGCATCGGGGCTTCGTCGCGTTCACCCTCGCCGATGACCACGGTGCCCCGGATGCTCAAGGAATTGAGCGCCCGGCGCATGGCATCGACGGCGGCCTGATCGGCAGCCTTTTCGTCGCCCCGGCCCAGCCAGCGGGAGGCAGCCAACGCGGCGGCCTCCGTGACGCGGCACATTTCAAGGGCGAGGTTGCGTTCCAGAGCGGCGGAAGGCGACGCGGGAGACACGGTGCTATTCATGGATGTCCTCGTTCAGAAGTCAGAGCGCCTCGATACGAATGACCATAGGCGGCTCCACCACACCATCGATGGCGGTGATCCGGCGCAGCGCGTCGTTGAGCGACGCCTCCACCGTTTCATGCAGAGTGAGGACCACGGGCACCACCTCGCCCGGCGCGCGACCGCGCTGGAGAATGGCTTCCATCGATACCTTCGCGTCGCGCAATGCTGCCGCGATATCGGCAAAGACACCCTGCTTGTCCACCACCATCAACCGGATGTAGTAGGCCCCGACATGGTTCTCCATGGAACACTTCGCCAATGGCTGAAGGTCCTTGGCCGGAACGCCAAACGTGTACGCCCCGCGACCGGCCGCGATGTCGATGATATCCCCGGCCACCGCCGAAGCGGTTGGCCCGGCGCCGGCGCCGCGCCCTTCGTAAACCGAGCGGCCGACGAAATCGCCCTCGGCCACCACGGCATTGTAGACGTCCTCGACCGAGGCGATGGGGGCCGAGGCCCGGATCATGCACGGATGCACCCGCTGTTCGATCACACCGCTTTCGGTGCGTCGCGCAATGCCCAGCAACTTGATGCGGTAGCCCAGTTCCTCGGCATATTCGATGTCGAGGGCGGACAAGGCGCGGATGCCTTCCACATGGACAGAGGCGAAATCCACCTTGGTCCCGAACGCCACGGCGGTCAGCAGGGCCAGCTTATGGGCTGCGTCCACGCCATCGATGTCAAAGCTCGGATCGGCCTCGGCATAGCCCAGACGCTGGGCGTCGGCCAGCACGTCGGCGAAGTCGCGGCCCGTCTCGCGCATGATCGTCAGGATGTAATTGCACGTCCCGTTGAGGATGCCATAGACGCGGCTGATGCGGTTGCCCGCCAGCCCTTCGCGCAGGGCCTTGATGATCGGGATACCTCCGGCGACGGCGGCTTCCCAACGCAGTTGCACCCCAGCCGCCTCGGCCTTCTCGGCCAGTTCGGAGCCGTGGTGGGCGAGCAGCGCCTTGTTGGCCGTGACCACATGGCGTCCGGCGGCAATCGCCGCCTCGACCACGGCCTTGGCCGCGCCGTCGGACCCGCCGACCAGTTCGCAAACCACATCGGCATCGGCTTCGCGCGCCATGGCGACGGGGTCGTCAAACCACGCGATGCCGCCGAGGTCGCAACCGCGGTCCCGCCCCTTGGAACGCGCCGACACGGCAGTCACCCGGACCGGGCGACCGCAACGCAGGGCGATGACGTCGGCCTGTTCGGCCAACAGACGGACGGTGCCCGCGCCGACCGTTCCCAGCCCGGCGATGGCGACTTTGAGTGCTTCGCTCACTTGCCCCCCACCCGATGTTTTTCAGAATCCCCAAGGACGCTGTCGTAGTTATGCAGGAATGCCTTGATGCTGCGCACGGCCTGCCGCGTCCGGTGACGGTTTTCCACCAGCCCGAACCGCACATGCGTATCGCCATGCTCGCCGAAGCCCAGGCCCGGCGCCACGGCCACCTTGGCCTCGCGCAGCAAGAGCTTGGAGAACTCGACCGACCCCATGTGGGCAAACGCCGGAGGAATGGGCGCCCAGGCAAACATGGTGGCTGGTGGACTCGGGACGTCCCAGCCAGCGCCCTTCAGGCCGTCGATCAGGCAGTCGCGGCGGTCCTTGTAGAGTTGGCGAATATCGTCCACGCAATCCTGCGGGCCGTTCAAGGCCGCGGTGGCCGCCACCTGAATGGGCGTGAACGCGCCGTAGTCGAGGTAACTCTTGACCCGCGCCAGAGCGCTGACCAGCTTGCGGTTTCCAACCGCAAAGCCGACGCGCCAGCCCGGCATGCTGTAGGTCTTGGACATGGAGTAGAACTCCACGGCCACGTCCTTGGCGCCGGGGATCTGGAGAATCGACGGCGGCGGATTGCCGTCGAAATAAATCTCGGCATAGGCAATGTCGGACAGGACGTAGATTTCGTGCTTGCGGCAGAAGTCCACCACTTCCTTATAGAAAGCGAGGTCGGCGACCTTGGCCGTCGGGTTCGACGGGAAATTGACGATCACCGCCACCGGCTTGGGCACCGAATGACGCACACCGCGATCCAGCGCTTGAAGGAACGTCTCGTCGGGTTCACACGGGATCGACCGAACGGACCCCCCGGCAATGATGAAGCCGAAGGCGTGGATCGGATAGCTGGGGTTCGGCGCCAGCACCACGTCACCGGGGCTGGTGATGGCCTGGGCCAAATTGGCCAAGCCCTCCTTGGACCCCAGGGTAACAATGCACTCTGCCTCAGGATCGACGCTGACGTTGAAGCGGCGTTCATAGTAAGCTGACAACGCCCGACGCAGACCGGGAATACCCTTGGACATCGAATAGCGGTGGGCGCGCGGGTTGGCTGCGGCCTCGGCCAGCTTATCAACGATGTGCTTGGGGGTCGGCTGATCGGGGTTGCCCATCCCGAAGTCGATGATGTCTTCGCCAGCGGCGCGGGCGCGCGCCTTCATGGCGTTGACTTCAGCAAAGACATAGGGCGGCAACCGCTTTATACGATGAAATTCCTGGTCCATGAGTGTGCGCCGTTCGGCAAGAGTGGGAAAAGCCCAGCATGTTTAGCGCGCCGGGGCCGACAAATCGACACCTTATTCCGGAGAGCGATCGGGCGCGGCCCGGCGGCGCCGGGATGGCACACTTAACACCGCCGACAAGCCTTTGCATACCTGGAAATGAACTGTCCGAGTCATGAAACTACACCACAAATTGATGGTTGTTCTGGCCCTTTTCGGGCTTCTGCCGACCGTGGCGGTCGGCTGGCTCGGCCGTGACGCCATCCACCGGATCGAGGCCAACCTGTCCGAGCGCGGGCGGGAGATCATCCGCGCCCGCCTGACCGAGCGCCTGACCGCCGCCATGATCCAGGCCGCCGCCCTGGTCGATCACCAGCGCGCCGTGGTCGAACTGGGCCTTCGCGTCCAGGTGGCCGAGGCCGAGGCGCGGCTCAACGCCCCTGCCGATGCCGTCGCCCCGCCGCTTGGCCCCGCGCCACTTTTGCCGGTCATGACGGGTGAAAATGGGGGCGAGGACGGAGCCGACACCGCCGCCCGCCTGTCCACCCTGGCCGGAACCTTCCGCACCGTGCACGCCACGCTGCCCGAGGCATTTCTGTGGCAGTACGTGACTATGGCCGATGGCACGATGCTGGCCTATCCGCCGCAATACGCCTATCCCGCCGGACAGGACCCCCGGAAGTCCGTGTGGTACACCCAAGCCATCGAAGCTGGCGACGTGGTCTGGGCGACGCCCGGCCTCGACATCGTTACCGGCCAGTTGGTGCTGACCGCTGCCGCGCCGGTTCGTGCGTCGGACGGGACGGTGATCGGGGTCAGCGGAATCGATGTCTCCGTACTCGCCGGCATGGACCGTTTACGCGAGCGCGCCAACCTGCCGACCGGAATGACCGCCCTTCTGGTTCAGTCTGCACAGGATGCGGCCGACACACCCGCCCTGTCGGTGGTGGCCCGCGCCGAGCCGCAAACTCAGCCCGATGGGGACAAGGCGTGGCGCCTGCCCGCTGGCCCGGAACTGGTGACATCCAGCGATACGGCGGCCCTTGGCGCCCTGGCCTCGAACATCGCGGCGGGCGGGTCGGGAGTGGCCCGGCTGCCCTATGGCGGAGTCGATAGCCTGTGGGCGTACGGCAGCCTGGAAACCTATGGCGGCGCCCTTGTCTTCGTGGTGCCGTTCTCCCGCATCGAGGCCATGTCCACCGGGATCTCGGACGTGGTGGGCGAGGCCACGCGCCATCAACTCACCGCCACCGGCGGCGCCGCACTCGGCATTCTGGGGCTGGCCCTGCTTGGCGCCTGGGCTGGGGCGCGCACGGTATCGCAGCCGCTGATCGGCCTGCGCGAAGCGGTGGACCGGGTGGCTTCTGGCGACATGGAGGCGCGCGCGCCGGTGGGGCCTGCGGGCAGCCGCGACGAATTGGGCATCCTGGCCCAACGCTTCAATGCCATGGTGCCGCTGCTGCAGGACCGCCTGACCATCCGGCGCGCCCTGAGTGTTGCCCAAGAAGTGCAGCAGGCGCTGCTGCCCCAGAAATCACCCGACCTTCCGGGCTTTGACATCGCCGGGCGGTCATTGTATTGCGACGAAACCGGCGGCGACTATTTCGATTATG
>JBAYSM010000153.1:0-8683 GCA_041676205.1 Rhodospirillaceae bacterium | reverse complement strand
GGCTATGCTTGGACGCGGCGCGGGATGCCGTTCGATGTTCACACGGTAACGGCCCTGGTCACCACGGTCGGCGTGCCGGCATTGATTGTTGACGTGCTGCTCAAGGCGGACCTGACGGCTGACGCGTTGGCGGTGATGGCGGGCGCGTCGTTGGCCGTTCATGCGGCCTTTCTCCTCATCGGCTGGGGCATCGTGCGGCTGATGGGCAAGCGGGTCAGCACCTATTTACCGTCCCTCGTTTTTGCCAATAACGGCAACATGGGCCTGCCGCTCTGCCTGTTCGCGTTCGGCGAACAGGGCTTGGCGCTGGCCATTGCGTTCTTTGTCGTCGGCGCGGTTCTGATGTTTACCGTCGGCGTCGGGCTGGCTGCCGGTGAAGTCAACGCGCGGATGCTGTTGCGCACGCCGCTGCTGTGGGCGGTAGCCGTCGCCCTGACGTTGCTGGCCCTGGATGTCAGTCTGCCGCGCTGGATCGGGAACACGGTACATTTGGCGGGGGCGTTCACGATCCCATTGATGCTCATCACCCTGGGGGTGTCCCTGGCGCGTCTGAAAGTATCATCCTTGAAAACGAGCCTGGTGTTTTCGGTGTTGCGGCTGGGGATGGGTTTTACTGTGGGGTGGGCCGTCGCGCTGGCCTTGGGCCTTGAAGGCGTGGCGCTCGGTGTTGTGGTGATAGAGTCGGCGCTTCCGGTTGCCGTGTTTAATTATCTTTGGGCAGTGCGCTACGACAACCACCCGGAGGAAGTGGCGGGTATGGTTCTTTTGTCCACCACCCTGGCATTTTTTGCGTTACCGTTCATGTTGAGTACTGTGATGTAGTATTAAAGCCATCGGTTGAACGTCTTAAGTGGCGGATGCCTGCCGCTTAGTCGAGGGTTGTGCTGAATTACTCAGAGACACACAGTCAGAATTCGTCAGAAATGAAATAATTCGGGTTCAGGAGGGCGGCATATTCAAAATTGTGCCGCGTTTTGCCATCGCGGGCCGAACCGAAGGCTCTTTCGCGCACTTCTTTCTGTTCGCATATAGTGTATTCTGAGGATGTAAATCCGTGGATTTCACGCTGTACTAGGATGCAGGTAGGGCGCTCGCGCCGGGGGGGCACGGTTCCTGCCGCTAATCATTAAGTTGGAAGATCCCAGCTGGAGCCGTGCAGCAGATGAACCATGAGTTTCGCAGCCTTACCGCCAGAGGGCGGGTGAGGTGCATTTTTTGTACCGGCGGAGGATCCCGATGACCTCCGATGTCTCAGACATTAAGACTTTTATCGACATCCTGTACGACGCCACTTTGGAACCGGAACGCCTTCCTGAGTTCGTGCGCTCGCTGGCAGCGGCGTTCGGGACGGAGTTCGGCCAATTCCTGGTCCGGGGCCGCGATCAGCGCGGATTTGTCATCAACGTCATGAGCGGCTTTGATGACGTCGAACCGGCACGCTTCGAGCAGGACTATGCTTTCCGCGAGGAACAGGCCCCGTGGCTGGGGGCCGCCGAGGACTCGTTCAGCGCCACCGCCTACTACCGCGAACGGCTGCGCCTGCAAGGCATCGGTGATGCGTTGTGGCTGCGCTGCGAGGATGGCGATGGGCATTGCGCCATGATCGGGCTGTTCCGCCGGGTGGGGGCCGGGCCGTTCAGCGACCACGACCGGGATCGCCTGGAGTCCATGCGCCCGCACCTGCCGCAGGCGATGCGGCTGCTGGTCCGGGCTGCGGAAATGGAAGTTGAGGGTGCCCTCTTGCGCGGTCTGTGCGAAGGCATGGCCTGCGCCAGCGTCGTTACCGATGCCGCCGGTCATGTGGCCTATGCCAATCCGGCGGCCAACCGGCTGATCGACAGTGGCGAGGGCGTGGCGATGCTCAATGGCGTCCTGACCGCGGCGGTCAGCCGTCAGACCCGTGAACTGCACGAGAATATCCGGCGCATTGCCCGCGCCGCCCGCGACGGAGATCTGGTGGCGGTCAGCCAAACCGCCATGTCGCTGGAGCGGCCGGCCGGCGGCAGGCCGCTGGGTTGTGTCATTCGGCCCCTGGCCGTGCGTACCGGCGCACTGAGCGGCAGCAAGCCGATGGTCCATGTGCATCTGGCCCCGGCTGACGTCATCTCCGTGCCGCCGATCGGGCTGCTGCGCGGACTGTTCGGCCTGACGCCGGCCGAAGGCGGTCTGTTGCAAGCCTTGATGCAGGACAAACGCATCGAGGATTACGCCGAGGAGCGCGGGGTGGCCGTAACCACCGTGCGGACCCAGCTCGCCCACCTGTTCCGCAAGACCGACACCAATCGCCAGTCCGAACTGATTCGAATGGCCATCATGGCGGTGGGAGTCCTGGCCCCGGCCGAGGATTAAAGTAGTTTGCTTTTAACTTGAACCGTCATGCTGTGGGGAGAGGAAGTGAAGGGGTTGAACACAGAGGTCACAGAGAACACAGAGCAACACAGAGATTTCGGAGCAGAGTTTTGCGCGCAGCGCATAAAGCCCCATTGAGGATTTAATGCCTGCGGCGCCATGGTCCCGCACTCTCTGTGACCTCTGTGTCTTCCTCAGCGTCCTCTGTGATTCCCCGCTTCACTTCCTTGCAGCGGACGCCGACCCGCTGGCCGCTTAGATAAAGCAAATCGCTTTAATCCGGGGTGTTAGACCCCTACAGGCTCAGCTTCGAGGTATCCACCGACGTCAGCCCGGCCTCGCCGCCGCTGGCCGACAGCTTTTGCTGCTGGATGGCGAGCTTGAGGTCCGAGGGGTTGTCGGACTCGGCCAGCGCGGTTTCTTCGCTGATCTTGCCCTGCTGGAACAATCCTATCAGGGCCTGATCGAAGGTCTGCATCCCGTTGTGGGCGTTCTCGGCCATCACGGCCTTGATATTCTTGACCTCTCCCTTGCGGATGAGGTCCTTGATGAGGCCCTGGTTGAGCAGGATCTCGATGGCCGCGCACCGCCCGCCGCCGATCTTGTGGACGAGGCGCTGCGACACCACGGCGCGCAGGTTCATGGCCAAGTTCATCAACACCTGACGGTGCTGGTCCTGCGGGAAGAACGACAGGATGCGGTCGATGGCCTGGTTGGCGTTGTTGGCGTGCAGGGTCGCCAGCGCCAGATGGCCGGTTTCGGCGATGTTGAGGGCGTGTTCCATGGTCATGTGATCGCGGATTTCGCCGATCAGGATGACGTCGGGCTTTTGCCGCAGGGTGTTCTTCAGCGCCGCTTCCCACGACAGTGTATCGACCCCCACCTCGCGCTGGGTGACGATGCACTGCTTGTGTTCGTGCACGTACTCCACCGGGTCCTCGATGGTGATGATGTGACCCGGCGCGGAGCTGTTGCGGTGGCCGATCATGGCCGCCAGGGTGGTCGATTTGCCCGACCCGGTGCCGCCGACGATGATGACCAGCCCGCGCTTTTCCATGATCAGGTCGGCCAGCAGGTCGGGCACGTTGAGGTCGGAAAAGTTGGGGATGGTGGTGGTGATCTTGCGGATCACCATGCCCGGCAACTGGCGCTGCATGAACATGTTGATGCGGAACCGGCCATAGCCTTCCAGAGACCACGCCATGTTGAATTCGCGCTCGCGGTCGAACACGGCGCGCTGTTCGGGGGTCAGGAAGTGATCGACCACGGCGTCCACGTCGGCGGTGGTCAGCGGCCCTTCGGACAGCAGCAGAAATCCGGCATCGCCGCGCAGCACCGGAGCGGCCCCGACGGTCACATAGAGGTCGGACCCGGCCGGGCCGGATAGGGTCTTCAGCCAGTCTTCAACGGGCAGGGCAGCCATGGCACCAAACTCTCCTGAACGAAATCATCAGCCGAAGAAGGACCGCAGGCCTTTCTTGGCCCCGTCGGAACTGGTCGGGGCGGGCGCAGACGCGGGCGCGGCGGCAGCCGGTTCAGGCTCCCGCGCGGGCGGCGGGGGCGGAGGAGGGGGCGGCGGCGGAGGCGGCGGGGGAGGCGGCGCGGCGGCGCGGGCCGGGGCGGGTTTGGCGCCCGCCTTGGCAGCAGCGGCGGCAGCGGGGGGCTTCTGGCCTTCGGGGACCACTTCCTCGGGCTTGGAGGCGAAGCGTTGCAGTTCGCTTTCGTCCACCTTGCCTTCCTCGATCAGCTTGCGGACGGCGTCTTCCATGGTCTGCATGCCATAGCGTTGCCCGACCTGCATCATGGAGAAAATCTGCGGGATCTTGTTCTCGCGGATGAGGTTGCGCACCGCCGGGGTGCCGACCAGGATGTCGTGGGCGGCGACACGCCCGCCGCCGATCTTCTTGAGCAGCACCTGCGAGATGATCGCCTGGAGGCTGCCCGCGATCATGGCCCGGACCATGTCCTTATCGCTGCCGGGGAACACGTCGATGATGCGGTCGATGGTCTTGGCGGCCGAGTTGGTGTGCAGGGTGCCCATCACCAAATGGCCGGTTTCCGCCGCCGTCAGGGCGAGGCTGATGGTTTCATGGTCGCGCATTTCGCCGACCAGGATGACGTCGGGGTCTTCGCGCAGGGCGCTTTTCAGGGCGCGCGAGAACGACTTGGTATGACGCCCCACCTCGCGGTGGTTGATCAGGCTCATCTTGCTGTCGTGGACGAATTCGACCGGGTCCTCGATGGTCAGGATGTGCTTGGGCGAGGTCTGGTTGATGTGGTCGATGATGGCGGCCAGCGTGGTCGATTTACCCGACCCGGTCGGCCCGGTCACCAGCACCAGCCCGCGATCCATGTCGGCGAACCGCTTGAAGATGGACGGCGCGCCCAGTTGTTCGAGGCTGGGGATCTTGGTCGGGATGGTGCGGAACACCGCCGCCGACCCGGTGGTGGTGGTAAACGCATTGACGCGGAAGCGCGCGGCGTGACCATAGGAAATGGCGAAGTCGCACTCCAGGTGCTCCTCGTATTCGGCGCGCTGTTCCTCGGTCATGATCGAATACAGCATGGTCTTGACCGTGTCGGGCGACAGCGCCCCGGTCTTGATCGGGCGCAGATCCCCGCCCAGCCGCAGCATGGGTTCGCGCTGGGCGATGAGGTGGAGGTCGGACGCGCCGTTCTGCTGGGTGAAGGCCAGCAGGTCGGTGATCTCCATGTCGGTGGTGTCGCTCATCGGGGTTCCCGCAATATCGTCTGTGTTACGTCCGGGCCGCATGTTCCAGGTAGCGCACGCGGGCGATCACCTTATCAAGCGGCAGGGTGAGCGCCACCGGGCTTTTTTGAAAGCGCTCCATGAAAGCCTTGTAGTGGGCCAGGGCGTTGCGCGGCTGTCCCGCCCGGTCGAGCAGGATGCCGGCGTTCAGCCACGGCAGGGGCGCCGTGGGATGGCGCAGCGCGACGGCGCGCAGGACACCCACCGCATCCTCGACCAGCCCGCGCGCCGCCAGCCGTTCGGCCAGCAGCGCCGCAAAGGCCTGCCCGCCGGGGTCCAGTTCGAGCAACTGCCGCGCCCGCGCTTCGGCGGCGCCGTCGTCCAGCGCGCGTGCCGCCGAGGCCAGACGGTATACCGCCTGCGGATTGCCCGGCGACAGGATCAGCACGCGTTCCCACGCCATTTCGGCGGCTTCGGCCTCGCCCAGGGCCTCCAGCGCCATGGCCTCGCCCAGGCGGGCGGTGCGGTCGTCCGGGTTGTCGGCCAGCCGCTCGCGGTACAGGACCAGGGCGTCGCTCATCTTGCCGTCGGCGATGGCGCGGGCGGCGCGGTAGGTGATCGAGTCCTCGTTGCCGGTCACGACCGCGCCGTCGGCCAGGGTGCCGCGCTGCCAATACGACAGCACCTTGCGCAGATAGCCCGACCGCCGCTCGGGGTCCGAGGAATGATAGAACCCCACGGCGCGCTCCCATGACCCGTGCTGCTGGCGCAGCTCGGACAGGTATTGCGCGGCATAGGACAGGTTGGACACCGGATCGAAGATGTCCTCCAGGGTCTGGAACTGCATGTTGTGCCAGTGCATGCTGATCTGCATGCAGCCGATGTCGATGTTGGTCATACCCTGGAGCATATAGGCCTGTACGGCGGCAATGGCCTCGGCCTTGGTGTCGAAGTACTGGCCGACCCCGTTGGCGTTGATGGTCCAGGGCCATGGCCGCCACACGCCATCCCCCAGCCGCCGCCCGCTCTCGGTCATGCCGATGGCCGACAGCAGCCCGGTGTCCAGCCCATACTGCCGCTCGATCCGGCTGGCCGGGTCGAGGCACAGCAGGGCGTCATTGGGGTTCTCCGCCGCGAGGGCGGGGAGTGCGAGGAACAGGGCAGCGATCATGGCCAGCGAGGCGCGGGGGCGCAGATTGGTTGTCATTGTTCTTGCCATTACTTTTCGACAGCGGTGGCGGCGCAGGTGGTCATCCATCCGCTGTTTGCAGGGGGCAGCGCCAGGGTCAGGGCGCAATCGGCCACATTCGCCCCGCAGGCGCGCAGGGAGCGTACGTAGAAGGATGAGGCTGCCTTATTGGCCTGCGGCACGGGTTCGATATAGATACTGTCGAACAGGATGGGAGCGTTCAGCGTCAGAACACTGCCATAGCCCGCGTTGCAGCCTGCGACCTCATACTCCACTTTGTGGTCGTCGTCATAGCGCCCACCCTGGTAGAGCACCACTCTGGCTCTTTCCGAGGGCGACAGGTCGCCGAGCAGGATGCGCGCCTTCCGGTACAAGGCATCGTAGTGGAAACTTAGCGCCTCCTCGGTTCCAGACTCGCCTCGATCGTCTGCGTTGGCCGTGTTGTCCAGCGGCGGGATGTCCCATTGCTGCACAGTCCCGCCAGCGCCGCGCACACCGAAGCCTTGGTTCCACCGGCCGGTCGAGGGCGTGACAACGATCTCGCCGCGATAGCTCAGGATATCCGCGCCCAGGCCGGGGGCAGACAGCCAACTCATGCCGGTGTGGCCGTTGTCGCCCTTTGCGCCGGCCTTGTTCAGCATCGTCCAGTTGAGGGAGGACGCGCCCGAGTTTCCGAACAGGTCGTTGAAAATCTCCGCCGACAATGCCGAGGCGTCAGCCGCGCCCTCATTGCGCACCGGCCACTTCGGGCCGCTCCCCGCGACGAAGCTGCGCAGCCGCGGGTTAGCGCGGTTGGCGGGTCTGCCAGACTGCCCCACCGTGAAACCGACACGCAAGGCGTCCCAACTGGCCGGCGCCCATCCGTGCCCCATGGACACCGTGCGGGTCGGTTTGGTCTGGCAGTGCGTGACGATGCGGGCCTTGGGATCGTTCTCGGTGTAGTTGGTGAGAAGGCTGTCGCACGCCCCGGTACACTCGGTGCCTGACGGCCATACCCAGGCCTTTACGCGCATCTCGGTCTCATCGCAATCACCGGCAGGGCCGTCTTCCACCTCGACCCGGACCTTGTGCCAGGACGTGGTGCCGCCCTCCAGCCACATCCGCTCCGCCGCCGAAGACCCTTGCGGCACGAAGCAGGCATCGGCGCCGGCATCGGGACATGCGGGATTCGGGTGGGCGTTCGCATTGCCAGTGGGGTTGTGGTAGACGTCGTCAATCACTGCCGCCACATGATTGTGGTCGAGGGTGCCGGAGGACTTGGGGTCGGCAAATGCGCGGCCCGTGATATTGCCGCGCGAGTGCGACACATCCAGTTCGATCCCGATGGGAGCGACCTGCGCGGGGTTGGGATTCCCGGTGAATTCGCTGGTCGCATAAAGGTTGCGCATATTGCTGTTGCTGTGGTTCTGAGAGGCGAAACCTAGGTAATCACCCTCCTGCCCGCAGCGATCCACGCTTTGGTAGCCCGAGCGCCGAGTGGGAAGTTCCCAGGGCAGCATGGCAAACACCAAGCCGTGCCCCCGCGTGCCGTTGGCGTCCAGTTCAAAGGCGGCCTCGAAGTAAGCCCGCAGTGTGGAGTCCTTTACCCGCAAACCGTGCTGCGCCCAAAGGCACGACCTGTGATCCTGGTTCTGCTGGCCGTTGTTCAGCGACCGCGAATCGGTGAAGGCGACAATACCCGTGTCGGCGTTCACGTCCGGCAGGAACCCGCGGTCGGAATTGTTGGTCGTCGCGGTGAAACTCTCGTAGGCGCCGTCCCACTGGTTGATGAGTCGCATGGCCTTGGGCGAAAAGTCGATCTGCCCCGGAAGGGCCGGACCGCCGCCGCCGCCCGGGGGGGGCGGCGGGGGATCTGATTTGGGAAGTTCAGCGATCAACCGGCAGCCGGTGTCGCGCAGGACTTGCCCGGCGGCCCGGCCGCTGGCGATATCGTCAAAGGCGGTGTCGCCAGCCTGACTTTCGACCCTGAAATCCTCATTACCGTCAGCATTTTCAACTTCGCTGACGGACTGGGCTGGAGGATTGGCGACCCCGGCGCCGTTTGTTGCGCCAAGGCCGTTGGTGCCATGGCTCAACAGGACATATGCCATGCCCGTCGCCCCGGCCCCATCCTGTAGCTGTAGCAAATTAATACCGGGGTCACCCACGAAGCGCCCCGTGAGAATGGCCATTGTGCGAGAACATTCAAGATCCTGCCTGCTCGCAGTTGCGTAGTCGTTGACAACGGCATAGCGCAGGAAATTACCCCATCCGTCGATGACATCCGCCTGTGACAAACCTAGAGTGGTCCAGGGCACACCGCCTTGGCTGAAACCATTTGTGCCGGCGCCGGGATCCGCGTCCTCGAACTCTCCATAAGTGGCGGAGGCGCGCGGCAGCCGCCCGTTACGTATAACAAACAGGGTCAACGCATGCTCGACGTCGCGCAGCGACGT
>JBAYSM010000152.1:0-8765 GCA_041676205.1 Rhodospirillaceae bacterium | reverse complement strand
GGTGCGAGACCGGCGCTGGCCACGGTTGCGGGGATGGCGGAGGCTGCCTCGGCCCGGCGGGCGGCACGTTCGGCCCGCCACAGCGCAAGATCGGCGTCCTCCAATCGGCGCAGGGCTTCAGTGGCGCGGTCGGCGACCAGCGCGGCAGCAGCGGCGGCGTTCTGCGCCGCGCTGACGGCGGCCTCACTCTCCGCCCCGGTCAGCCAGGCTGAGAAGGCCGCGCTGTCGGCGAAGCTCTCGGCCTGCTTGCGCGCCGCCTCGGCAGCGCTGCGGGCCGTGCCCGACGCGGTTGCTGACGTCGCGGCGGACGTTGCGGAGGCTGCCGCCGCCGTGGCGCTGCCTGCCGCCGCGTTCGTGCTCGACGCGGCAGAGGCCGCACTGACACCCGCCGCCGCAGCGGCGGAATGGGCCGACTGAACCGCGTCCTCGGCGTCGGTGGCCCATTGCTGGACGACCTGGACGGTAGTGGTGAAGTCGGTCGGGTCGTTGACCAGATGCGTCCCGTCGGCCGACCACCCGATGGCCTTGCCCGCCACCGCCGGAGGCAGGCGCAGATTGCCCGGATTGGCCGCGGCGGGGGCCAGGGTGACGGTGCGGGTCAACTCGGCTTCGAGTTCCTGAAGAACCGCCGTCAGAAAATCGAGTTGGTCATTGATGACCTTGGCCCGGAACGCCCCGCCTTCCTGAAAGTCGGTCAGGCGTTCGATGGTCAGCTTGCGGCGCAGCGTGACCCGCGCATTCGCGCCCGGCGGGACGGCCAGGGAAACCGTCCCGCCATCCGACGACGCCACGCCGCTGATCGTGTAGCCGCCCGTCTGGAGCACATCGCCGATGTACACCTGAAGATCGGCCGCCTTGAAGATGACGAAAGGAAAGGGAAAATCGGTCTGCCAACCGTCGGCCACGTACTGGATGCGCGGCGCCACCGCGCCCACGATCACCTGGGCGGTCATGTCAAATCTCCTGCTGGAAACGAGAGGGATTTACCCCAGGCGGGGGATCAGCACGTTGACCAGCGCCCCGGACGCCGCGTTCACCAAGTCGCGGCGTTGCGAGGCCACCTGCCGGTTATAGGCCTCGACCTCGCTTTGATAGGCCGCCTGCGCGCGTTCGCGGTCCTGGGTCTGGCGCAGCCACGCGTCGCGCTGGGTAAAGATCGTGTCGCTGGCCGCGCCGTGCAGAGAGAGTTGCCCCTTGCGCTGCTGCTCGGCCAGGGCGAGCAGGTTCTGCGCCTGACGCACCTCCAGCCCCTGGCGGATATCGGCCAGCCGCTGTTCTGCGGCAGTGCGGGCGGCAGCGGCCTCGGACCCGGCATCATCGGCCAGCCCCTTGAGCAACGCCCGCGCCGTGCCTCCGGCCAATACCCCCCGCGCCGCAGCGCTGGCGGTGGCGGCGCCCTGATCGCGTACCAAGGCGGCTTGGCGGGCCTGCTGATCGGCCGTCAACTTCTGCGTGACACGCCCGGCTTCCGTCGCGGCCTCTCTCCCGGCGGCGTGCTCGGCCAGGGCCTGCTGGGCGACCAGGGCCTGTTCCTGTGCCTCCACGGCGGCCCTGATTTCGGCTTCGCGCGCCTGCGCCTTGAGCACGGCCTCCTGATACGGATCGACAGCCACGGAAGCGACCGCCGCACGCGGGGCGATCGCGGGTTGAACCGCCGGCAGGATCTGCGGCGCGGAGGTAAAAGCTCCCATCAGTCAGTCACCTTCGTTTCGGTGGTCACGGAAAGAATGCAGCACGGGTGCGGGCTGTCCTGCTCGACCCGCCACAGCGGACGGACGGAATCGCGCTGCCACCCCAGGGCGCGCACGGTGACGTCGCCGGTGAACGGGGTCGGCGGCGCGTCGAGCACGTCCGCCCTACCAAACCGCTTGAACACGGCGGCGGTTGGCCCCCGGCCCGTATCGACCCGCAAGACCGGCGTGTCGATCACCCGCAGCGACACCCGCACCAGACGCATCTGCCGCCCGTTGCCGCCGCCCTGCGGTCCTTCGGGCAACGGCGGCAGGGGTTCAATGACGTGGCTGTAGGGCATCCCCACCTCGACGGTCTTGGCGGGATCGACCAGCGTGATGCTGCCGTCCGCGACAACGGCGTCGTCCACCTCCACCCCGTCGGCCTTGACCTTGACGGTGCGGCCGTTGAGGTGGGTCAAGCCGCTCCAGGTCGCTTTGGCGGTCGGCGAACTGCCGGTCAGCGAGGAGTCAGTGTTCAGGCCGTCCTCGAACACCTCGACGCACACCATGCCGTCGCGATTGATGAGGGCATAGGTATCGGCGCCCACGACGGCCACCGACAGGAACTGCCCGTCGGTATGCTGGCGGGTCCAGCCGGTCACTTTCTCGCGCCGGAAGTTGGTCACAACGGCCAGCGACCCATCGGCCATGACCACATGAATAAGACGCCGCACCGGGTCGTAGTCCATGTCCACCGGATTCTTGACCAGATGACGCGCCAAAAGTGCCAGATCGGCCGATTGATAGGCTTGCTCGGCGTCGGCAAACAGGAATTCGCGCAGCTCCCGCCCGCTGGCGGCGGCGAACAGGGTAGCGCCGTCCACATCGCGCGGCGGCACCCGCACGCCGGACTGCGCCCCCACCCGCGTCTGGCGGCGCAATTGCACCGTGCGCGGGGTCAGCGGCTCGCCCAAAACCATCCACTCGCCACCGGTGGTGAACACCTGAAGGTGGCGACCGGAAAAGACGTGACGGATGGCGTCCACCTGATCGGACAGGATCTCGAAGTGGACGGCTTCGTGATCCAGGCCGGTGCCGGTGGAAAAGTCGAAGAAGTTTCCGACCGCCGACATCCACATATGGTTGGGCAGATCGCGTGACCCGCCGACGACCAGCCGGTCCTGGTGGAAGGTCACGGACGAGGGCCATCCTCGCGCGGCCGAAAATTGCGGTTCCGCCCAGTCGGCGCTGGGGGTGCTGGCGGTGTACGTGCCGCTGACCGTGCAGTGCATTGCCTGCGTGGTCAGGTAGCTAATCGGCGTGACCAGGGCGTTTTGGACGCGAAAGCTTACGCCCACATGCTCGGGCAGGAAATAAGGCGCGCTCGACGACAGGCGCAGGTCGCTGCCCACGGGATCAATCCCCATCGTCACCGACGTCGTGCCGAATTTGCCCCATGGAATGGTCGATGAGACGCCCGTTCCCGGATAGGTCCAGGCGGCAATGGTCCAGGCCGTGTGGGACGTCCGGGTGATCTTCTGCGGCACGACCGATGGGTGCACGACCAAAAGCGTGTCGGCGCTCTGGGTCCAGTCGATGTCGGCGAGGTGCGCCGCCGTCCACGGCGCGACGAACTCGGCGACCTTGGCGCCGCCCATGTATACGCCGACCTTCAAATGAGTGAACACCAGCAGGTAGGCCTGCTCGCTGTTGAACTCGAAGGCGACCAGCCGCCCCGGCCCCGCCGCCACCCCAATATGCCCCAGCCCGGCGCGGCGGTGGACACCGCCGGTGGGTTGGATGAAGACATTGCGTAGCACCCCGGCGCCGCTCTCGTAGGCGGCCAGATCGCCGCGCCCGAGAAGCTCAGGCGCCAGTTCCCCGGCGGTGAAGTTGGTCTTGGTCTGGCGGAGCTTGCTCATGCCCTCCCTCCCCTTCAGCCGCGCACGTCGATGAGCGGGAAGTCCTCCAGCGCGTCGGGTGTCTGTTCCTGGGCGTCGGTCAGGCGCGCACGGCGCAGCTCGTCCCCGGCCAGCCGGTACAGGAACTCGGCCCGGCTGGTGCTCTCGGTCAGCGGCAAGCAGAACTCGGCGGCCAGGCGGGCGATCAGGACTTGATCGAAAAAGGCCGGAAAGCTGTCTTCTCCGACCCGGCACACATAGCGCAGCAACACCTGATCGCTGTCACAATGAAGGTGCCGCCCGATGATGCGATAGCGCAATCCTTGCGAGCGCGGCCCCGCACCGGCCGACAGCACGCGCAGGCAGTCATCGGGCAGGGCAAAGGCCTCCTGAAAGTCGGCCTGCGGCGCCTCGGCCAGCCGGGCCAGCCACTCGGCACGGCTGGCGAAATTCCATGGGTGGGTGGACAGCAGGGCATCCCGGACGGAGGGAAACAGATTGGCCGCCACCTCGGCTTCGGCCGTGCCTTCGTCGAACGAGGAAATGGAAGCGGCGCCGATCATCAGCAGCGCCCGCGAACACAGCGCGATGGCGGACAGGGCCATGGGAAAACCTCCGGGCGGGAATGACAGAAGAAAAAGCGGCGCCACCCGAAGGCAGCGCCGCAAGACCACCGCTACATCGCGGCGATGCTGACCACGCCGCCCGAACTGGTGGCGACGCGATAGAACGCGGCGGTCGGGGTGGCGGCGGTGTTGACGTTGGCGACCACGATGTCGCCCGCCCGCATCATGTCGGCCGCCGCGTCAAAGTAGTTGGCGGCCGTGACCACGGCGGCAGCGTCGGGGGTGGCGAAATGCCACAGCGTAAAGCCGTTGGCATAGGCCAGAACTGACAGATCCTTGGACTTGAAGGCCATGCGAAACGCTCCTGAAAATGGTCGGCGGAAAGGGTTTTAGGCTTCGAGGCAGCGCAGGCTGATGACCCCCGCCGGATCGATCAGCACGGCGCCCTGGCTCATCATGTTGTTGACGAAGTGGCTGGCCCGGTCGCCGTGCCAGGTGATGTCGGACTGCACGTCCTGGCCGACCGCATGGCCGATGGCGGTCTTGTGATACCAGTAGCAGTGGCGCACGCCGCCGGTGCGGGTCAGCCCCGAATGCGGCATCCACAGCGCGCCCAGCCACCGCTTTGCCTGCGTGCCCTTCCACGGCAGGTCCGCATCCCCGACATAGTCGGAGTTGGCGAACTCCTCGATGCCCAGCAGGTCCGACCACTGCTTCCAGCCGACCACCGCCACGCGGTCGCCGTCGTCGGGCACATCGGCCTCGCCCATCATCTCGAACGCGGCCAGGACCTTGGCCTTGGTCAGGGCGGTGGTGCCGTCCAGGGCGTAGTTGGTGGAGGTGTCGAGCGCGGCGATGATAAGCTCGTCGGTCTTGCGGCCAAGGGCATAGGCCCCGGCCTTCACCAGCACGCCGCGCTCGTCGATGTTGGTCTTAAGCTCGTCGAGCCGGTCAACCCAGTCACCGGCATAGTAGTCGTACAGGGTGCACTCGACTGCCGAGTGGTCGGCGTTCATGACCGGCACCTTGCCGTGGCGGGCCTTGGTCGAGGCCGTGCCCTTGCCGACCTTCTGGAACACCGTGCTGCTGCCCTGAACGGCATTCTTGGTGCGGACCGTGTTGCGCAGCTTGGAGCCCATCTGCTGATAGGCGATGTGGACGTCGGCCTGATAGTGTTTGACGAAGGACTTATCGACGGTGGTCGACATCGGGCGATTCCTTTTGCATGGTTGAAAAAAGGCGACTCGGCGCGGATGGACCACCCAGGGGTGGCATGACCGCCGCGACGGGCGCAGGCTCACGGGCCACGCCGGCAAGGCGCGGTTATCCGCGGGCAATTCGATGGCCAGAGGAAGCCCCTTGCTCCCTGTGGCCGGGTGACTATGCTGTGGACGTCACGACCGGCCCCGGCGGGCAGGGACAGGGGGGATAGTCATGAAGCACGGTTCTGGTTCACGCAGGCGGGCGCACGCTGCGGAAGACCTTGAGGAAGCGACCGGCGCGCTGCTCAGTCAGTGCATGTCCGCCTTTCACGCCTTTGAAGAACTCGGCGAACTGTCCGAGGACATGCGCATTCTGTCCCTGAACGCCGAGCTGGCCGCCGGCCGCGCCGGCCGGGCCGGAGTCGCCGTGCGTGCCCTTACGCAGTACACCCGCCAGTTGGTCGGACAGCTCAATCGGCTGCGCAGCGACATGGACGGCCTGAAGTCCGATACCTACGGCCTCAGCGCCGCAGCGATGAAGGCCCTCCAGGAACTCCGCCTGATGCACGACGCCGGCGCCAAGGCCGCCGCCGAACAGGTCATTGATCAGGCAGCCGCCGACGATGGCCGCCGTGCCGTAGACACCGCCGCGCAGGAGGCTTTCCAGGCCGCTGCCGAGCGGTTGCACCGCATGATGGCCCACGCCGATGAGCTGGGCACCCATGCCAAGCGCATCCGGCAGGTCGCCGAGCAGTCGGCCGGTATCTCCACCAACATCGCTATTGAAGCCGCCGCCGCCGGTCCCCACGAGCCGGAATTCCGCAACGTTGCCGACACCATGAAGCGGTACATCAACGGACTGCGCAGCATGGTCGATTCCGCCGACCAGGCCGTGAACCAAGCCGTTGAAACCAGCCGCGTCCTGTCCGTGAGGTTGGCATCCGCCCGTGCCTAAAGGGGACTCATGCCATGAAGTGCGTCGAACTGTTTCGCCAAGGAAACCATAGCTGGCTCGCCTTTGGTCAAGACCCAGCCAAACCCGACGCCGTCATCGACACGACCCAGATCGTCATTACCTCCGGCGGCCAGTCCATGCTGCTCGATCCCGGTGGGTCGGAGATTTTCCCCGCCATGATCGCCGCCCTCACGGCGCGCCTGCCCATCGACAGCATCCAGCACATGCTGCTGTCCCACCAGGATCCCGACGTGGGATCCTCGGTCGGCCTGTGGCGCCGGGTCTGCGGTGACTCGCTGAACGTCCATGCCTCGTGGATGTGGACCAGCTTCCTGGCCCACTTCGACGGCGACGGCGCCTTCGTCCCGATTCCTGACGAGGGTTCGGTGGTCCGGCTGGGTGGGCGCGACATTCACATCCTGCCCGCCCACTACCTGCACAGCCCCGGCAACTTCAGCGTCTATGACCCGGTCGCCCGGATTCTCTTTTCCGGCGACATCGGCGCGGCGCTGGTGCCTGCCGACAAGCGCCGCTCTTTCTTCGTCGAGGATTTCTCCGGGCACATCGGCTACATGCAAGGCTTCCACGAACGGTGGATGCCCTCGGCGGCGGCCCGCGATGCGTGGGTGGCCATGGTGTCGCGGCTGGACATCGATATGCTGGCCCCCCAGCACGGCCTGATCTTCCGGGGCGATGACGTGAAACGGTTCCTTGACTGGCTGATGACGGTCCAGATCGGCTCCGACCTCAGCTCCTTTGAAAAGGCCGCCCAGCGATCATTCAGGGTCGTGGCGTAAAGTCTCCTATTCCCCCGGATAAAGCCGCTCGAACGCCTTGCCCACCTTGCGGACCAGGGCGGGATCGCGGTCCCGCCAGTAGCGCGGGTCGCGCATCAAGGTCTTGACCCCATCCTCGTCGAGCGGCGGTTCTCCCTGCCCGGCCCCGCCGCGCAGGGCCGGTTCGCCGGAGGTCATCATGCCGTGCAAGGCGACCACGCCTTCAAAGGTGGTCGCCAGCGCGCCCATCACCTCGGCGGGCAAATTGGCCCGGCCCCAGGTCAGGACCTGACGGCTGACCTCGGCCCAGCTTTCCTCTCCGCCGAAGTGATCGACCAGCCGCACGAGCTGGCGGTCCGCCTCGAATTCCGAGGCTAGGTTCTCAATCACCGGCAGCACGCGGTCAGCCGCCAAGTCATAGACCAACTGCGCCTGATCGGGCGTGAACCCGGCCGTGTGCAGCATTGCGTTGAGGTCGGGGTCGGCGGCCAGCAACGGGTGACGTTCGGCGATCTGATACCCATCGGGCGCCTCGGGCACGCCACGGGCGCGGTGAAACGTCCTCCACTCCTCGTTTGATGCCTCGGGGCCGGGCACCACCACCGCGCCGCTCATGCGCTGTTCCAAGGCGCGATAAGACTTGGCGAGGTCTTCCAGCCGCACCTGCCCCGCCTCACCATCCCAAAACTTGTCGGGCAGGAAGTCCGGCTTCTGGCCGGGCTGCACGGCTTGCGCCTCGGCGACGGCCTCGGCCACCGGCAGAACGGCGGCGGCATCGGCAGCCTTTTCGACCTCGGCCGCAGGCATGGTCAGAAGGTTGTCGGCAGCTTTCTTCATCGCGGTGGAATCCTTTTTCATCAGAGTGTCCCTCCGCCCCGGACGATCAGGGCCAGAATATGAGCGACCAGGGCGCGCTGCCCTTCGAGGTGGCGCAGCGCTGCGTCGGGCGCCGCCGGTCCCAGCGCGCGGGTCATGGTCAGGCCGCGCAGATGATCCAGCACCCGCCGCCCGTCGCCGCCGGAAAACACCCGTGCGCAACAAGCGGCCAGGGCATCGCCATCGGCCACCGGCGCTGCATCCTCGAACGGCCAGCCGCCCGGCGGATCAGACGGCGCCATGGGGCACCCCCTCGACCACCGGCGTCTCGGGCCGCACAAGATCGGCCGGCACGCCCAGCGCCCGGCCAAGCCATCGCGCCGCCGCCGCCGTATCGACCGCCTGCGCCCCGTCCGGCCCCAGTCCGGCAACCGCGTCCAGCCACATCAGCGTGGCTTGGGCGTCTTCGCGCGCCTGTTGGCGGGCCAGCGGCGAGCGGTATTGAAGATCGACCATCCGCCCGTCCACCCGCACATCGGGGATTTCACCCCGCCGCCGCAGGATGCTCACCGCGCGCAGCACCACCGGGGTCAGCAGTTCCGCCTGGAGCCGCCCAAAGGTCGCCCCCAGGATGCGGGCCATCTGCGCCGACCGTTCCAGGATCTCGGTGGCGGTCATGCGCGGGCTGTCGATCTGACTGAGCCGGTCGGCCAGCAAGGCATGGCGGATGCGCCGCCGCAGGTCATCCAGCACGATTTGGCTGACATCGAACCGGCCCGGTGCCTCCAGCGGCGTCAGGCCCGCCGACCCCACCGCCTTGGGAATGATCGCCCCCGGCACCAGACGGATATTGGCCGGGTTCAGCACGCCGTCGTC
>JBAYSM010000151.1:0-8776 GCA_041676205.1 Rhodospirillaceae bacterium | reverse complement strand
CTTGGCTGCGGGACTCTTTCCAGCCTTGGCGGTCAGAATCTCGACGGCCTGTTCCAGCGTCACGGCGTCCTTGTCCATGGTCTTGGGCAGGGTGGCGCGGAGACGGTTATGCTCAACATAGGGACCAAACCGCCCATCGTGCAGTGTAACAGGTTTTTGGTCGGCCGGGTGCGGTCCAAGTTCTTTAGCCGGTGTCTTGGCCTTGCGCTGCGACGTTGCCAGAAGCTCCACCGCACGATTCATGCCGATTTCCAGAACGTCGTCCTCCTTGAGGTTGACGTACTGGTCGCCGTGCTTGATGTACGGCCCGAACCGCCCGATCCCGGCCAGGATCATCTGCTGATCCTCGGGGTGGGTGCCGATTTCGCGCGGCAGGGCCAGCAAGCGCAGGGCCTTGTCCAGGTCCACGCTGCTCGGCTCCATGCCGCGCGGCAGGCCGGCGCGCTTGGGCTTTTTCTTCTTGTCCTCGGGGTCCGGCTCGCCGAGCTGGACGTACCAGCCATAGGGGCCTTTCTTGAGGACCACGCCCAGGCCGCTGTCCGGGTCGGTGCCGAGCGGCTTTTCGGTGTCGTCCATGGCGCCGTTGGCGCCCTCCTCACCGTTGCCGCCCAGCGGACGGGTGTAGCGGCATTCGGGATAGGTCGAACAGCCGATGAATGCCCCGAACTTGCCAAGCTTCAGCGACAGGCGGCCAGCCGAGCACGCCGGGCAGGTACGCGGGTCGGACCCATCGGCCTTTGGCGGGAACAGGTGGGGCGCCAAGTCGGCATCCAGGGCGTCGAGAACCTCGGACACGCGCAGGTTCTTGGTGCCCTCGACCGACCCCATGAAGTCGTCCCAGAAGGCGCGCAGAACGGCCTTCCAGTCCAGCCGGCCGTCGGACACTTCGTCGAGCTGGTTTTCCAGCTCTGCGGTGAAGTTGTATTCGACGTACTTGCGGAAGAAGCTTTCCAGGAACGCCGTGACGATGCGGCCCCGGTCCTCGGCCGTGAACCGGCGGTTTTCCAGGCGCACATAGTCGCGGTCCTGGAGCACCTGGAGGATCGACGCATAGGTGGACGGGCGCCCGATGCCGAGTTCCTCCATGCGCTTGACGAGGCTGGCTTCGGTGTAGCGCGGCGGCGGCTGGGTGAAGTGCTGGTTGGGGCGCACGGCGTCAAGCGGCGTCTTGTCGCCTTCGTTCAGCGGCGGCAGCAACTTGCCTTCGGCGTCCTCACCCTCAACTCCATCAACGCCAACGTCGTCATAGCCTTCGCGGTAGAGTTTCAGGAACCCTTCGAACACTACGGTCGAGCCATTGGCGCGCAGCACGGTGGCGGCGGTTTCGTCGGTCACGTCCACGGCGACCTGATCGAGCAGGGCGCTTTCCATCTGGCTGGCGATGGTGCGCTTCCACACCAATTCGTACAGCTTGAACTGGTCGGCGTCGAGCACGTCGCGCACATCGGCGGGCTTGAGGAACACGTTGGTCGGGCGGATGGCTTCGTGAGCCTCCTGCGCATTCTTCTGCTTGGTCTTGTAGACGCGTTCCTTCTCGGGCAGGAACTTGCCGCCCCAGGTCTGGTCGATCAGCGTGCGGGTGGCGTGCACCGCCTCGGGCGCCATGGTCACGCCGTCGGTACGCATATAGGTAATCAGGCCGACCGTCTCGCCCTTGACCGTGATGCCTTCGTACAGGCGCTGGGCCAGGGTCATGGTCTTGGTGGCCGAGAAATACAGCTTGCGCGCGGCTTCCTGTTGCAGGGTCGAGGTCGTGAAGGGGGGGGCCGGGTGGCGCTTGGCCTTCTTGCGGTCGATGGCCTGGACGTGGAACGTGCCCGCCTCGATGGTCCTGCGCGCCCGCTCGGCGCTGGCTTCGTCGGGCAGGCCAAACTTGTCGAGCTTCTCGCCGTCCAGATGGGTCAGGCGGGCGGTGAAGGGCTTGTCCTCGGCCGTGCGCAGGTCAGCCTCGACCGACCAGTATTCCTGGGCGGTGAAGCGTTCGATTTCGGATTCGCGCTCGCACACCAGCCGCAGGGCCACCGACTGCACGCGCCCGGCCGACTTGGAACCGGGCAGCTTGCGCCACAGCACCGGCGACAGCGTGAACCCGACCAGATAGTCGAGCGCGCGGCGGGCCAGATAGGCATCGACCAGTTCCTGATCCAGCTCGCGCGGGTTTTCCATGGCATGAGTGACCGACGCCTTGGTGATGGCGTTGAAGGTCACGCGCTTGACGTCCACGCCCTTGAGCGCCTTGCGGCGTTCCAGTTCGGCCCAGACGTGCCACGAAATGGCCTCACCCTCTCTGTCCGGGTCAGTTGCCAGGAACAGGCGCTTGGCCCCCTTGAGGGCGCTGGTGATTTCCTTGAGATGCTTTTCCGACCGGGGATCGGTGGTCCAGTCCATCTCGAAATCCTCGTCGGGCCGGACCGACCCGTCCTTGGGCGGCAGATCGCGCACATGCCCGTAGGAGGCCAGGACCGTGAAGTCCGAGCCGAGGTACTTGTTGATGGTTTTGGCCTTCGCCGGGGACTCGACAATGACGACGTTCATGCAGATTCCGGCCGTTTCATGACTCTGGGTGGAGGCCCCCGCAAGACCCTGGAGCAGACACCTGTCAGGCGTCCGGCAGGAACGAAACGCGGTGGCCCGGATGGCGTTCCAGGCGCCCCGCCAGTTCCAGTTCCAGGAGAATCATGGAAACCACGGAGGGAGACAATTGGCATTGCCGGATGATCTCGTCAACTGTCACGGGGATTGGCCCCAGTGCTTGGGTGACTTCCCGGCGGGCGCGGGCCAGGGTTGAGTCGTCGGGAACCAAAGGCGCCGGGCCATCAAAACCGCCCCCCGGAGGCTCCCGGAACGGCCGCCGCAGCAGGTCGTCGAGCATGTCCAGAATGTCGCCCGCGCTCTGGGTCAGCACCGCGCCGTCCTTGATCAGGCCGTTGGGACCGGCCGCGCGGGCGTCCATGGGCGAGCCGGGCACGGCGAACACCTCGCGCCCCTGCTCGGCGGCATAGCGGGCGGTGATGAGCGACCCGGAACGGGCCGTCGCCTCGACCACCACGACGCCCGCGCTGATGCCGCTGATGATGCGGTTGCGGCGCGGGAAGTGGCGGGCCTGGGGTTCCGTGCCGGGCGGCATTTCCGACACCACCGCGCCCACTTCGGCGATGCGATGATAAAGCCCGGCATTCTCCGGCGGATAGATGATGTCCACGCCACCGGCCACCACGGCTACCGTGCCGGTGTCCAGCGCGCCTTCGTGGGCGGCGGTATCGAGGCCTCGGGCCAGCCCCGAAACCACCGTCACACCCGCCTGTCCCAGATCGAATGCCATCTTGCGGGCGAATTGGCGCGCCCCGGCCGAGGCATTGCGTGCCCCGACCATGCCGATGCACGGCTTGGAGAACAGGCTGGCGTGGCCGCGTACGTAGACCAGGGGCGGGGCGCCATCGGTAGCGGCCAGCAGGGCGGGGAAGTCGGGTTCACCGCTGCACACGGCGCGCGCGCCAAGGCGGGCGGCATCGTCCAGTTCGGCCTCGGCACGGGCCTTGGAGCAGATCTTGATCGGCTTGGTCCGGCCGCCGCGCCGGGCAAGATCGGGCAGCGCCGCGAGCGCGTTGGCAGCCGAGCCGAACCGCTCCAGGAGGCGGAAAAACGTCACCGGCCCGACGTTCTCGCACCGGATGAGGCGCAGCCAGTCGACGCGTTCGGACTCGGAAAGGAGGCGAGATTGGTGTGTCATGGTAGCGGCAGGATTGGACAGCACGGGCTTACCGTCAAGCGAAACGGTGCGTGACGTTCAACTTGGCTGGACAAAATTTTCCAGGAACTTCTCGAACCGGCCGGTTACACAGGACTGAACACGCCATCTTGAAACGGGGACGACAGATCATGAAAAAGACCATCAGCCTTCTCGCCCTGGGCGCCCTCGTCGGCGGCGGACTCGGCATCGGCGTTGCAGTCGCCGCAGGGGAGCCGTCGATTCAGGGCATTTATGGCTACTTCGCGGGAAGTCCGGTTTACAAAGTTGTTCTGCAGGCGAACTCCGGCGTGTTCGTCGATGTATGCCCATCCGGCCAAACGCTGACCAGCATGCCCATGGCGAACGGCGGCCACGCACTTTTATGCAAATGATTTGAAACGCAGGGAACAATGGGGAGGGCCGTGGCATGAAAAAGGTACTCGGCGGGATGGCTGCCGGAATTTTCATTGGAATGGCCATGGGCGCCGGGCTTGCCGTGGCGGCGGGAGGACCGCCCGTGATCCAAGGCATCATCGGGAGCGTGCAGGACATGCCGATGTATCAAATGTTTCTGCCGGCGCGGACGGCCCTCTATGTCGGCCCCTGTCCGCCTGGGCACGTAATGAAGTCGGCCCCAGGCAGTGCCAGCGTGATGATGTACTGTGAGTGAAGGAGGCCCGGTGGATCAGGGGAACTATGGCTACTTCGCTGACGGGTTGGGAATGCTAGCATGGCGAGCATGCGTCCGATAAGCATTGCCCTGGCCGCCGCGCTCGCCGTTGCCTCCATGCTGTGGCCGTCGTCCTTGCGGGCGGCGGTCGTCGAGGAGGTGGTCGTGACCCTGGTACCGGCCGAGTCCCTCCTTGTGGGAGAGGCACGTCTCTCGGTTCCGGCGGGAGCCTCCGACCTGCGCCTTGATCTGGATGATGCGTTCCGCATCACGGCGATTGACGTGGCCGGGAGCCCCTTGGAGCCGCCGCGCGACCCCGGCGGAGTTCGCTTCAATTTGCCGGGAGAGGGGCCTTGGAGCGTCAAGGTCAACTGGCGCGGCGCCCTCACGCCGCCTGGTCCACCGGCCCTGTCCGACGGGGGCAGCTATGTTCCGGGAGATGCGGCGTGGTATCCGCGTTCCGGAACCGAGCCGCCGCAGAGCATCGTCGTGCGGACGCCGCCGGGGCAGCGCGCCGTTCTCACTGGGGAGCTTGTGACGGAACAGGTCGGTGCCGATGGCGCCACGGCCGCCTTCGCCCCTTATCCCGACGAACCGCCGTCCCTGTTCGCCGGTCCCTATGAGGTGGCCGAGCGCATGGTTGGCGATCTCCGTCTACGGACCTATTTTCCGGCTGAGGCGGCGGGGCTGGCGGACGCTTACCTTGATGATACCGCGCGCCACATCGCCCGCTTTGCGCAGTTGATCGGACCGTATCCCTACGCCGGGTTCGCGGTGGTTGCCGCACCTTATCCGGTGGGCTATGGCTTTCCGGGGCTGACCTATGTGTCGGAGAAAATCCTCGCCCTGCCATTCATGCGCGCCCGCTCCTTGCCGCACGAGATCCTGCATACGTGGTGGGGCAACTCCGTCACGCCGGACTACGCCAGCGGCAACTGGGCGGAGGGCTTGACCACCTACATGGCCGACTATGGCTTGGCGTCCGAGGACGATCAGCGCCGGATGCGTCTGACGTGGATGCGGGATTTCGCCGCTTTGCCCGAAAGCGCCGCCAAGCCGGTTGCCACGTTCACCAGCAAGGAACATGGCGCCGATCAGGTCATCGGTTACAACAAGGCCGGGTTCATCTTCCACATGCTCCACCAACGCCTGGGGCCTGAGCGGTTCCACTCGGCGTTGGGGCGTGTGTACTCCAGTCACCGCGGCCGAACCGCCTCATGGGCCGACCTGCGCGCTGCGTTCGAGGCGGAGTCTGGCGCCGATCTAGGCACGTTTTTCGACCAGTGGCTGACCCGCCCCGATGCTCCCCGCCTGACCCTGGAAGCAGCCAAGGCCGAAGGCAACGCCGTAACCCTGGTTCTGACCCAGGATGGACCGCCGTATTCCCTGAGCTTACCCATTGTGGTGACGACCGACGCGGGGGAGGAAACCCATGTGGTAACGGTTACGGGCAGCCGTGCGACCCTCGCGGTCGAGGCTTTGGCCCCGGTGCGGGCGGTGGCGATCGACCCGGAGCATCACGTGTTTCGGCGGCTGTCGCCCGAGGAAACCCCGCCCATCCTGCGCGATATCTCGTTGGGCGGCACCCCCATGGCGATGCTGCCCGATCATAATCCCGAGGCCCGCGCCGCCGCACAGCGTTTGGTGGACCGCCTGAACGGCGGCCCGGTGAGCAGCCTGACCGCCCAAGGCGCTGCCGCCGGGAGCGGACCGCTGATGGTCGTCACTGTAGGCGACGATACTGCGGCGCTGGATGCCCTGGATATCGCCGCCCCGCCGCCCGAGGAGCAAGGCACGGCCTATGTCTGGAGTTGGCGCTTGCCCGATGGTCGTCCGCTGCTGGTCATCCAGGCCGATGACGCCGACGCGTTGAGGGCGCTTATCCGCCCGCTGCCCCACTACGGGCAGGACAGTTGGCTGGTGTTCAAGGGCAGCCAGATGATCGACCGTGGGATGTGGGATCCCCCAGCCGAACCCTTGCGCCGGGAGTTCAGCGGCAGATAGGTGCGCGGGAGAAGGGGGAGCCTATCCCTTCTTCCTCCCGATCTTGCTTTCCTCACCCTTGAGCAGGCGGCGGATGTTCTCACTATGGCGGCCCCAGGCCAGCACCGCCAACGCGCCAAAGGCCACCGCATGAGCCGGTGTCGCCCAGAACCATGCAACCACCGGGGCAGCCGCCAAGGCGACCAATGCGGCGAGGCTGGAATAGCGGAACGCCGCCGCCACGGCCAGCCATGTCGCGCAGGCCACCAGACCGACCGGCCATGCGGTGGCGAGCAGCACGCCGAGCGTCGTCGCAACGCCCTTGCCGCCCTTGAACCCCAGCCAGACCGGGAAGTTGTGGCCGACCACGGCGGCCACGCCCGCGGCCAGGGTCGCTGATACGTCTCCGGTCGCCATCCATGCCAGACCCGCCGCGATGGCGCCCTTGCCGGAGTCCAGAAGCAGGGTCGCCAGGGCCAGATCCTTGCGCCCGGTGCGCAAGACGTTGGTGGCCCCGATGTTGCCCGATCCCACGGCGCGCAGGTCGATGCCGAATGGTTTGGTCAGGACCAGTCCGAACGGCACCGACCCCAGGAGGTAGCCGCCGATCAGGGCAATGATGATCTCAAGCGTCATGGTCGAACACCGTGCGCCCGTCAATCACCGTGCGCAACACCCGGCCTTGCAACAGGCGGCCATCGAACGGCGAGTTCTTGGACTTCGACAGCGACTGCTTGGCATCGTAACGCCACGGCCGTTCGGCGTCGAACAGTACCAGATCAGCCGGTGCGCCGACCTTGAAGCAGCCGGCCTCCAGCCCCATCAATCTGGCCGGCCCCCAGCCGACCAGACGCAGGACGGTGCCGAGATCCAACTCGCCCTTATGGACCAATTCCAGGGTAACGGGCAGTAGGGTTTCAAGGCCAATGCCGCCGAATTCGGCCACGGCGAAGGGCAGACGCTTGCTGTCGGTGTCCTGCGGCGCGTGGTCCGAGGCGATGGCGTCGATCACGCCGTCGCGCAGCCCTGCCACGATGGCCTGCCGGTCATCTTCCGACCGCAGGGGCGGGGACAGCTTGGCGAAGGTGCGGTAGTCGTTGACTTCAAGCTCATTGAGCGCGAAATACGGCGGCGCGGTGTCGCAGGTCACGGGCAGCCCACGGTCCTTGGCCCGGCGGATGATCTCGACGCTTTCAGAGGTGGAAATATGGGCCGCGTGATACCGCCCGCCGGTCATTTCGACCAGGCGGATATCGCGCTCCAGCAGGATGATCTCGGCCTGACGCGGGATGCCCGCCAGACCCAAACGGGTGGCGAGTTCTCCGGCATTCATCACGCCGCCGGCAAGGCTCGGCTCCTCCGGATGCTGCACGATCATCAGGCCGAAAGTCGCGGCGTACTGCAGCGCCCGGCGCATGACCTGTGCATTGGCCACGGCCTTGGTGCCGTCGGTGAAGGCCAGCGCCCCGGCGCGGGCCAGCAGGCCCATTTCCGAAATTTCCTTGCCCTCGGCCCCCTTGGTGGCGGCGCCGTAGGCGTAGCATTTGGCAAGCCCGATCTGGCGGGCGCGGCGGGCCACGAACTCGATGGCGGCCTCGTCGTCGATTACCGGATCGGTGTTCGGCAGGCCAACCATGGAGGTGATGCCCCCGGCCACGGCGGCGCGTCCGGCGCTTTTGAGGCTTTCCTTGTGGGCCTGTCCGGGTTCGCGGAGTTGCACGCGGATATCGACCAGACCGGGCGCCAGGACGTGCCCACCGCAGTCGATGACCTCGGCCCCTTCAGGTGTTCCGGTGGCGAAGATGTCGGCGCCAAAGGCCGCTACGGCCTCGCCATCGGTCAGCAGGCCGCCCTTGGGCGACGGCGCGGCGTCAAGACCGCTGGCCGGGTCAATCAGGCGGGCGTTGACGTAGGCGACGCTCTTGGGCGCGACGCGCGACGAAGGCGACGGGGTACGGACGGCCATGTCACTTGCCTCCCTGAGCATCAACGGCGTTGCGGGCGAGAACCTCGACGACGGCCATGCGCACGGCCACGCCCATTTCCACCTGCTCGCGGATGACCGAGCGTTCGACGTGGTCGGCCACGTCGCTGTCGATCTCCACCCCCCGGTTCATCGGGCCGGGGTGCATGATGAGGGCGTCGGGCTTGGCCAGATCCAGCTTTTCCTTGTCGAGGCCGAAGAAGTGGAAGAACTCGCGGATGGACGGGATGTAGTTGGCGTCCATGCGCTCCATTTGCAGGCGCAGCATCATGATGATGTCCACGTCGCGCAGTCCCTCGCGCATGTCGTGGAAGACCTCCACTCCCAGGCTGTCTACGCCGCTGGGAATGAGCGTGCGCGGCCCGATCACCCGGACCTCCGCGCCCATGGTGGTCAGCAGGTGAATGTT
>JBAYSM010000150.1:0-8784 GCA_041676205.1 Rhodospirillaceae bacterium | reverse complement strand
GCGTCATGGGGCTTGCCGCGCCGTTCCTTATGCCAAGCGTCGATCTTGGCCTGCAAGGTGTCGCGTGTGGCCAGCAGGGCGCGGTTGCGGGGAGCCAGATCATGCAGCAAGGCATCCAGCCCCGACCAGAACCGCGCCGGATCGATCCCGGTTCCGGGCAGAACGTCGCGATCCACGAAGGCCTGAAGTTCTGCGGCGACCTGGAGGTTGCCGATTTGGATGGCCTTGGAGGCTGGGTGCTGGCTCACGCTGACGTCTCCTCAACTTGTATGACCAACCAGTCTAGTCAGGCCGAAAGGCCTTGATCCACTGTTAACTGTGCTGAGGTCCGCTGCACTTTTGGATGGAGTCTCCGGGGTCCGGTGTGCACAAATATCGGCGCCGGATGCACATGGAGAACCGCCGCATGCTTGACCGCGACAGCCACGATGGCGTTCTGACCATCAACGGGGTGGACTTGGAATACCGCTGGATCGCTCCGCGCGATGCGACAGCGCCCGCGCTGGTGTTCCTGCACGAAGGATTGGGCAGCGTGTCCCTGTGGCGCGATTTCCCCGACGCCGTGGCCGAGGAAACAGGCTGCGGCGCGTTGATTTACAGCCGCCAGGGCTATGGCAAATCGGCTCCGGTGGCGCTGCCCCGCCCGTTGCGCTACATGCACATCGAGGGACTGGAGGTGCTGCCCGCCCTTCTGGACGCTGCCGGGCTAACCCGCGTGGTGCTGATCGGACACAGCGACGGAGCCTCCATCGCGCTCATTCATGCCGGGGGCGGCGATCCGGGCGGGCGGGTGCGCGGCCTCGTGCTGATGGCTCCGCATGTCCGCAACGAGGAAAGCTGCGTGGTTGGCATCCGCCAGATCAAGGAGGCGTGGGAAACCACGGACCTGCGCGACCGTTTGGCCCGCCACCACGGCGCCAACGTGGACTGCGCCTTCCGGGGCTGGAACGACACGTGGCTGCGGCCCGACTTCTGGCACTGGACGATCGAAGAGTTTCTCCCGGCCATCTCTGTCCCGACCCTGGTCATCCAGGGCGAGGGCGACGAATACGCCACCGCCATCCACTACGACGTCATCGCCGCCCAAGTCAGCGGCCCGTGCACGGTGGAAGTCTTGCCGAACTGCGGCCACGCCCCGCACAAAGACCAGCGCGAAGCCGTCCTGGCATCGACTGTGCGGTTGGTCGCGGAGGTTCGTTAAGGCGTTTGTCTGAGTCGCCTGTGGGGAGGAAGTGAAGCGGGGAAACACAGAGGGCGCAGAGGAAGGCACAGAGAGCACAGAGAGTGCGGGGCCAAGGCGCCGCAGGCGATAATACCTCCATTGGTGGATGTTGTGCGCTACGCGCGGCACCTGCACTGAAACCTCGGTGCCTTCTCTGTGACCTCTGTGGTCAATCCCTTCACTTCCAAGCCCCCGCCGCGAGGTTGGTTCAATAGAGAAAGGGCGGCATCCCATGGAACGCCGCCCTTTCCGTTTCGTGACTTACGCCGCCGCTTTTTCTTCCTCCAGCAGGGCCACGATGTCGGCCATGATGGCGGTCAGGTCGTAGTCCTTGGGGGTGTAGACGCGGGCGACGCCGGCGGCCTTGAGGGTCTGTTCGTCCTCGGGCGGGATGATGCCGCCGATGATGACGGGGATGTCGGCAAGGCCCGCGGCGCGCATGCGCTCCAGGACTTCCGTCACCAGCGGCACGTGGGAGCCGGACAGGATCGACAGGCCGACGACGTGGACGCCTTCCTCCAGCGCCGCGTTGACGATCTGCGCGGGGGTCAGGCGGATGCCTTCGTAGACCACTTCCATCCCGGCGTCGCGGGCACGGACGGCGACCTGCTCGGCCCCGTTGGAGTGTCCGTCGAGGCCCGGCTTGCCGACCAGGATCTTGACCCTTCGGCCCAGGCGTTCGGACACCGCATCGACGCGGGCGCGGACTTCGGACAGGCGGGCGCCGGGCTTTTCGGCGGCGGCGCGGCCGACCCCGGTCGGAGCACGGTACTCGCCGAACACCTGCCGCAGCACGTCGGCCCATTCGCCGGTGGTCACGCCGGCATGGGCGCAGGAGATGGACGGTTCCATGACATTGCGGTTTTCCTGCAGCGCGCTGCGCAGTTCGGCCAGGGCGGCCTCCACCTTCTTGGCGTCACGGTCGGCCCGCCACCACTTCAGGCGGTCGATCTGTTCCTGCTCGGCCTTGGGATCGACGGTCATGATGGACCCGTCCCCGGCGGTCAGCGGGCTGGGCGCGGCTTCCTTGAACTTGTTCACGCCGACGACGATCTGTTCGCCGCTTTCGATGGCGTTCAGGCGGCGGGTGTTGGATTCGACCAGCTTCTGCTTCATGTAGCTCGACTCGATAGCCGACACGGCGCCGCCCATGGCGTCGATGCGGGCCAGTTCGTCGCGGGCCTGGATCTTGAGTTCTTCGACCTTCTCGTTGATGGCGTGCGAGCCGTCGAAGATGTCGGCGTAGTCGAGCAGGTCCGTCTCATAGGCCACGATCTGTTGCAGACGCAAAGACCACTGCTGGTCCCACGGACGCGGCAGGCCCAGGGCCTCGTTCCAGGCCGGAAGCTGCACCGCGCGGGCGCGGGCGTTCTTGGACAGGGTGACGGCCAGCATCTCAAGCAGGATGCGGTAGACGTTGTTTTCCGGCTGCTGCTCGGTCAGGCCCAGGCTGTTGACCTGCACGCCATACCGGAAGCGGCGGAACTTCTCGTCGGTCACGCCGTAACGATTGAGGCAGATCTCGTCCCACAGTTCGGTAAAGGCGCGCATCTTGCACAGTTCGGTCACGAACTTGATGCCCGCGTTCACAAAGAAGCTGATGCGGCCGACCACCACCGCGAATTCCGACTCGGGAACCTGCCCGCCGGCCTTGACGGTGTCGAGCACCGCAATGGCAGTGGCCAGCGCAAAGGCCAGTTCCTGCTCCGGCGTCGCCCCGGCTTCCTGAAGGTGGTAGCTGCACACGTTCATCGGGTTCCACTTGGGAACTTCCTTATAGGTGAACGCGATAACATCGTTGGTCAGGCGCAGCGACGGCTCGGGCGGGAAGATGTAGGTGCCGCGCGACAGGTATTCCTTGATGACGTCATTCTGCGTTGTCCCGGCCAAGGCCGACCGCGCGCCGCCCTGCCGCTCGGCGGTGGCGATGTACAGCGCCAGCAGCCACGGCGCCGGGGCGTTGATGGTCATGGAGGTGTTCATCTGATCGAGCGGGATGCCGTCGAACAACTGCATCATGTCGCCGATGTGGCTGACGGGAACACCTACCTTGCCCACTTCGCCGCGCGCCAGCACGTGATCGGAATCATAGCCGGTCTGGGTGGGCAGATCGAACGCCACCGACAGGCCGGTCTGACCGCGCGAAAGATTCGTGCGAAATAGCGCGTTCGTTTCCTTGGCCGAGGAATGGCCCGAATACGTGCGGAACAGCCACGGCTTGTCACGCGTTTGCGCTGCGGTAGAAGTGGCTCTGGTGGACGTGTCAGGCATCGGCCGCTCCATCAAAAGGCGAACTGTTTTCGTTTTTCTGCACGCATTGTGTGCTTTTTGAGACCGAAAATTACCCGGTCCCGGTAGTGTTGTGAAAGAAATTATCATTTTGTGCATTGCGAAGGAAGTATCAAAACGGTAAGAACCTAACCAGGAACGGGACCCTAGGGCCTCCGCGTTGCATCATAGGCAGAACAACATGCCGCAGCGCCGCGAACCTGACCCACCCCACGCAACGGGGTCCCGGCCATCGTTCACGCAGGGAGACTTTAGATATGACTGAAGCCGCCGAGGTCATCCAGCTCGCCCCCAATCAGGTGACGAAGGATCTCTATGAACTGGGCGAAATTCCGCCGCTCGGCCACGTTCCCAAGAAGATGTACGCCTGGGCCATCCGGCGGGAACGCCATGGCGAGCCAGAGCAGTCCTTCAAGGTCGAAGTGGTCGATACCCCGGAACTGGACTCCCATGAAGTTCTCGTCATGGTGATGGCCGCCGGCGTCAACTATAACGGCGTGTGGGCCGGCCTCGGTCAGCCGATCTCCCCGTTCGACGTGCACAAGGCGCCCTACCACATCGCCGGTTCCGATGCCTCGGGCATCGTGTGGGCCGTCGGCGCCAAGGTGAAGCGTTGGAAAGTGGGCGACGAAGTGGTCGTGCACTGCAATCAGACCGACAACGACGACGAAGAGTGCAATGGCGGTGACCCCATGTTCTCGCCGTCCCAGCGCATCTGGGGCTACGAGACGCCTGATGGCTCCTTCGCCCAATTCACCCGCGTCCAGGCGCAGCAGTGTATGCCGCGTCCCAAGCACCTGACCTGGGAAGAAAGCGCCTGCTATACGCTGGTGCTGGCGACCGCCTACCGCATGCTGTTCGGGCACCGTCCGCACGTCATCCGGCCCGGCCAGAACGTGCTGGTGTGGGGCGCCTCGGGCGGCCTCGGGTCGATGGCCGTGCAGCTTTGCGCCACCGTCGGCGCCAACGCCATCGGCGTGATCTCCGACGAGAGCAAGCGCGACTTCGTGATGTCGCTCGGCGCCAAGGCCGTCATCAACCGCAACGACTTCAATTGCTGGGGCCAGTTGCCGAAGGTGAACGGCGAAGGCTTCAAGGAATACATGGGCGAAGTCCGCAAGTTCGGCAAAGCCATCTGGGACATCACCGGCAAGGGCAAGGACGTCGATACCGTCTTTGAACACCCCGGCGAGCAGACCTTCCCGGTGTCGTGCAACGTGGTCAAGCGCGGCGGCATGGTCGTGTTCTGCGCCGGCACCACCGGCTTCAACCTGACCTTCGACGCCCGCTTCGTGTGGATGCGCCAGAAGCGCATTCAGGGCAGCCACTTCGCCCACGCCAAGGAATGCAACCAGGCCAACGCCCTGGTGATCGAGCGCCGCGTCGACCCGTGCATGTCCGAAGTGTTCGCCTGGGACGACATTCCCAAGGCCCACACCAAGATGCTGCGCAACAAGCACAAGCCGGGCAACATGGCCGTGCTGGTCCAGGCCGTGAAGCCGGGCCGCCGCACCCTGGAAGACTGCCTGGAGGGCTAAACGCCCCCACGACGGCAAGGGGCGGCGGGATACACCGACCGCCCCATTTTTCCATTGATTCCCCACCCGGAGAGGCCCGATGTCCGCCATGGGTAAGCCCATCATCATCCCCGACCTGATGCACACCTGCGAGCGCGCCTGTGAACTGGCCCGCGATGTGCGCCTGACCCTGTCCGCCAAGCTCAAGAAGATGGTCGCCCCCGAAGGCAAGGTCGACAGCCTGCTGTTCGAACAGAACCAGCACGCCGCCCACGGCTTTGCGTGGTACGTGACCACCGTCACCGCCCTGGAACAGATGCTGGCCTGGGCCAAGCGCCTGGAGGCCCAGGGCAAGTTCGGCGAGCTTGAGCAACTGATGCTCCAGGCGGCGTTCTCCGAGTACCTGCACCAGATTTACGGCGGCATCCCGATGAGCCAGGGCGAGTTCATTCGCCTTGCCGACTTCGGCGTCGAGGTCCGCCAGCGTCAGCTCATGCAGTCGCCCTACACCACCTTGCTGCGCGAACACGGCTACACCCCCGCCGTCAAGAAGCGCATCGCCGAGATGGTCCGCGACGGCCACTTCGGCGAAACCGGACTTGAGGACGAGACGCTGGATCTGGTCCGCGACCAGTTCCGCAAGTTCGTCGAAGATCAGGTTGTGCCGCACGCCCACGACTGGCACCTCAAGGACATCCTGATCCCCATCGAGATCGTTGATCAGATGGCTGAAATGGGCGTCTTCGGCCTGACCATTCCCGAGGAATACGGCGGGCTGGGCATGGGCAAGACCGCCATGTGCGTCGTGACCGAGGAACTGTCGCGCGGCTACATCGGCGTCGGCTCGCTGGGCACCCGCTCCGAAATTGCTGCCGAACTGATCCGCCTGGGCGGCACCGAGGAGCAGAAGCAGAAGTACCTGCCGCTGATTGCCGCCGGTGATATCCTGCCGACCGCCGTGTTCACCGAACCCAACACCGGGTCCGACCTCGCCAGCCTTCGCACCCGCGCGGTCAAGGACGGCGACGTGTACAGAGTGACCGGCAACAAGACCTGGATCACCCACGCCAGCCGGTCCGACCTGATGACCCTGCTGACCCGCACCAACCCCGATCAGCCGGGCTATAAGGGGCTGTCGATGCTGCTGGCCGAAAAGCCGCGCGGCACCGAACACGACGCCTTCCCGGCCCAGGGCATGGACGGCGGCGAGATCAAGGTGCTCGGCTATCGCGGCATGAAGGAATACGAACTGTCGTTCGACGCCTTCGAGGTTCCGGCCGAAAACCTGCTCGGCGGCGTCGAGGGCCAGGGCTTCAAGCAGCTCATGGAAACCTTTGAATCGGCGCGCATCCAGACCGCCGCCCGCGCCGTCGGCGTGGCCCAGAACGCCATGGAACTAGGCCTGCGTTATTCGCAGGAACGCGTCCAGTTCGGCAAGCCGCTGTTCGACTTCCCGCGCGTCCACCAGAAGCTCTCCTGGATGGCCATTGAAACCATGGTGGCCCGCCAGCTCACCTACTTCGCCGGGGCCGAGAAGGACAACGACCGCCGCTGCGACATCGAAGCCGGCATGGCCAAACTGCTCGCCGCCCGCGTCGCCTGGAGCAACGCCGACAACGCCCTGCAAATCCACGGCGGCAACGGCTACGCCGAGGAATACCAGATCAGCCGCGTGCTGTGCGACGCCCGCATCCTCAACATCTTCGAGGGCGCCGCCGAAATCCAGGCGCAGGTCATCGCGCGTGGCCTGCTGACCCGATAACCCACCCTCGCGTTGGCCGCAGACCCTCCTGGCGACGCACCGGCCAACGCTCCCCCGCCGGGGGCCATCCCGGCGGAAGAACCCGATCCCTGGACCGGGAGAGGACAAAACCGCCGGAGCAGCGATGCTCCGGCGGTTTTTATTGGGGGGAAGCCGTCGGTGTTTGAGATGGCTTTCCGAGGCTCGACCTCTGGTTTGGTAAACTCAAGCGGCGTTGGAACGGTCAATAACTTCGCCAGCATCCAGTCCTCCACAGACACTATTCCACCTCGGAGGCTAATGGGTTGTACTATCATCTTCCAATTCGCCAAGGGGGCATCAATGCTCATATCGAGATCGTTATTGGTGGGGCTGCTGGCAGGTGTGGTAGCTGCTGTTGTGGTTCTTGAGGTCACGCCGCTACGAGAATTTCTGGCAACACCGGTAAATGCAGTGCAACGGTTCGATCACGGGCAACCGGCGCTACTGAAATACTCCCCCTTCCCGATGGGGATCAGGGTCGATGGCATACAGGGGCGCGATCTCGAAAACATTGGAATGATCGTGCGAGTGAACGTGCGCGCCCCCAATGGGAAAGTGATTGAGGGGGTTGAGGGGCTTGTGGACACTGGAGCCAATCGTTCCTTTCTGCAAGGAGCACTCGTCGAGGGGTTAGGAGTCTCACCGGCGTTGGAGGGAATCCAGGTTAGTGAGGGCATTTCCTCGCTGGTCTCCACGATGGAGTTTTACGATGTCATCGTCGAGATGCCCGGCGGCGCACGCATCAATGCCCCGCGTGGGGGCGACCACTAGTCAGGGGCGGGAGCAAATGCTTATTGGGCGGGATATCCTTGCCAAGGGCATCTTACACTTTAACGCAAGGGAGAACTATGGGACCCTAAGTTTTCCAGGGGATTAGCTTTTCGCAGCGCACCCACACGAGCCTGCTGATAACCCCGAAGGTCCGCTTTATCTTAGCCGACGCTGAAATCACCATTCCGCAATCGGCCTCTGGCAGCCGTAGTTGCAACAGGCTGGTCTGCGTTTATAAGCGGAATTGTGATGGAAGTCATGGGGCCAGCCCCATGCCCCGCCGGGGCCATTGGCCCCGGACCCCTTGAGGTGGGGGCGGGGACGTGAATGAGGCATAGAGGAAGTCACAGATATCTCGGTGCAGGGGACCGCGCGCAGCGCATCAACCCCCACTCGGGGAGTTATCGCCTGCGGCGCTGTGGCCACCGCGCCCTCTGTGACCTCTGTGCTCTCTGTGGTTAACCCACTTCACTTCTGTCAGTTCGCCGACTGTGCCGCCGGTTCGCCGACTGCGGGCGGGTCGGTCCAGTCTACGGTGAAGCGTTGGGTGGCGGCCGACGGGTTGTCGGCCTGGACGCGGAAGCCGATGGTCTGGTCGGGGCCTAGGGTCTGCTGCGGCGGCTCGGCCACGATCTGGTCGAGCAGGGCGCCGGTGCGGTCGAACAGCGCGAGCCGGATGAACGGCACCGGCCGGTCTTTGTCGCTGTCGTTGGCGATGAAGCCGCGCACCACCAGCATCTGACCGTTGCCGCGATCCACCAGATCGGAGGTCACGTCGCGGAACATCAGGCCATAGCCCAGCGGCGTGGCCGGGACGCCGATGCTGTCGAAAGCCTGTTCGAGTTGCGGAACCGCTTCAACCAGCCGTTCGCGGAACATCCATGCGCCACCGGCAAGACCGGCGAGCACAAGCACGGCGACCAGCAGCCAGACCCCGGCGCGGCTCTTGCGCTTGGAGGGCGCGTCGTCGTCATCGTCGTCGCGGGCAAACAGGGACGGTATCGGATCGGAGTCGCCGCTCAGCAGGTCGTCCAGTTCGGCGCCATCGAAGTCGTCGTTGGCCCCCCTGGTATCATCGAGGGAGGAACCATCGGAGCCACCAAAATCCAGCCCGGCCAGCGGATCATCGTTGCCGTCGGCATCATCGCGGCGCAGGGACTCGAACGGGTCGGCTTCCATGGACAGAAAATCGTCGCCCGCGG
>JBAYSM010000149.1:0-8796 GCA_041676205.1 Rhodospirillaceae bacterium | reverse complement strand
GCTCCCGCGTGGCAGGAGCGTCAGGCGTCGCCGTCGGCGCAACAGCCGGAGCCGGACCACGCGCCGCAGGGGCCGACTGGGCAACGACGGCACGGTCCGTCGTCACGGGAGTCCCTTCGAAGGTACCGGACGCGGCGGTAGGTTCGGCCCGCCGCGCCGGCGCATCGTCCATGGCCACAACCGGCTCGGCGTCTTCGGGTGGAACGACCGCAGCCGTGTCCTCGGGCGGTGGCGGTTCATCGGCCAGCACCACGGCAGGTTCAGTCAGCGGTGTTGGGGTCGTGGTGGGGGCCTTAGTGGGGCCTTGATCGACAGCCTGCACGGCCGGCCCATCAGCGACCGGCGCATTAGACTGCACACCATCGGACGGCGGCAGCATCGTGGCTTCCGGCCCAACAGGAGCGGCCAAGGTGTTGGCAACCGTGGCATCGTCCAGGAAACGCTGCGGACTCACACCTTCGTCGGGGGCACCTTCGTCGGGGGCACCTTCCTCGGGGGTGGCGGCCGCCACGACGACGGGCGGCTCCGCATCGCCGCGCTTGGGCATCAGCGCGGTAAGGCGTTCCGGCACGTCCTGGATCATCTCGGCCACGGAACGATCGCCCCCCGACAGCAGATGCCATCCGCCATAGACCCCGCCGGCCAACAGCAGTGCTATCACGATCAGGGCGCCGGACGGCACCCCGCCTTCATTGACCGGGGTGGGAAAAGCCAGTTCATTGACAGACTCAATGGAGCTTTCGTCCTTGAACCGCCGGACCACCTCGGCGCTGTCCAAATGCAGATGCTCGGCATAGGCACGCACGAAGCCAACCGCATAGGTCGCCCCCGGCAGATCACCGTAGCGCCCTTCTTCAATGGCGAGCAGATGGGCGAATCGGATGCGCAAGGCGTCGGACACATTCCGCAAATCGAGACGCTGGCTTTCGCGGGTTTCGCGCAGCAGGCGCCCAGCCTCTCCCTGACGAGCAAGGCCGGTTTCCGGCGTATGGGAACGGTTTTGTTTGGCTTTGGCCAAGGTGGCGCCTTTCCATGAAGCCGCGCGCCTGCCGTCTACCCCCAACGGCTTAAACCCAAGCGCGACGGCAATAATCCCCAAACAGGGGCCAAAACAACAGCAAGCGCACCGATCCGTTAGAATACGCTTTGCCGCAATATTTTGTATAACCTACCAAATAGGCCGGGGCATCCGCAACAGGGGCATTAGGCGCCCTCATCCCAACGCAATACCGTGGTCACAGGCATAGGACCGCAGGATATGTCTCAGGCTGTGGTGGGCATTATCCAGCATAGGGGTGAGGAACGCCTGCGCCCCCGCCACGTCAGTCGATCGCAACATCGTCTTGACCGGACCGATACCGGACGCTGACATCGACAATGACCGGAACCCGAGCGCGATCAAGGCCAGGGCATCAAGCGGCCGACCGGCCATCTCACCGCACACCGACACCGGCACCCCGGCCGCGTCGCAGCTTCGAACCAGATCGCGCAGCACCTTCAGCACCGGCGGAGAAAGATTGTCGTAGCGTTCCGACATGCGCGGGTTGCCGCGATCCATGGCGAACAGGAACTGCACCAGATCATTAGACCCGACGGAAATGAAATCCACCTCGCGGAGCAGGGCGGGAAGCTGCCACAGCAACGCCGGAACTTCGAGCATCGTGCCGACCTTGACGCTGTCGGGCAGCGGCTCTCCCCTGCCCTCGCAGCGTTCCAGTTCGAGAGCCAGAACCTGCTTGGCGGCCCGGAATTCGGCCACTTCGGCGACCATTGGGAACATTACCCGCAGTTCCCGCCCGGTCGCCGAGGCGATCAAGGCACGCAACTGCTGGCGCAGGATGGCCGGGCGGTCCAACGTAATGCGGATGGACCGCCAGCCCATGGCCGGATTGTCCTCGGGCTGGCCGTGCCAGTACGGCAACACCTTGTCCGAGCCGACGTCGAGGGTGCGGAACACCACCGGCTTGCCATTAGCCTGATCGAGAATGCGGCCGTAAAGGAGAATCTGCGCCGCCACATCCGGCAGCGAGGGCCGCGCCATGAACGGCAGCTCGGTCCGATACAGCCCGATGCCCGACGCGCCCGTGTCGTGCAGGTGCGGCAGGTCGATCAGAAGACCGGCATTGAGCATCAACGATACCTGGACTCCATCGCGGCTGGACGATGGCAGATCGCGCACGGCGGCGTACTGGGCCAGCTTGCGCTTGCGGGCCTTGAGGCTTTCTTCGAACGTTTCCCGGACGTCTTCGCCAGGGCGCACGAACACCTGCCCGTGGTCGCCATCGACGATCAGCGGATCCCAGTTCTCGACAATCGAGAACACGTCCTTGACCTGCGCGACGATGGGCATGCCCATGGCACGCGCCACGATGACGGCGTGCATGGTGTGCGAGCCTTCCTCCAGAACCACGCCGCGAATACGGGCGCGGTCATAGTCCAGAAGTTCGGTCGGCCCTAAGGTGCGGCACACCAGAATGGCATCCGCGGGCATGTCGCGCTGGGCCGGACGATCGGTGTCGCCGATCAAATGGGTCAGCAGGCGGTTGGCCAGATCCTCAAGATCGTGCAGCCGCTCGCGGATGTAGGGATCGGACACCTGCTGCATGCGCACGCGGGTATCGTCGTGGACCTTCTGCACCGCCGCCTCGGCCGTCAGGCCAGAGCGCACGGCGTCGGAGATGCGGTTCACCCATCCGGCGTCCTCGGCGAACATCCGATAGGCTTCGAGTACGTCGTGAAACTCACCGCCCATTTCGTCAATGGCCAGCATGGCATCCAATTGGCCGCGCAGGGAATGCAACGCGGCGCGCAGGCGGTCGAGTTCGACGTCAGGATCCTCGGCGACCAGGCGGCCAACCCGGATTTGCGGCTCGTGCAAAAAGGCGGTGCCTAGCCCCACGCCCGGCGACAGGGCCAGACCTTCCAGGCGCAGCGGCAACAGGCCGATGCCGTCGGCGGGCAACAATTCCTCGCGGCTGACCACTTGAGCGGTGGCGAGCAATTCGGCCAGCACCATGGTCACGGTTTCGAGGGTTTCCACCTCGACTTGCGAATAGGCACGCTCCTCGCGGTTCTGGACGACCAGAACGCCGCTGACGCGCGACCCGCGAATGATCGGCACCCCCATGAAGGAGTGGTACAGTTCTTCGCCGGTTTCCGGGCGATAGGCAAAGCTCGGGTGCGACCATGCATCAGCCAGGGCGACCGGGCGGCCGTGGGCGGCAACCTCGCCCACCAGACCTTCGCCAGTGCGCAGGCGGGTGTTGTGAACCGCCGTCTGACGAAGACCGTAGGTCGCAAAAAGCTCCAGCACCTCGCCGGCGCGCATCACGTAGCAGGAGCACACCTCGGCCCGCAGACTGTCGGCAATGGCGCGCACAACCTTGTCGAGGCGTTCCTGCGCGGAACCACCCCCGGACATGACATCGCGCAGCCTGGCGAGCAGGCGGCGGGCGACGTCGGCATCGCCATCGGCTTTCTTCATGCCCGGCCCCGATACCTTAAACCGTCCCCTGAAACGAAGCGCTTCAGGCCCTTACGTTAAGCGCAAACCCGTCGGCGCGCCATATTCTTGCTGCGCCATGGCTACACTTCGATCGGTGGCACACGACGGTCGAGAGCGGCAAGGGCCTGATCGACCAGTTCGGCGATGATCTCGGCAGTGGACTGTTCACGGGTGACGAGGCCAACGCTCTGGCCCGCCATCAGCGAGCCATATTCCACGTCGCCGTCGATCACGGCGCGCCGCAACGCTCCGGCCCAGAAATGCTCGATTTCAAGCTGCGCAGCCTTTTGATCCAGTTCGCCGCTACGGTGCCTGTCGATGACCGCGCGCTGCGTCTCCATAAACTTTTCGGTGCCCTTGTTGGCCAGGGCGCGCACCGGGATGACCGGGAACTGCGGGTCGAGTTGAACCGTCGGCATCGCATCGCGGGAACTCGCCCGGATGAACGCCTGCTTGAAGTTCGCATGGGCGATACATTCGGTGGCACAGACGAACCGCGTGCCGATCTGCACCCCCGCCGCGCCCATCTCCAGATACGATAATATGACCTCGCCGCGCCCGATGCCGCCCGCGATAAAGATTGGTACTTCGCGCACTTCGGGCAGGATTTCCTGGGCGAGAACGCTGGTCGAAACCGGGCCGATGTGACCGCCGGCCTCGGCCCCCTCGATGATCAGCGAGTCGGCGCCCGAGCGGACCAACTTGCGAGCCAGCGACAGGGCGGGCGCAAAGCACAGGACCTTGGCGCCACTCTCCTTGACCTTGCGGATCGAGGCGCTCGACGGCAGCCCCCCGGCCAGCACCACATGGGTCACGCCATTGGCTGCGCAGACGTCAATCAATGCGTCGAGGTCCGGGTGCATGGTAATCAGGTTGACCCCGAACGGCCGCGCGGTCAGGGCACGGGTGGCCCTGATCTCGGCTTGCAGCAGATCCGGCCCCATGGACCCGCAGGCAATGACGCCAAAGCCGCCGCCATTGGAGATCGCCGCAACAAGGTTGCGTTCGGACACCCAGGACATAGCGCCGCCCATGATGGCGGCGTCAGCCCCAAGAAACTGGCGCCCCCGATCCCACAGCCGGTCGAGTCGCGCACGGGCGCTCATGGTCTTCCCCTCGTTGAACCGGTCCTCAGGCCGCGTCGAGGCCATAAGCCGCGTGCAGCGCCCGCAGGGCCAGCTCGGTGTATTCCTCGGCGATCAGCACCGACACCTTGATCTCGGACGTCGAGATCACCTGAATGTTGATACCCTTGTCAGCCAGGGCCGAGAACATGGTCTGCGCCACGCCCGCATGGCTGCGCATGCCCACGCCGATCACCGACACCTTGACCACGTTGGCGTCGTGGAGCAGTTCCTCGTAGCCCAACTCGGCCTTACGATCCTCCAGCACCTTGACGCAGCGGTCCAGGTCGCCCTTGGTCACGGTGAAGGTCAGGTCGGTTGCGCCGCCCCCGTGCGACACGTTCTGCACGATCATGTCGACGTTGACGTTGGCATCGGACAACGGCCCGAAGATGCCCGCCGCCACGCCGGGGCGGTCGGCGACCTTGACCAGGGTAACCTTGGCTTCGTCGCGCGAGTAGGCGATGCCGCTGAGAAGTTCCTTTTCCACGATTTCGTCCTCGTCGCAGATGATGGTGCCGGGTCCGTCGCTGAACGAGGAGCGCACTTGCACGCGCACCCCGTGCTTCATGGCCATTTCGACCGAGCGCACCTGAAGAATCTTGGCCCCCAGGGAGGCGCTTTCCAACATTTCCTCGTAGGTGATCTTGTCCAGCTTGCGGGCCTTGGACACGATCCGGGGATCGGTGGTGTAGACCCCGTCCACGTCGGTATAAATGTCGCAGATGTCGGCCTTGAGAGCCGCTGCCAGCGCCACCGCCGAGGTGTCTGAACCGCCACGGCCAAGCGTCGTAACTCGGTTGTCCGGGCCGATACCTTGGAAACCGGCCACCACGGCGACCTGACCGCGCTCCATGCGGGCCACCAGGTCGGTCGTGTCGATATCGACAATACGGGCCTTGGAATGGGCGCCGTCGGTCTTGATCGGAATTTGCCAGCCAGCCCAGGACCGCGCCTCGACGCCGAGTTCCTGGAGCGCCATGGCGAGCAGCCCGGTCGTCACCTGTTCACCGGTCGACACCACGGCATCATATTCGCGCGCGTCGTGCATCGGCGAGATGCCGCGGCAGAAATCGACCAGCTTGTTGGTTTCGCCGGACATGGCCGATACAACGACGGCAACGGTGTTGCCGGCATCGACCTCGCCCTTGACGCGGCGGGCTACGTTGCGGATACGATCGAGATCCCCGACCGAGGTGCCGCCGAATTTCATCACGATACGGGCCATGGGGAAGATCGTCCCTTTGATGATGTGGCCATGCGAGGCTCAAAAATATGTCCCGCTGGTTGCCGGAACCGGCGGGCGCGTATACATACTCCGTCAACTCGGTCGAGGCAAGGGCGCCCCCTCCCCCTTCATCAAGCGACCTCACGCAGGAGAACAGTCATGGTCCAGGCAGTTCCGACCACCGCCAATCCCGAGGAACTGGCCAAATTCGAGGCCATGGCGGACTCCTGGTGGGACCCGGTCGGCAAGTTCAAGCCGCTGCACAAGTTCAATCCGTCACGTATCGCCTGGGTCCGCGACGCCACCGCCGCCCACTTCGGGCGCGACGCCACCAGCGAACGCCCGTTCGAGGGCCTGACCCTGCTGGACGTCGGTTGCGGCGGCGGCCTGCTGTCGGAGCCGTTCGCCCGCTTGGGATTCAAGGTCACGGGCCTGGATGCCGCCGCCAAGAATATCGCCATCGCTCACCTGCATGCCGAGCGATCGGGCCTGGACATCGACTACCGCTGCCAGTTGGTCGAGGATCTGGCCCAGACGACCGAACGTTTCGACGTGGTGATGACCATGGAAGTGGTCGAGCACGTCGCCGACATCGACCTGTTCCTGCGCGCCGCCGCCCATCTGGTGAAGCCGGGCGGGATGCTGGTCGGGGCCACCCTGAACCGCACCATGAAATCCCTGGCCCTCGCCAAGATCGGTGCCGAATACGTGCTGCGCTGGCTGCCGCCGGGCACCCACGACTGGCGAAAGTTCGTCAAGCCGAGCGAGTTCGCAGAAGCCCTGCGCGCCGGCGGTTTGCGGGTCGAAGACCTCAAGGGCATGAGCTTTAACCCGCTGATGGATGAATGGCACCTGTCCGACGACCTCGGCGTCAACTATCTGATCCGGGCGGTCAAGGCGGGTTAGGCCCGCGCCAACGCCCGGAACCGGGGGCGCAGGATGCGATCGGGAAAGCGGAACGCGCCCGGCCACCGTCGGCGCCCTCTTACGTACAGGCGGCGCGCCCCGGCTGAGTTGCGCAACGCCAAAACCGCCGCACCGCTCATCAGCGGCACTTCCAACGGCACCGGCAGGATGACAGTCGCCAACCCAGCGAGAGCCAGCACGACGGCAAGGGCAAGAGCGAGAACACGGCGCATGGGACCAGCCTCCAAGGGGGTACTGGTCCCTGTATGCCCGCGCTGCATGGCAGCATCAGGGACCAAGTGCGGCGAATTCTCGTTGATTTCATGCGATCTTCAGAAAACTCCTATCAGCCACAGCACGATAATCAGTGTCAGGGGCACGCCAAGCAGCCACAAAAGAATAGGCATGGTCGATATCTCCGTTACGTATGGTCGTTCTCAGACCAACGGCGGGGCGGCCATTCGGTTCACGTCCTTTTGGGCGCAGACCCAAAGCGAAACGCCCCGCAGACGGGCTGCGGGGCGTTCGCGCATGGTAGAGCTGCTCTGACTCAGGTGTTCAGCGACGACCACATTTCCTTGTCGCGCTCGGCGGTCCAGATCTTGGGCCGGTCGAGGCCGTTGGCTTCGTCCACGGCGCGGGCGACGTCGAACGGCATGCAGTGTTCGTAGATCACCCAGTCACCGTACTTCGGGTCCAACTTGGCCTTGGTGGCGTCGAACACGGCCTTGAGGTCGAGGCCCTTGGCAACGCCTTCCTTGACGCTGTCGAACAGGTCGGTGATGAAGGCCTGCGTGCCAGATAGGGCTTCTTCACACTGTTCCGGGTTGTGCAGGGCATCGCCACGGCCAGGGACCAGCTTATTCGGCTTGAGGTCGCGCAGGGCCTGGAGGGTGGCGGGCCAATCGCCGAGGTGGGCGTCGCCGGTGTAGGGCGTCGCGCCGTATTCGACCAAGTCACCGGCGTAAAGGATCTTTTCCTCGGGCAGCCAGGCGATGGTGTCGCCCTGGGTGTGACCCCGGCCGGGGCTCCAGATCTCAACCTTGCGGTTGCCCAGATCCACGGTCAGCTTGCCGTCGAACACGATGGTCGGCCACGTCAGTCCGGGGATCGACTCGTGGCCTTCGAACAGGCGCGGGAAGCGGCCGAACTCGGATTCCCAATCCTGCTGGCCGCGTTCGACCACCATTTCATAGGTCTTCTGCGAGGCGATGACGTGCTCGGCCTCATAAGCGGCGGCACCCAGCACGCGGACGGCGTGGTAGTGCGACATCAGGATGTACTTCACCGGCTTGTCGGTGATTTCGCGGATGCGCGCCAAAACCTTCTGCGCCATCAGCGGCGTGGCCTGGGTGTCGATGATCATGACGCCATCGTCGCCGATGATAACGCCGGTGTTGGGATCGCCTTCCGCCGTGTAGGCATAGGCACCCTCGCCCAACTTGGCGAAGGTGATGGTCTTTTCACCCAGGTCGCCGGTCGACGCGAACGTCTTGGTCATGTCTCGTCCCTCATTTTGCATTGGTTACGTATGAAACTATTTAGGCCACCCCGGCACGATCCGCAAGAGGGATCGGCCGGGGTGGCCTAAAAGTCGCCAAAAGAGAATGCTGTCAGAGACCGAGGTAGGCGGCCTTGACCTTCTCATCGGCCAGCAGATTGTCGCCGGTGTCGGTCAGCACGATCTCGCCGGTTTCCATCACATAGCCACGGTCGGCGATTGCCAGCGCGGCATAGGCGTTCTGTTCGACCAGCAGGATGGTGGTGCCCTGCTCCTTCAACATCTGCACGATGTTGAAAATCTCGCCGACCAGCAGAGGTGCAAGGCCCATGGACGGTTCATCGAGCAGCAGCAGGCGCGGATGGGCCATCAGCGCGCGGCCCATGGCGAGCATCTGCTGCTGACCGCCCGACAGGGTGCCGGCGGCCTGAGCGCGCTTTTTCTTGAGAATCGGGAACATCGAAAACATGCGCTCGATGTCGGCCTCGACATCGTCGCCCTTGCGGCGGAATGCGCCCAGGCGAAGGTTGTC
>JBAYSM010000148.1:0-8980 GCA_041676205.1 Rhodospirillaceae bacterium | reverse complement strand
CGCCTCGAAAGCCTTGTCAAACCACGACATCTGGGGGCCCCTCTCGCAGTCGCGTGAGGTCCCAGGAGAATCTCTTTCAACGTTCGCTGCTACCGTCTTTTTTCAAATGCGATTCCCCTGGGCGGGATCAGGCCTCTTCGGCCTCGGTCACGCCGACTTCGGCCAGCGGCGGGGTGTCGCGAAACATCTCCATGGACGCCTGCGCCCGCATTTTCGGAGCGCCCGAGACATGGGCCGGAAGGTCCTCGACCGGGCCGCCGGTACGCACCGGGCGGGGCGCGAACCGGCCGCGCGACATCACCCGGTCATACATCACCAGCGCCCCGGCGATGCCCACGTTGAGGCAAAACCGCGTGGGGATCTTGATGACATGATCGCACCGCGCCACGGTCTCGGCCGACAGGGAGGCGCGTTCCGGCCCCAGAATGTAGGCCGCCTGCAACGGGTGGCGGAAACTTGGCAGGTCCACCGCATCATCGAGCAGTTCAACGCCGACCAGCGCGCAGCCCTTGGGCAGCACCATGCTGGCGACATCCGGGAAGCTGTAGAAAGGCATCTGACCGAGGCTGTCCGAGGTATCGCTGCGGGCGCCCTTGTTGCGTTCATAGGTGGCGTTGACCGTGAACACGAAGCTCGCGCCGAACGCATGGGCCGAGCGGAACACATTGCCCACGTTGTAGGGCTTGTTGATGCGCTCCACGCCAATGCCAAAAAATCCGCGCATGGTGACAAGGCTCCTGGTTCGGGGGTATCAAGTTCGGGGGTATCACGCTGGGGGTGATCATCGGGATTTCGGCCGGTCGATCAAGGATAAGCGTCGATAAAATTCCACCTCCTCCCAATTCTTATGGAGAAGACTGATGCGCGCGGTGATAGTTGAGCAGTGGTGTTCCCCGGCGGATCTGCGCGTGCGGGAGGTGCCGTCGCCGGCCTTGCCCGACGGCTGCGTCAGGATTTCGGTCCATGCGGCGGGCATCAACTTCGCCGACGGCCTGATCGTGCAGGGCAAGTATCAGGAAAAGCCGCCTTTCCCCTTCGCGCCGGGCTTCGAAGTGGCTGGCGAGATCAGCGAGGTCGCCCCCGGCGTCACCCGCGTTGCGCCCGGCGACAAGGTGTTCGCGGTGCTCGACCACGGTGGTTTCGCCGATGAAGCCATCGCGCAGGCCGAGAATGTGCACCGGCTGGCGGCTGGCATGGACTACGCCACCGGCGCGGCGTTCCCCATCGCCTATGGGACGTCCCACTTCACCCTGGCCGACCGCGCCGGGCTGCGGGCCGGGGAAACTTTGCTGGTCCACGGCGCGGCCGGGGGCGTCGGCCTGACTGCCGTGGAGTGCGGCGCGGCATTAGGGGCCACCGTGATCGCCACCGCCGGTGGAGCCGACAAGCTGGCCGTCGCGGTCGCGCATGGCGCCACCCACGGCATCGACAGCCGCGCCGAGGACGTTCATGCGCGCGTCAAGGATTTGACCGGCGGCCGCGGTGTGGATGTGGTTTATGACCCGGTGGGCGGGGAACTGTTCGACGCCTCCCTGCGCTGCACCGCGCCGGATGGCCGCATCATGGTGATTGGCTTCGCATCGGGAACGGTTCCCCAGATCCCGGCCAACCATCTGCTGGTCAAGAACCTGTCGGTGATCGGCGTGTACTGGGGGGCCTATCGCCGTCTGGCGCCGCAGCGCATTTCCGACAGCTTCGATCAACTGAGGACGTGGTTCGAGGCTGGATTGCTAAAGCCCAGGGTGTCGCACACCTTCGCCCTGGAAAATGCCGCCGAAGCCCTTGCGGCGCTCAAGGATCGCAAGGTGACGGGCAAGGCGGTCCTGATCTGCCGCGACTGAGTGCCCAACGAGCGTTGGCCGCCCACCCGGACGGCCAACGCCTTTGGTTGACGTGGTCGAGTGTTATCGGCCAGCCCCGCCGCTACCGGCACCACCGGCGCCACCGGCACCGCCGACACCAGTCTCACCGGCGCCGGTACCCAGGTTGCGATCCGAGCCTGCATCAATGCCGCCCGAACGGTCCCAGCCGCGTTCCTCGGCGGTCTGCGGGGTATCGACGGTTCCGGTCGGCGAACTGTCGATGCCAGCGCCGCTCGTGCCGGTCCCCGACAGCCCAGGCGATGTGGCCGTTCCCATGCCGGCGCCCGATGACCCCAGCGTCGACCCGGAGGCGGAAGGCGGCGACTCAGGCGTTGCCGCGGTCTGGCCGCTCATGCCCATCTGCTGCTGACGTTCCTGGAATTGATTCAGCGCTTGCTGGGTATTCGGTCCCCAAATGCCATCGACCTGGAGCTGATAGCCCTCATTCTGCAGCGCCTGCTGCATCATGCGGATGCTTTCGGAACTCTGCGCTTCGGTTGCCTGCCCGGCGCTTTGGGCATGGACGGACCCGGCGGCCAAGGCGGCGGCGAGGACCGTGGCAAGAGCGAGCTGCTTCTTCATGCTGAATATCTCCCGTTTGATGCCGGTCATGGCAAGACAACGCCTTACTCGACCGGACGTTTCTCATCAGCAGGGGAGTACATGCGGCTCGTAAGGCGGTGTGCGGCCTATCGACGTCCGGCGGCGCGGGAGATTTGCAACAGGGCGCGGGCGCCGATCTCGGTTTCGGGCATGCCCGAGGACTTGCACTCAAGCTCCGCCTGAAGCAGCAGGTCCAGCGCCCCGGCCACGCGGTCGGGCGGCCACCGGCGAAGCTGCGCGGTGAACCGGCCCTTGAGCTTGAAGAACACCGGCGGCTTGAGCAAACCCATCGCCTGATCGCCCGACCGCCCTTGCGCCATGGCACCACCCGCCAGATGCAGGCGGAGGAAATGGCGGGCCACCGTGCGCAGCAGGCTGATCATCGGCTTGCCCTCGGCGACCAAACGATCCAGCAGGGCCTGGGCGTGCGCCGCCTCGCCATCGGCGACGGCATAGGCCAGATCGTCCAAGCTCATGGCCGACACGTCGCCGACGCAGGCCATGGCGTCCTCCAGCGTGACTTCGCCGGGACCACCCATATAGGTGGCGAGCTTTTCGATCTCCGACCGCGTGACCAGACGGTCGCCGCCAAGGTGGCTGGTCAGGAAGTCCATGGCATCGCGGCTGACGGCAATCTGATTGGCCGCCAAGGTGTCGCGGATGACCGTCTCCAGCGCCTGCCCCTCGTCGAGATAACACGGCAGGGCCGCCGCGATGGGCGCACCCTCAACAACCTTGCGCAGGGTGGAGCGCGGGCTGAGATCCCCTGCTTGCAGCACGATCAAGGAATCGCCGGCGGCGGATTCGAGGAACGCCGTAACGGCCTTGGTGCAGCCGTCGTCGGCATCACGTACCTTGACGACGCGCCGCCCGCCGGTCAGCGCCAGGGCGGCAGCCTCGTCGGCCAGCAGGGCAGGATCGGCCTTGATCTGCGCCCCGGTAAGCTCGGCCACGCGAAACGGATCGCCCGGATCGTCAACCACCGAGCGCACCAGCTTGCCGACCCGCTCGCGCACCAAGCCTTCGTCGGGACCATAAACCAAGGCCAGCCGAGTCCGGCCATCGGGCCGGGCAGCAAAGGCATCGGCGCGTTCCGGCGCGATCTTCACGGGGCGGTCCCTCCGCTCAACTCCCCGGCCGGTTGCCGAGGAACACGGCCAGACGGCGGGTGATGTCGTCGGCAATCTGGTTGACCGCGCGGTCACGGCTGTCGCGTTCGGAAATGATGGTGGCGTACTGCTCCTCCAGCATGTTGTAGGCCGCTGTGTACGCCGAAGCGCCAGAGAACAGAACCTTTCCATCCCGGCGCAGTTCAAACGTTGTCGTCAAGGCCAGACTGGACCGGGACGACGTCGCATCCTTCCCCAAGCCGAGCGACCCCCCCGTTTCCACAAGGTCGATGACCAGCGTGTAAACCTTGGCCTGCCCGGCGCCTGCGCGCTCCAAACGTTGCTCAATGGCATTGCGCAGGAGTTGTCCCGACCGGTCGGGCATGGGCGCCACCGCCACCGTCGCCAGTTCCGCCGCCAGACCGGGAGCGTCCGAGTGTTTTCCGTACAGAGGCCGGAAGCCGCACCCGGACAGTACGACGCCGCACAGCGCGAGAACAGGGAGCAGGGCGATGATCCGACGGCGGTTCATGGTCCTATCCCACCACGACGTTGACGATCTTGCCGGGCACGACGACGACCTTGCGAATGGTCTTGCCGTCCAGCCACGGCTGCACGGCGTCGATCGCCAAGGCGGCCTTTTCGGCCTCTTCCTTTGAGGCCGCGCGCGCCACTTCGACCGTGCCGCGCAGCTTGCCGTTGACCTGCACGGCCAGCGTGACCGTGTCGTCCTCCAGCAGGGCCGGATCGAACTTCGGCCACGGGCTTTCGACCAACAGGGCGGAATGGCCCAGGGCCTGCCACACTTCTTCGGCGATGTGCGGGGTCATCGGCGCGATCAGGCGGACCACCGTCTCGACGCCGAACCGATAGGCTGCCTTGGCCGGGCCGTCGCTCTGCTCCAGCGCGGCAACCGCGTTGGACAGTTCGCGCACGCGGGCCACGGCATTATTGAAGCGCAGCTTTTCCAGGTCGTCACTGACCTGGGAGATGGTGCGGTGGGTCAGGCGGACCAGCTTTCCCGCTGCGCCATCTGGCAAAGAGTCCAGCGCGGGCGCGTCGGCCGCCACGTCCTGAGCCAGACGCCACAGGCGGTTGAGGTAGCGCCACGCGCCTTCGATCCCGGCGTCGGACCAGTCCATGTCGCGTTCTGGCGGGCAGTCGGACAGCATGAACAGGCGCGCCGCGTCAGCCCCATAGGTGTCGATGATGTGGTTGGGATCGACCACGTTCTTCTTGGACTTGGACATCTTTTCGGAGCGGCCGACCGTCACCGGGGAGCCGTCGGCGATCACCACCAGATCCTCGCCGCGCTTTTCGATCTCGGCCGGGTCCAGCCACTTGCCCGACTCGGACTTATAGGTCTCGTGGCAGATCATGCCCTGGGTGAACAGGCCGTCGAACGGCTCGGCCACGCTCAGGTATCCGCAATCGCGCAGGGCACGGGTGAAGAACCGCGAGTAAAGAAGGTGCAGCACGGCGTGTTCGACGCCGCCGATGTACTGATCGACCGGCAGCCAGTAGTCCACCGCGTCGCGGTCGAACGCCTTGTCATCGACATGCGGCGAGCAGAAGCGCGCGAAGTACCACGAGCTTTCAAAGAACGTGTCAAACGTGTCTGTCTCGCGCCGGGCCGGCTTGCCGCAGCACGGGCAGGCCACATGCTTCCACGTCGGGTGGCGGTCGAGCGGGTTGCCCGCCTGATCGAAGGTGACGTCCTTGGGCAGTTCGACCGGCAACTGATCCTCGGGCACCGGAACGGCGCCGCAGGCCTCGCAATGGATGATCGGAATCGGGCAGCCCCAATACCGTTGCCGCGACACGCCCCAGTCGCGCAGGCGGTACTGCACGGTGCCGGTCCCCCGGCCCAACTCCTCGATCCGGGCGATGGCGGCGCGCTTGGCGTCCTCGACCGCGAGGCCATCGAGCGCCCCGGAGTTGATCGCCACCCCGTCATCGGTAAAGGCATCCTTGGACGCCTCCAATTCGGCGGCGAAGGCGGCGGGGTCGGCATCCTTGGGGGCGACCACGGCTTTGACCGTCAGGCCGTACTTGCGGGCGAAATCCATGTCGCGCTGGTCATGGGCGGGGCAGCCGAAAACAGCCCCGGTGCCGTAGTCCATCAGCACGAAGTTGGCCACGTAGACCGGCACAGTCCAGGCCGGATCGAACGGGTGCACGGCGCGCAGGCCGGTGTCAAAGCCCTTCTTTTCCGCCGTCTCAATGGCTTCTTCGGAGGTGCCAAGGCTGTCGCACTCGGCGACGAAGGCGCGCAGGTCGGCGTTGCCCTCGGCCAGCGATGCGGTCAGCGGGTGGTGCGGCGACAGCGCGAGGAACGACGCGCCATAAAGAGTGTCGGGCCGGGTGGTGAACACCTCGACCGAGTCGGCACGGCCTTCCAGCGGCCACGTGAGGCGGGCGCCTTCGGAGCGGCCGATCCAGTTGGTCTGCATGATGCGGACCTTTTCGGGCCACCGCTCCAGGCCTTTGATCGCCTCAAGCAGATCATCGGAATACTGGGTGATCTTGAGGAACCACTGACTGAGCAGGCGGCGTTCGACAGGCGCGCCGGTGCGCCAGCCCTTGCCGTCGATGACCTGCTCGTTGGCGAGCACCGTGTGATCCACCGGGTCCCAATTGACCCAGGATTCCTTGCGGTAGGCCAGGCCCGCCTTGAGGAAATCCAGGAACATCTTCTGTTCGTGCTTGTAATAGGGCGCGTCGCAGGTGGCGAACTCGCGGGTCCAGTCGATGGACAGGCCCATCGGCTTGAACTGATCGCGCATGATGTCGATGTTCTGGTGGGTCCACTCGCCGGGATGGGCGCCGCGCTCGATGGCCGCGTTCTCGGCGGGCAGGCCAAAGGCATCCCAGCCCATCGGATGCAGCACGTTGAAGCCCTGCGCCCGCTTGAACCGCGCCACCACGTCGCCAAGGGTGTAGTTGCGGACATGGCCCATGTGGATGCGCCCCGACGGATAGGGGAACATCTCCAGGACATAGTATTTGGGCTTGCTGCGGTCGTCGGACGCGGCGAACACGCCACGGTCCTCCCACTGCGCCTGCCACTTCCGCTCGGTTTCCTTGACGTTGTAGCGGTCCACGGACACGGGTTGGCTCCTCAAGCAGGGACCCCCGCTTGCGCGGGGGTGCTGGAATTCAAAACTCAGGCCGACGCGGGGCCGCGGTTACTTACCGGCCGAGGCGATTCGCAACTGGCGGGCGCGGGTCAGGACGGCGTTCTCGAACTCGGTGGAGACGCTCTCGGCCACCGGAGTATCGGCCCACCCGCCCGAGGCATCGCGGACCTGCCGGAACACGCTGGCCTTGATGGCATCGGCGCGCAACTGGCGGCCCAGGATGAACACGTTGACCTTGAACCGCTCGCCGGGGCTGGTCGCCGGGCTGTGCCAGTCGGTGATGATGACGCCCCCGAACGGATCGGCCGAACTCAGCGGCATAAAACCAACGGTGTCGAGCGACGCCCGCCACAGGAACGCGTTGACGTTCAGCCCGGTGCCGCCGCCGCCGACCTCCTCGGAGGACTTGCCGCTGCCGAACAGGCCGCCCTTGCCGAAGATGGTGTCGTCGGGTGCGCTGTTAACGTCACGGCCCCACTCGCCGGTGTAGGGGTTCTTCTCGTAGGGTCGGCTATCCATCTCCGTGCCGGAGCAACCGGCCAGGACAAAACCCGCGGCGATGATCGAGAGAGAAAGGTGTACGGCGCGCTTCAGCATCGGTTTCCGGTTCCCACCACGGCAGTTCACTATGCCGCCGACGCTTGCCTCGAAGTGCCAACGGACACGCCTGTATACCCCACATGGTGAGGGGCCGTACAGGTATCGCGTCGCTCCTTTACCATATAATGCGCCACAATGCGTCTTGGGGGCCTGTTGCGGAAAAAACACACTGTGCGGAAATTGACACAGACATCTTCCGAGTCAACTTGACCCTTTCGGAGGGAAGTGGCCTTATCGTCCCACCGGTGCGGCGGTTCTACGCTGTGTCCCTCCCGAAGCGGGGTTCGCTCCGAAGACGGGAGTACAGGGGGTCGCACGGTAAGAACAGCTCGTTCCAGTCCAACTGAATTAGGGATCTCAACAATGAAGAAGCTTCTTATCGGTACCAGCGCCCTCGTCGCCGCCGGTCTCGTCGCCGGTGCCGCCCACGCTGCGGACCCCATTAAGCTGTCCCTCGGCGGCTTCGCCGGCACCTGGGTCACCTATGCCGACAATGAAGACAGCTACCTGACCAACGCCGCCGTTGGCGAAGTCACCGCCGTCGACGTCAAGGGCGACGCCGAAGTGTTCTACCTCGGCTCCACCACCCTCGACAACGGCCTGAAGGTCTCCTTCAAGGCCGAAATGGAAGCCGGTGGCCGCGACAAGACCACCGTGAACACCCCGACCGGCACCGCCAACGTCACCGGCGATGCGATCGACGAGTACGCCATCTCCGTCGCCGGCGCTTTCGGTACCGTCGTGATGGGCGCTGACGACAACGCCCTGGCCGCGATCGCCGTGACCTCCCCCCGCGTCGGTGGCCGCATCCACGGTGGCGCCTTCTCCGAAGGTGACGCCGTCGTCGGCAACGTGATCCTGGCTCCCGCCGGCATCGTCGCCCCGAACGCCACGTTCGTTAACACCGGTGGTGACAGCGAGTCCGTCTCGTACATCTCGCCGTCCTTCGGCGGCTTCACCGTTGGCGCCACCTACGTCCCGAGCTTCAGCCAGGGCGACGACACCCCGGCCGTCCCGACCGGCAACAACGCGACCGACGCCTATGGCATTGGCGCCGCTTACGCCGGTGAATTCTCCGGCGTTGGCGTTAAGGTCGCCGGTGGCTGGCTGACCGCCGACACCGCGAACGCTGGTGCCACCGTCAATGTGGACGACTGGAACGAGTACCAGATCGGCGCCAACCTGTCCTACGCCGGCTTCACCTTCGGTGGTGGTTTCCGCCACATCGACGTCGAGCTGAACACCGTTGGCGCTGCGGCCACTCCGGGTTCCTTCGATCAGCGCGCTTGGGACCTGGGTCTGTCCTACAAGACCGGCCCGTACGGCGTGTCTCTCGCCTACTTCGACTCCAAGGCTGAGAACGGCAACGGCACCACTGACGACACCCGCAAGGTGTGGGAGCTGAACGGCGAATACTCCATGGGTCCGGGTGTCTCCCTGGTTGGCTCCATCAACCACGCCAAGTTCGAAAACGGCCTGACTGCTGCTCAGCGCGCTGTGGCGGGCACCGTTTCTGCCAACGAGAACAGCGGCTGGGCCGTGTCCTCGGGTATCTCCCTGTCCTTCTAAGTCTTACGACGAAGAAAACAGAGAGTTTGCTAAAGGGAAGGGGTGGCTTCGGCCACCCCTTCTTCTTTTTGTGTGTTCGGCCTCGTGATTGCGTTTG
>JBAYSM010000147.1:0-9030 GCA_041676205.1 Rhodospirillaceae bacterium | reverse complement strand
GCGCGATGAGTCGCGGGTATTTTCAACGATCCGCAACGATACCGATATAAAATGTGTCTGCTCAGTAATATCTATTATAACCAGCTTTGTATGACAGTGCAGGGATCAACCGAGGGTATAACTCGCAAAGTTATGCAGACAACCATTATTCGTATTTAAAGCAGTTTAGAACTTTTAAATTTAATCAACGCATAAGTTCGAAGGATCCCTCTGGAAATCTACCCAGTCTGTACTTTTTTCACTTGCATCATGGTGTTTCTCTGCTGTCTTGTTCGGGCGCCTGCGTTTGCGGGCTACATGGGGTGAGGCTTTTCTGAAGCCGAGAGGCAGAGGGTCGAAATGATGATGCGTTTGCCGGTTCGATGGGCCATGCCAATGCTTGGCTGTGCCCTTGCCATGATGATGGCGACGCCAGTTCTGGCGCAGGAGATGACGGGGCGGGACATCATGGACGAGGTGTCGGGCCGCCATGACCGTCCCTATGAGTCCGAGATCCAGGCGATGACGCTGATCGATGATCGCGGCAACACCGAGCAAAGGACGCTGCGCCGCTTCGCTCGCGAGGGCGAGAACGGCTTGTACCGCTACCTCGTGGTCTTTGACGAACCGGCGGGGGTTCAGGGCGTGGCCCTGTTGACATGGCAGAATCGTGGCGCCAGCGATGACCAATGGATGCACCTCCCGGCCTACGGGCGTGAGATGAAACGGTCCGCGGACGGCGGGAAGCGCAACTACTTCATGGGCACGGACTTCGCCTTCGAAGACATGACGTCCGAGGATCGCTCCAAGTTTTCCTATGAGCGGCAGCCGGACGAAAAGACTGAAATCAAGGACGAAACGGGGGCCGTCCTGGAGACGGTCGACGCCTATGTCGTTGATGCCTATCCCAAGGACGCGGATCTGGCGGCGGAAACCGGTTACAAGTTCCGGCGGCTCTACATCAGCAAGGATCAGTTTTATATCCGCCGCATCGATTTTCAGGACCGTCGCGGCCGCTTCCTGAAGACCCAGTACACCTGGGACATGGTGCACGTCGATGGCGATACGTGGCGAGCCAATGCCACCGTCATGGACAATGACAAGCAGCGTCACAAGACGCTCATCCACGTCAAGAGCCGTGATCTGTCCGAAGCCTCCGTCCCGGAGCGCATGTTCGAACAGCGTTGGGTCACGAGCGGCCGCCATCTCCGATGACGACGTTGGCGGCGCTTGCGGGTCCTTTCCCGCGGCTGCCGCCTCTCTGCCATCGGCCGGAGCGGCCCGCGCCCTCCGTCATCCATGATCCCTCCCGCCACCGTCCGTACCGCTAGGGTCCGGCGCCAGTGGAGCTTCCATTTATGTACCACGTTCTTGGGTTCGGGGCGCGCCATCGCCTGATCACCCTGATCTTCCTCGCCCTTGTCACGGTTGCATGCGGCTCCGGCCTGGGGAAGCTGCGCGTCGACACCAGCTTTGACAGCCTCATCAGCGACAACGATCCGACCAAGGTGATCTACGAAGAGATCAAGCGGGAATTCGGCTCGGACAACACGACGATCATCTATGTACGCTCCGCTGGTCTCTGGACGGAGGACCGTCTCCTGGCGTTGGAGGAAATGCACTTCGCGCTGGAGGATCTTCCGTTCGTCGAACGGGTGGAAAGCCTGTTCAACCTGCGCAGCATCCAAGACCAGGACGGTATGATCGCGTCCTCCACTGTCCTTGATGGTGTACCGGACGATCAGGCGGGGATCGACGAGGCGCGGGCGCGGGCGCTCTATTCTCCGCTGGTGGTCGGCAACTTCATCTCGGAGGATGCGACGGTCACGGCGATCAACGTGAGCGTGACCAAGGACGCGCAAAATCCGAACTTCGACCGCGAGGCGTTCGAGGCAATGGACAAAGCCATCGCTCCGCATCGCGCCGCCTTTGAGGAGGTCTTCCAGGTTGGACCTCCGCGGGTGAACGAGGATACCAAGAACAGCCTGTTCGACGATATCGGGCTGCTGGTGCCCGTATCGGTCGGCATCCTGGTTGCGACCATTCTGGTCTTTTTGCGCAGCGGCCTGGCGACCGTCTTCCCCGTCGTGACATCCGGCCTCAGCCTCGTCTGGGCCTTCGGCTTGATGGGGCACTTGGGGATCCCGGTCAACATTCTGTCGGCCATGGTGCCGTCGCTGGTGATCGTCATCGGCTCGACCGAGGACACTCATATGCTGGCGGGCTACCTGAATGGCCTGAACCACAACGGCACCGCACACAGCCGATCCGCCCAACGCGCCCTCGCCACGCGCTATATGCTGCGCCACCTTGGCCTTCCGCTGATTCTGACCACGGTCACGACCGTATTGGGTTTTGCCGCCAACGGCCTTGCCGACATAGTCCTGGTCCGCGATTTTGCTTTCGCTTCCTCGGTGGCGATCGCGGGCAACGGCTTGATCACGCTGCTGCTGGTGCCGCTGATGCTGACGGTGTTCGGGCCGTTGCGCAGCCGCCTGCATGCCAAGGCAGACCATGACGCCGCGGGGGAGCACGGACCCGAGGGCAGTCTGGTTGGGCCGGTCGCCCTCATCCTGCGCTTCTGCCGGGCCACCGCCGGGTATCCCCGGACCGTCATCGCGGTCTCAGTGGCCGTTGTCGCCGTGTTTGGCGCATTCGCTTTTCAGGCCAAGGTTTCCAACGATCCGGTTGCCGCCTTCAAGGACGACCAACCGCTGGTGCGTGACGTCAACCGGCTGGCCGACGACCTTTCGGGAATGGAGGTCTTTTACGTCAATCTGGCGTCGTCCAGTCCCAATGCCTTCCGCACCCCGGAAAACCTGCGCCGCCTGGCCGAGATCAAGGACTACATCCGGCGCGACGGCCGCTTCGACACCGCGCTGTCGATGGCCGACCATCTGTCGATGGTGAACCGGGAGTTCCATGGCGGTACCCCGGACATGATGCGGGTGCCCGACACGGCCGATCTGGTCGAGCAGTACCTGCTGTTCTTTCAGCGCAATGACCTGGAAAGCTACATCAGCGCCGATTACCAGCGCGCCAACATGATCATCCGGCACAATATCCACGACAGCCACGACCTCAAGCAGGCTGTCGCCGATCTCGACACCCAGGTCCGCGCCATCGCCGGGCCGGACCTGACCGTCAACCTCGTCGGCCAGAACCTGATGATCAACAACGCGGCCGAGGAATTGATCGCGGCACAGGTGAAGTCCGTGGGGCTGCTTCTGGTGGTCGTCTTCATCATGATGTCGCTGGTCTATACGTCGTTCATCGGCGGGTTGCTGTCCCTGGTTCCCAACATCATTCCCATCGTCATCGTCTTCGGGATCATGGGGATGTTCGACATTCCGCTCAATCCGGGCACCGCCACCGTGGCCGTGATCGCCATCGGCATTGCCATCGACGACACCATCCACCTGCTGTCCAGTTACGCCCACGAAAGCCGCCTCACTCCCGATCGGCTGGAAGCGGTGCAGCGCACGATGGCCCACCAGGCCGTTCCTGTCATTTCCACCTCGATTTCATTGATGGCCGGCTTCCTGGTCCTTCTGTGGTCGAACTTCTCGATCCTGGCCGAGTTCGGTCTTCTGGCGGCCATCGCCATGTTCGCCGCCCTGGTCGCCGACTTGATCGTCACGCCGGTCCTCATGTCCTACGTCCGCTTGGTCGGTCTTTACGAAATCCTGGCTCTCAAGGTCGGCCGCGATGTCTTGGCCAACAGCCCGCTGTTCACCGGCATGAGCCAGTACCAGATCCGCAAGGCGATCCTGTTGTCCGAGATCGTACCCTTCAAGGCCGGCGATCGCTTGGTCGAGCAGGGGACCACCGGGCGCGATATGTACTTGATCATCTCCGGCCGGGCGGAAGTCACGCTCGACCGGCCCGGCGGCACGACGCGCCTTGCGACATTGGAGGAGGGCGCCGTCATGGGTGAAGCGGGGTTCGTCCAGGAGCAGGAGCGCACCGCCAACGTGGATGCGTTGACCGATGGCGAGATGCTGCTGTTCAATGCCGTGAAGGTCCGCCAGAACATGCGTCTGTATCCGCATATCGCCAGCAAGCTCAACCTCAACATTGCCCGTATCCTGGGCGAGCGGCTGGCCGCGACCTCACACCGCCTGAGCATGCCCGAAAACGTCCGGGAACTGGTACCGTGAGGCGCCGGGTTCTCCACGGGCTGCACCTGGCCTGCGCTGCCGGAGGTCTTGCCGCGCTGGCCGCAAGTCCCGGAACCGCCCTGGCTGCGGACGACGGCTTCGCCGCCGTCGTGTCCGGCATCCTCGGCAACGCGACCTATGAGGCCGAGACGGTTCTGAGCGTGTTTCCGCGCGCCGGGCATAACGCGGAAAGCAGCGGGATGGAGGACGAGCCGGTTGAAGGCTGGACGCACCTCAGCCTCGACAGCACCACGTTCATCGGCGATGCCTGGTCGTTCGGGCTGGGGGTGGACGCCGTGGCATCCACCTACCGGGGGGCGGAGCGCGGCGCGTTCTGCCTGCCCGGCTGCCGCTCGGGAAATGGCCGCTTTGCCGACCTCAGCCGCCTGACCGTGACCTATCTGGGGGACGTGGTGGAGGTGACGGCCGGTAAGGACGACGTGGCTGTCGGTGTCGCTGAACTTTATTCTCCGGCCGACATTTACGGCCGCTCGAACTCAGCCAATCCTCAACATGATGTGGATTTCGGTGTCTGGCATGTTCGGACTGACTTCTATCTGGGCAACGACCGCCTCTCGGCGATCATTCTGCCGGTCGAGGAAAGCGCACCGGGTCCGGCCAGTCATTCCCGCTGGAGCGGAGGAGGAGGTTCCGGTACCTCTGAATTCGCCCGCATCGACATTCCGTGGTTGCCGCCGAGTGTGACGCCGGACATCCAGAACGACCTGCGCGGCAGCGCGCCTGCGGAGTGGGGCTACCTTCTGAAATACGATGGCGCCGCCACGGGCGTCGACTATTTTGCCACCGCCTACGTTGGTCCCGGCCCCTTTCCCGTCCTGCGCGCGCCCCGGCCCGGCCAAATCAATCCCTACTACAAGGTCCGTCCGCGCGTGAGCATTGCCTCGGCCGGCGCGGCGTGGACAACGGGAGCCGCCAAGCTCTATGCCGAAGGCATGGGCTATCTGGCGGCGGGTGGTCAGGACGAAGATTTCACCCGAGGCCTGATCGGGGCCAAGTACCGCGAGACGTCTATCGCCAACCGCCTAGGCCTGGATGAAATCACCCCGGTCATCGAATTTGCCAAAGAGTGGGTTCACGGCAAGCAAGACAACATGCTGTACGTCGTCTCCTCCCGCGAGGCACGGCCAAACCGCAATAATCTGATGCTTTCGGCGACGGTGCAGGTCAACAGCAAGTGGAAGGTCGGCGGTGGCTATAACCGGTCCCTGTCGGACCGCGACGCCCTGACGTCGCTGTTTGTCCGCTACCAACCCAATGATGATCTTTCGTTTGCCTTGTCGGGCGCGGAGTACCATGGCCGCGATGAAACCATGTTCGGCCGCTTCAGCCGGCACGACAACGTGGAATTCCAGATGAAATACAGTTTTTGATGTCTGCCGGACTGCTGCCCGATCTCCTTGCGGGCGTGTTGACATGAGTGCTGACATCCATTCGACGATACCCGTTTTGGTGTTAACCGCCGCAACTGTTTTCCGCCGAGCATGCAGATAGCCATGAATGAGCCTTAAATTGTTGGTTTTTTAGCGGTCTGCGGGTGTTTCGGGGAGCAAGCGGAAGCTAAGGCCTTGCGTGCCTTTTGGAGCGCGCTTACCATTCCGGCGTAGGGAATTGGACCGGCGGGGGGAGCAGGGCCGTGAGGCGTCGTCCGGGATATGCGGGGCATCCATGAACGGGGCCTTCGTTCACCACACGATCGCCGAGGATGCCGCCGGCCCAAATGCCTGCGCGGCGGTGCTCGGCGCTGCTCCGGTGGCCATCCTGGCTGTCGACGCCGGCGGCGTCGTTATCACCTATAACGCTGCATGCGAACAATTACTCGGGCATCCGGCGGAAGCCGTGGTCGGGCAACCGCTTGAGATTCTGCAATCGGAACATGGCGGTGGTCTCGCGCTGTTGCTGGGCGGCGATCCCGACGCAGCCTTCGAGCGTGCCCGGCGGTTTCTGCCGTTTTGCCGTGCCGATGGCCACGTTCTGACCCTGGACGTCGAGGTGGTTGCCGGAGATCCGCCCCGTGACGGGGCCGCCGCCGGTGCATCGCGGTTTTTCGTGGCGGCCCTGGCCGAGCCGGACCCCTTTTCCAGCTTTGCCGGGACGTGGTCCGAGGCCGAGGAACGCCTGGGCACCGTGGCCGCCAACCTGCCCGGCATCGTGTTCCAGCGCGTCATGCAGTCAGACGAGTCGGTTTACTACCCGTTCTTTTCCAGCGGCGTGCGCGACATCCTGGGCTATGAGCCAGAGGACATGCGTGTTACTCGCGATGGCTGCCTCGACTGCATTCACTGGGCCGACCGCGACGGCTACATGGAGCGGATGCGGGCCTCGGCCCGCGATCTGACGCCCTATGCCGAAGAAGTGCGCGCCATTTCGCGCGACGGTACCGTGAAGTGGCTGTCCGGCACCCTGCGGCCCGACCGCATGCCCAGCGGCGATATCATCTGGGACGGTGTGCTGATCGACGTGTCCGACCGTATGCGGGCCGAGCACCGCCTTGAAATGATCATGGATCATGCGGCGGACTGCATCGTCACCATCGGCGAGGAAAGCCGGATCGAGTCGGTCAACGCAGCGGTGACGGGCGTATTCGGCTACAGCCCGGATGAGCTGGTTGGGCAGGATGTGGCCATCCTGATGCCGGAGTCCCATCGTCCGCATCATGCCACCTACATCGACCGCTACCTGACCACCGGCGAAAGCAAAATGCTGGCACGCGGCGCGCGGGAGCTGGTCGGCCTGCACAAGACCGGCTACGAATTCCCGATCGAACTGGCGTTGTCCGAGGTGTTGAGCGACGGGCGGCGCCTGTTTGTCGCCATCATCCGTGACATCGGCGAACGCAAGCGCACCGAAGCGCGCCTGCATGAGACCGAACAGCGTCTGCTCAACATCGCCGACAACATTAGCGGCATCGTCTTCCAGTGGTCCCTCGACTCGGCGGGGTCCCTGACGTTCAGCTACGCCAGCGAAGGCGCGCGCACGGTCCTCGGGGTGGATCCGGCGGCCCTGATCGGCGACGGGCGGCAGTTCCTGGATTTGATGGAACCGTCCGAGCGGGCCAGCTTCACGGCCTCCCTCCGGCAGTCGGCCGAGCATCTGGAAGCCGTCGAGCGCGACGTCAAATTGGTCAACCAAAAAGGCGAACCGTGTTGGCTGCGGGTGCTTGCCCGGCCGCGCTATCAGGCCGAAGGCGCCGTTGTGTGGGAGGGCGTGGCGCTCGACGTCACCGACCGCAAGCGGGCCGAAGAACGCCTGATGTTCCTGGCGTACTACGATCCTCTGACCGGGCTGGGCAACCGCGCGTTGTTCAACGACCAATTCGGACGCGCCAGCCAGGCCGCCAAGGACAGCGACGCCTGGGTGGCCATCCTGTCGCTGGGCCTGGACCGTTTCAGCATCGTCAACGCCACGCTTGGCCATACCACCGGCGACAAGGTTCTGGTGGCCGCGGCCCAACGCCTGCAAGAAGTGGTCGGCATGGGCGATGTGTTGTGCCGCTCGGGCGGCGACCGTTTCCTGATCATGCTGAGCGGCGTAACCAGCGATACCGAAATCGAGGAAACCATCCGCGCCATCCAAAACCGGTTCGAGGCGCCGCTGGAGGTCGAAGGCCAGGAGTTCGACCTCAGCGTTTCGGTTGGCGGTGCGCGCTTCCCCATTGATGGGGCCGACAACGACACCCTGATCATGAACGCCGATGCCGCGCTGCACAGGGCCAAGGCCCAGGGGCCGGGGTCGATGGTCCTGTTTTCGGCCGAAATGGGCCAGCGCGCCTCGCAGATGCTGACCATGCAGCACCGCCTGCGCCGTGCGTTGGACAACGAGGAATTCGTCGCCTACTTCCAGCCGCAGGTCGAAACCCGGTCGGGCCGCATCGTCGGCATGGAAGCCCTGGTCCGCTGGATCAGCCCCGAACACGGCCTCATCCCGCCCGGCGATTTCATTGATATTGCCGAGGAATACGGCCTGATTGACGCCATGTGCGAACAGGTGCTGCGCGATTCGTGCCGCTGGAACCGCCGCTGGCAGGATCTTGGCCTGTGCAATGTGCCGATTGCCGTGAACATCTCTGGGCGACAGTTCCACAACACGCGCCTGCTGCTCAACATGGTCGATTCAGCCCTGCGCGAGTTCTCGCTGAATCCCAAGTACCTGGAGCTTGAGCTGACCGAAAGTTCGGCCATGAGCGACCCGGAAAACGCCATCAACGTGGTGCGCCTGCTCGACGAGCGCGGCATTGCGTCGGCCATCGACGACTTCGGCACGGGCTATTCATCCCTGTCGGTGCTCAAGCGGTTCCCTATCCGCAAGCTCAAGATCGACCGCTCCTTCATCAACGACGTGACGACTGATCCCGGCGATGCGGCCATCGTCTGCGCCATGATCGCCATGGCCAATGCGCTCAATCTCAAGGTCGTGGCCGAAGGGGTGGAGACGCAGGACCAACTGGATTTCCTGCACGGGGTGGGCTGCGACACCCTCCAGGGCTACTATCTGTCGCGCCCCATCCCTGGCGATGCCGTGGAACGCCTGTTCCGCGAGAACAAGCCGATGCCGGTGCCGTCGCCGTAGAGGCAGATGCCAGCGTCGCACGTCGCCCAGAAAAACCGTTGTATCTCAGTGTGCTGCGTTGCAGCGTGAATGTTCAAGGTCAGCGCTGGAAGTGCCCAAAGCGGGTAACTGTCTGGAGTCACGAGAGGAATCGCGCGTCGAGCGTTGCGCCTCCGGGCGAATCCTGGCATGCCTACCTGCGAATGCAGTTGCAGAAAGTGTCCTGGGCGGGCCTTCGTTCTTCTCCCGTAACATTTCCTGCGGCGGTTCTTGTTGAGGCGGGGCATGAGCACGACAAAAGCATCTTATACCATAGCGTGCTCGT
>JBAYSM010000146.1:0-9120 GCA_041676205.1 Rhodospirillaceae bacterium | reverse complement strand
TGGGCCTCATCCGGCCGGACGGCGGCAGCGTCACGGTACTCGGCCGCGACCCGGTCAAGATGCGCCCCTCGGTCGGCTTCCTGCCCGAGAGCGTAGCCTTCCACGACGCCATGACAGGGCGCGAGGTCATCGGGTTTTATGGCCGCCTGAAGCGCCGCCCGGCGTCCGAAGGCATGGCCCTGCTGGACCGCGTTGGTTTACTCCATGCTGCCGGGCGGCGGGTGGCGACCTACTCCAAGGGGATGCGCCAACGCCTCGGGCTGGCCCAGGCCTTGTTGGGCGACCCACGCCTGCTGTTGCTGGACGAGCCAACCACCGGCCTTGATCCCGATCTCCGCCAAGCCTTTTACGCCATCATCGCCGAGTTGAAGCGCGGCGGCACGGCGGTCCTGCTGTCCTCCCACATCCTGACCGAACTTGAAGAACGTACCGACCGCATCGCCATTGTCGAACATGGTCATCTGCGCGCCAGCGGCACGTTGGACGACTTGCGCGTCAACGCCGGGCTGCCGGTGCGCCTGCGGGTATCCACCAGCGCCGCCGCCGCCGTGGTGGCCGAGCGGCTGGGTGGCCTGCGGGTGGCGGCGGTTGAGCCGCGCAGTTTGACCGTCCACTGCGCCCCGGCGGACAAGATGGCGACCCTGCGCATCCTGATCGGGCTGGGCGAGGTTGTGCGCGACGTGGACATCCAGTTGCCGAGCCTCGATGACGTTTATGCCCACTTCACCGGCATTCGCCTCAGCGAAGCCGCGCTCGAACAGGCGGAGGCCGCCGAATGAACGTCCTCCTGACCATCGCCAGCAAGGAAATGCGCGACGGCCTGCGCAATCGCTGGGTCATCGCCGCCACCCTGCTGCTGGCCCTGCTGGCCCTGTCGCTGGCCTTTCTGGGCAGCGCGCCGACTGGGCAAGTGGGCGTGTCGCCGCTGGTTGTGACCGTGGTCAGCCTCGCCAGCCTGACCGTGTTTCTGATCCCGCTGATCGCCCTGCTGCTGTCCTTCGATGCCGTGGTGGGCGAGGTCGAGCGGGGCACCATGCTGTTGCTGTTGGCCTATCCGGTGCGGCGGTGGCAGGTGATCTGGGGCAAGTTCCTGGGCCACGCCGCCTTGCTCGCCATCGCCACCGGGCTGGGGTATGGCGTAGCAGGGCTGGTCCTGGCGCTGATGGGCGAAGCCGAGGCGGAATCCTGGCTGGCCTTTGGCAGTCTTGTCGGCAGCGCCATCCTGCTCGGCACCGTGTTCCTGTCCATAGGCTATCTGCTCAGTGCCCTGGTGCGCGAGCGGGCAACGGCGGCAGGCTTGGCCGTGGCGGCGTGGCTGGTGTTCGTTCTGCTGTTCGATCTTGCCTTGCTCGGCTGGCTGTCGGCCACCGAAGGGCGCGGCGTGTCGGCCGACGCGTTTTCCTGGCTGCTGCTGCTCAATCCCGCCGACGTGTTCCGGCTGCTTAACCTCAGCGGGTTCGAGGGCGTGCGCGAGGTGGCGGGCATGATCGGCGTGGCGCAGGGCGCCGCCCTCAGCCCCCCTGCGCTGCTGGCCGCCTTGGCCGCGTGGATCATTGTTCCGTTGCTACTGACCGTCGCGGTGTTCCAAAGGAGGTCCCTATGAGACGTCTACTGTTGTCCCTGGGCCTCGTCGCCCTGCTGACCGCCTGCGGGGAAGAACAACAAGCCGCCGCTCCCCCGCCCGCCCCTCTTACCGCAGAGGCCACCGGGCACTATTGCCACATGCTGCTGGCCGACCACGACGGCCCCAAGGGCCAAATCCACGTTGCCGGGCGTAAAGACCCGGTGTGGTTCAGTTCGGTCCGCGACACCTTCGCCTTCACCATGCTGCCCGAAGAATCCAAGGACATCCGCGCCATCTACGTCACCGACATGGGGCGCGCCGAGACTTGGGAACAGCCCGGAGACGCAAGTTGGATGGATGCCCGGCAGGCGCACTATGTTCTGGGCAGCAAACTACGCGGCGGCATGGGCCAGATGGAGGCCGTGCCGTTCTCCGACCCCGAAGCCGCCCGCGCCTTCGCCGCCAAACATGGGGGCGAGGTCGTGGCCTTCGACGCCGTGCCGGAGGCCTACATCCTCGCTCAGGCCGAAGAAAAACCGCCCGCACATGGGCATTAGGAGCACTCCCATGACCCTAAGCCGCCGTCGCTTCATACTCATGGCCGCCAGTGTCGCGGCTTTGCCGTGGTTGCCCGGTTCCGTGCAGGCGACCGAGACGGTGGAGTGGCGGGGCGTGGCGCTGGGAGCGCCCGCAAAGCTGGTCATCCAGCATCCCGACCGGATGCAGGCAAAGCGCATGGTTGACGCCTGCATTGCCGAGGTGCGGCGCCTGGAGGCGGTGTTCAGCCTGTTCGATCCGGCGTCGGCGCTGTGCCGCTTGAATGCGGCGGGGGCGCTGGAGGCTCCGCCGCTCGATCTTGTCCGGTTGCTGGATGAAAGCCTGCGTCTGGCCCGCCTGTCGGAGGGCGCGTTTGACCCGACCATTCAGCCCCTCTGGCGGCTCTATGCCGACCACTTCACAGGCCCCGCCCCTGACCCGGCCGGGCCGTCGCCCGATGCCGTGGAGGCAGTCCGCGCGCTGATTGGCTGGCAGGGCGTGACGGTAGAACCCAGCCATATCAGTTTGGCCCGAAAGGGCATGGCGCTATCCCTGAACGGCATCGCCCAGGGCTATATCACCGACCGGGTGTGCGAAGTTCTACGCCGGGGAGGTCTGGAGCACGTCCTGGTCCACATGGGGGAAACCCGTGCCCTTAAGGGCCCGGCCGAGGGCGGAGCGTGGCGGGTGGGGCTGGCCGACCATGGCGGCGCGGCCCTGCCACTGACCACCGGCGCGGTCGCCACCACGGCCCCGGACGGCACCCGGTTCAGCCCGACATGCCACCATATCTTTGACCCGGCCACCGGACGCAGTGCGCGGGACGCCAGCCCCATCACCGTCATCGCGCCGACCGCCACTCTGGCCGATGGGTTGTCTACCGCCCTGTCTGCCACGCCCCTTGATGCGCGTCAGGCGTTGGTCGGAAAATTCCCGGATGTGATCTCCGTCATCCTGTAGCAACCGCCGTCGCGGGAGAAGGAGGGTCAAGGACGCTAGGCGCCCGCCAACAAATAGTCAATTCACCAGCTTACGTCGTAAGACAGATAGCGTTCCATGTATTCTTCAAACGTCCAGCTCTGATTATACCAGCGGAACCGCATGCCGGGCTTATAAAACTTTAAACCAAGTCCTTGTGCGACCACAGGATCAATCGGCTCCTCTAACGAATCCATATCTGGTAGCACGCTCGCTTCCGCCCATAGTCTCTGTCTGGCGGCATCACCATCGCCTCCAATCAGCGGGTGTATGGCATCGTACAGCCGGGCGGCCAGTTCGGCGATGGGCTCAGCCCGGAGATGGGCACAGCTCAGGAAGATATGACGCTCCCGGAAATTGGCCCACACATAGTCGGCGATTTTGACATCGCAGTGGGCGTCACGTTTTTCCAGTTTGCGCCGCACCGTCACCAGCGTCTCTTGCGGGTCCGGCATGCACTCGGCTGACCGCTTGGTATAGGCTTCCAGTGCCGCCGGGCCGGTCAATCCGCTGCCCAGAACCTCAAGCGCCAGCCAGTTGCCATAGGGATAGCGGCCCCACACATAGCCAGGCTCAGGTACATTGCGCGGGTCGCCAATGGCGGTGAAAGGCCAGAGGCAGGTCATGACGAAGGCGGGGAAAACAATCCTCGGACAATTGGCAGAGCAAGCGTTGCGAAGACGTGTCCGTAACGGCAGCCCATAGCGTTTAATGTCGCCCACGGGCGTCCACGCGGGGATCTTGGGCTGACTTTCGTACTGTTCCAGATACAAGGTACAGCGTTGCATCTGTTCGGCAGTGGGCATCTCCGGTTCTTTACCCGGCGCGGCATGGTTCAGAACGCAGAGATAGCCCTTGTCGCCCCGAGCCGCCGCCAGCAAGCGTGCCAAAAACGGGGTCTGGCAATTACCGTACAAGACCACCAGTTCGGCATCACTGGCCTGGTTGCCATAGAGAATCATAGTTTCAGGCCGACCCTGAACTGTTGAGGAGATGCGCAATCTGAACCGAGTTATGCACGAGGCTGCCTGAGAGCCCAAGCAATTCCCCTCCCCAAAATAAAAAAATCCCGCCGGGAGGGGGGGCTGGCCGACCATGGCGGCGCGGCCCTGCCGCTGACCACCGGCGCGGTCGCCACCACGGCCCCGGAGACCTCGGACCATCCCCCTCAGCCAGATCAATTCTGGCAGCTGACACTGACGGTCACAGCACCATAGTTATCTTTCAAACCAACGCCGTAGTAACCCTGGATATCATCATTGATCACGAATTCCAGCTCTCCTACCCGGCCAGGAGGAGTCGTGATACCCGTGCCAACAATAAAGATCGCATTCCCAATGCGACCGATCAGACTTCCTTCTGGGGCGCCCGGCAACGGATACTTATATTTAGCAATCTGCGATCTGTTTCCGGCCGAATTGTACATGCCAGACTGCGGACTAGCAGTCCAAAGGCCACTAATATACTCGACATTACATGGTTGCTGGACCGAAACTCCCGTTTTCTGCCATTCGGCATTGGCGTGAACGGTGACCGAGGTCTCTTTAGCGCCGTCCTCCGCCGACGCCAAAGGGACCATGGCCCCGAGGGCGACCAAGCTGGCGACGGCAACCGCCGCGGCTCTTAATCCATGAGTGCTGGTAAGCATACCGCTGTCCCCCGATGAAAAAATCGTTTCAGAGGAAAACACCCTTCACCGAAAGACTGAACAAAAGAATTACCAACTTTTCCCATCAGCAGCATATGCAGGGGGCGCTACTCCCCTTGATGAAGGGTTCTTTGCGCGTCCGCAACCAAAGACAGCGAATCAGTATTCAGCCGCCGCATCCAGCAGCCACGCCGCGACCCAGCGGGCGAAAGACGCCGGCACAAAAAGCCTCAGTGCCCCGCCGTCCAGGGCCAGGATGACCACCCCAACGCCTGCTAGCCGGGTCAGCGCGCAACGGCCTGGAGGAAGGGCACGCGGATGCAAATCCGTCGGGCAGCCCTTCGCCAGAACCTCCCTGACCAGCGGCCCGGAAAGGTCGAGCACGGCATGGGCGTCACTGACGTCGAGAACGGCACCCTCGCACGCCTCCAGGGCCGCGGCCAAGGTGCGCAAGGCGACTTCCTCGCGCCCCGACGGCAGCACCACCAGCCATTCCCCCTGCGCCACGCATAGCAGAGTGCAGCCCGCCCCCACCTGCACGCGCCCGGGCTCGGCCCCAAGGACGGCCACCAGCACCCCTGCCACGGCATCACGGAACGCCGCATTGCCAGCAGCCCCGCGCAACAGCAGGATGCCCGGAAAAAGCATCTCGGCCGCGCGCAGTCCCGGCACGAGAGCCTTGAGATCGTCCGCCAGAGGCCCAAGCGGTCCCCGACGCACCGGACCACCGGCGGGAGGAGCCGGGAAACGCAGGGGATCAGGCATCGCGCCGCCTCCCGTCGGGGTCAAGGAACACGGGATCGGCCACCACTGCCGTAACGGTGCGCGTTCCCAGCGGCGCGTGAATCTTCTGCCCCATGCGCGCCCGCCCATCGGCCAGCAGAGCCAGCGCGATGGACCGCCCCAGCGTCGGGCTGTAGCAGCTTGACGTGACATGCCCCTGCACCGCCACCGGAGGCACCGCATCGCGGTCCTCGGTCAAGGCCGCACCTTCGGGCAGGACCACACGGGGGTCCTCGGTCAGCAGCCCGACACGTTCCCACCGCCCGCGACCACGCGGGCGCTCAAGCGCCGTACGGCCGACAAAGTCTTTGTTCATGTCCACCAGACGCTCGAACCCGAGGTCGAGCGGCGTGGTGGTGCTGTCGGTATCCTGTGCCGACAGAATGAATCCTTTCTCGGCCCGCAAGATATCCATGGCCCTCAGCCCGAGCGGCGTGATGCCGAACGCGCCCCCGGCTTCCAGTGTGGCCTGCCACACGGCCATGCCATGCGACCACGAGACGAGGATTTCATAACTCAGTTCGCCGGTGAAGCCGACCCGCGCCACCCGCGCCGGAATTCCGGCCACCGCCGCGTCCCGCACTGTCATGAAGGGAAACGCCCGCGCCCCCAGATACAGGTCTGGCGCCAGCCGCGCCAGCACGTCGCGACAACGCGGCCCGGTCAGCAGCACGGCCGCCCATTGCTCGGTGACATCGGCCAGAAACACCCGCAGGTCCGGCCACAGGACACGGCATTGGTTCAAATGCGCCATCACCACCGGCGCCCGCGCGGTGCCGACCAGCACGCGGTAGCGATCAGGAGCCAGCCGGGCGCCAATCCCGTCATCGAGCACCGCCCCCTCGGCGGTCAACATCAGGCCATAGCGCAACCGCCCGACGGCAAGGCCGCTCCAGGCATTGGTGAACACCCGGTCGAGGAAGGCCCCGGCGTCCGGTCCCATGACCTCGATCTTGCCGAGCGGCGCCATGTCGTGCAGGCCGACCTTCTCGCGCGCCGCCAGAGCTTCCCGCTCGATGGCATGGGCCGTGGCTTCCCCCGGCAGCGGATAGGCCAGTGGGCGCTGCCACCCCGCGTCGTCCCGGAACACTGCTCCGGCAGCGGCATGCCAGTCGTGCTGCGGGGTCAACCGGCGCGGGGTGGCAAGTTCCCCAACGGCCCGTCCGGCCAGGGCGCCCAACGCCACCGGCTCGACCGGCGGACGGGCCGTGGTTGGGGCCAGGTCGGTCATGTTCCGGCCGGTCAGATTGGCCAGGATACCCAGCGCATTGACGTGCGCCGCGCGGCCCTGCTCGGTCCCCAGGCCGATCACGGCATAGCGTTTAAGGTGCTGCGGATGGTCGAACCCCTCACGCACTGCCAAGGCGATATCCGCCGCCGTGGTGTCGTTTTGAAGGTCCACGAAGGCGGGCTGCCGCCCCTCGATTTGCCACACGGCATGAACGGGACCAAAGGCAGGCTCGCGCACGGCCAAGCCCTCCCCCAGCATTTCATGGAGGCTGAACGTGCCCGCACATCCTCCGGCCATCGTTACGAAATCAGGCTTCGACGCCGGCACGTAACACGCCATTACATCATCCCACCGTAGCTCGGCACCGCACTGGCGGGCGAGCAGCGTATGGGGATCCCATCCGCCCGACACCGCCAACAGCCCACACGGCAGCGTCCTGGCGGCACCGCCGTTCACCGGCTGCACGCTCACCGAGGTAATCCGACGCCCGCCTTGCGTGGCAATCACGATATGCCCGGTCAGAACCTCGACCCCGCGTTCGGTCAATCGCTCGACGAGGCGGGCGGGCGGAGCATTGCGCAGGTCCACCACTGCCCGCACGCCCGCGCCGACATCCAGCAAGGCCTCCGCCGTTTCATAGGCACCGTCGTTGTTGGTCAGCACCACGGCATCGCGCCCCGGCAGCGCTGCCCAGCGCCGGACGTAGGCCTGCACCGCATCGGCCAGCATGATGCCGGGCCGGTCGTTGCCGGGGAACACCAGCGGCCTTTCCAGCGCCCCGGTGGCCAGCACCACGCGCCCGGCCTTGATCCGCCATAGGCGTTGGCGCGGGACAAAGGAGCCCATCTGCGGCCCCTTGTGGTCGGTGCGCCGCTCCACCGCCAGGGCCGCGCCGTCAGCCTCCAGATGCGTGACCGTGGTGCGCGGCAAGACCGTGACGTCGGGGCGGCTTTTCAGGGTGGCGAGCGTCGCGGCCACCCACTCCATCGCCTCGCCCCCGGCGATGGAGCGGTCCAGATGCAGCAGGCAGCCGCCCAACTCGTTCTGCCCGTCGGCCAGAATGACCCGCGCGCCGTCTGCCGAAGCCGCCAACGCAGCCGCCAGACCCGCCGGTCCACCGCCCACCACCAGCACGTCGCAATGCGCCCAGCGCGTGTCATAGCGGTCGCCGTCCGGGCCGTCCGGCACGCTGCCCCACCCGGCGGCCTTGCGCAGCAGCGGTTCAAACAGACGGTGCCACAGACCGGGGCTGGCCTTGAAAGTCTTGTAGGGGAATCCCGCCGCCAGCAAGCCGGGCACCACATCCGCCACCCGCCCGAAGTCCCAGGCAAGCGACGGCCAGCCAGCCTCCGGCACGGCGACAAGGCCGTCATGCAACTCGACCTCCGTCGCCCTCATGGACGGGGTCGAGCGCGGGCCGAACCCGACATGGAACAGGGCGTTCGGCTCCTGCGGCCCGGCGGCCAGGATGCCGCGTGGCCGGTGGTATTTCAGCGACCGCCCGACCATGCTGACGCCATTTGCCACCAGGGCCGAGGCCAGGGTATCGCCAGGATGGCCTTCGTATCGTTTTCCGTTAAACAGAAAACGCAGCCTGCGGGACCGATCAATGCGGCCGCCATTGGGCAGGCGATGGGTCATGGTGCTGCCCCTCCCCTAATGCGCCACGGCGGCGGCGGCCCGCTCGTCGATCAACGCCCCGGCGGCAAAGCGTTCAAGGCCGAACGGCGCACCCAGCCGATGCGGCTGCCCGGTCGCCATGGCATGCGCCAGGATTTTGCCGGCGGCGGGGGTGGCCTTGAACCCGCCGGTGCCCCAGCCACAATTCAGGAACAGGCCGCCGACCGGCGTCGGCCCAAGGATGGGCGAACGGTCGGGAGACACGTCCACCACCCCATCCCACTGGCGCAGCAGCCGCACCCGCGACAAGGTCGGCAAAAGATCAACGATGCCGACGGCAGCCTTCTCGATCACGCCAAAGCCGTCGCCAATCGGCAGGCCGAAAACGAACTCGCCCTTGTCGGACTGGCTGACGTGGACATCCAGCCCGCCGGCCATGATGACGCAGTTCAGGGCGGGCTTGACCGGCTCGGACACAAAGGCTTGCAATGTGTGATTAACCAACGGCAGGTCCAGGCCCGCCCCCGCCGCCAAGGCCTTGGTTCCGGCGGCGGCACTGAGCGCGACGGTATCGGCCTCGATCACCCCGCGCGCCGTCTCTACGCCCGTTACCCGCCCTCCGGAGTGGCGCAGGGCGCTGACCGGGCAGTGCTCGATGATGTCCACGCCAAGGGCCGAGGCCGCCCGTGCATAGGCCCAAGCCACCGCGTCATGGCGGGCAATGCCGCCGCGCCGTTGCAGGGCGGCGCCGAGCACCGG
>JBAYSM010000145.1:0-9229 GCA_041676205.1 Rhodospirillaceae bacterium | reverse complement strand
TGTTCAGCACTGCCCCGTCGCCCCACTGCGGCGGGGCTTGTCTTTAAGGCATAATTTTTCGCGGTCTATCGGGCTGCACGCTTTGAATTCCATACGTTTTGAAGCACACTGCGCCCACTCCGGCGGGCAGGTGCCGTAAGGGCACCTTCCGGGCCGGACCCGATGCAGAACAATTGGGGACGCTAGCGGCCATGACCAACCCGTACGACATCGCGCACCGCGCATCGCTCACCGACCCAGAGGCCTTTTGGGCCGAGGCTGCGCGTGAAATCGACTGGATAAAGCCGGCGACGAAGGTGCTCGACAGCTCCAACGCGCCGCTGTACCGGTGGTTTGTCGGGGGGGAATTGAACACCTGCTACAACGCCGTGGACCGTCACGTTGAACGCGGCCGGGGCGACCAGGCCGCCATCATCTATGACAGCCCGATCACCGGCGCCAAGTCGTCGCTGACCTATGCCCAGCTTCAGGATCAGGTGGCGCGCTTCGCTGGCGTGCTCAAGGGCCAGGGCGTAGACAAGGGCGACCGAGTCATCATCTACATGCCGATGATCCCCGAAGCCGTTGTTGCCATGCTCGCATGCGCCCGCCTGGGCGCCGTGCATTCCGTGGTGTTCGGCGGCTTTGCCCCGCACGAACTGGCGACCCGCATCGACGACGCCACGCCCAAGGCGCTGGTCTGTGCGTCCTGTGGCCTGGAGCCGGTCCGTATCGTCAAGTACAAGCCCAACATTGATGCCGCCATCGAGCATGCCAAGCACAAAATCGGCAGCGTCGTGGTGCTCCAGCGCGAGCAGGAAAAGGCGTCGCTGATCGCCGGTCGGGACGTCGATTGGGTCGAGGAAATGGCCAAGGCCGCGCCGCAGCCGTGCACCCCGGTCGCCGCCACCGACCCGCTGTACATCCTCTACACCAGCGGCACCACCGGCCAGCCCAAGGGCGTGGTGCGTGATAACGGCGGCCATGCCGTCGCCCTGAACTGGACCATGAAGACCCTTTACAACATCGCCCCCGGCGAGGTGTTCTGGGCGGCCTCCGACGTAGGTTGGGTGGTTGGTCACTCCTACATCTGCTACGCCCCGCTGCTGCGCGGCGCGACGACCCTGGTGTTCGAGGGCAAGCCCGTCGGCACGCCCGACGCGGGCACCTTCTGGCGGGTCATCCAGGAGCACGACGTCAAGGCGCTGTTCACCGCCCCGACCGCGTTCCGCGCCATCCGCCGCGACGATCCCAACGGCGAGTTCGTCAAGAAGTACGACCTGTCGGGCCTGCGCGCCCTGTTCCTGGCGGGTGAGCGGTCGGACCCCGAAACCCTGAAGTGGGCCGAAGAACAGCTCAAGGTCCCGGTGATCGACCATTGGTGGCAGACCGAAACCGGCTGGGCCATTTGCGGCAACCCTCTTGGCCTGCACCAATTCCCGGTCAAGCACGGCAGCCCTACCAAGGCCATGCCGGGTTGGGATGTGCAGATCCTCGACGAGGAAAAGAAGCCTGTCGGCCCCGGCCAGATCGGCGCCCTGGTGTGCAAGCTGCCGCTGCCTCCGGGCACGCTGCCGACCCTGTGGAACGCCGAAGACCGTTTCCGTTCGTCGTACCTCAACGAGTTTCCGGGCTACTACAAGACCGGCGATGCGGGCTTCATCGATGATGACGGCTACGTCTACGTCATGACCCGTACCGACGACGTCATCAACGTCGCCGGCCACCGTCTGTCCACCGGCGCCATGGAAGAAGTTCTCGCCATGCATCCCGACGTCGCCGAATGCGCCGTCATCGGCGTGGTCGACGACCTTAAGGGCCAGACCCCGCTGGGCTTCGTCTGCCTCAAGGCCGGCGTGGACCGGCCCGATGCCGACATCGTCAACGAACTGGTCAAGCTGGTCCGCGATGAAATCGGCCCGGTGGCTGCCTTCAAGCAGGCCGTGGTGGTCAAGCGCCTGCCCAAGACCCGCTCGGGCAAAATCCTGCGCGGCACCATGCAAAAGATCGCCGACAACCAGGAATTCAAGGCTCCCGCCACCATCGACGACCCGGACATCCTGCCGGAAATCGAAGAAGCCCTGGAAAGCATTGGTCTGGCTAAAAAGCGCAAGTAAGGCTTGGGCTGAAGGCATGAAGAAGGGGAGCCAAATGGCTCCCCTTTTTATTTTTTTGAACCACAGAGGCGGTGAGGCACAGAGGTCTCTGCGCTGTCTCAAATGTCGCCATACTATACATGGCCACGCGACCTCTGTGCCTCTGTGTCTCTGTGGTTCAACTACTCTATTCTAGAAACCACCTTCCACGTTGGTCAGGCCTAACATCAGCCAAGCCTGCATTCCGCCCCGGTAATAGCTGATCTTGTCGGCCGGATAGCCTTCACGGATCATGGCCTTAATGGCGGTGGGCGACTGGCCGCACCACGGGCCGTTGCAGAACAGGGCGACCGGAATGGCCTTGGCGCAATCCCATTTGTCCGACGCTTTGGTGCAACCGAACTCGTTCAGGCGCATGGCCATTTCGGTATAGGGGACGTTGATGGCGCCGGGGATGGTGCCCTTGAGGTGCCAGTCGATGGTGCGCGAGTCCACCACCTTGACCTTGCCCGCCTGGAGGATGTCGAGCAGTTCCAATTCGCCGATCGTGGTGACGCCGGGGGCGGCGGACATGGGTTGAATGCAGAACGGCGGGCATTTGCGGGCCGTCAGTGCAAACTCGCCCTGGATGGTCGCCTCCAGGTCCTGGTTACGCTTGATGACCACTGCGCCATCGGGGGTCTGGACCTCGACCTGCATGATCTTGCCGGTGATGCCGACGTCGCCCTCTGCGGCCTGTGCCGGGGCCATGGCGGCGAGGGGCAGCAGGGCCAGTGCGATGGCTGCGGCAATGGGTGTGAACCACGTCTTCATGACTGCTTCCTCCGTAATGCGGACGCCCTTTAGGGGGCGTCTCGGGATTGGGTCAGGTGACCTGAACTCAGGGTAGCGAGTCGCGGAGAGGGAAGCATTAGATTTTGTTCATGCACACGCTGCCCCTCGATAATGGAAAAGGCCCCCGCGTTGCGGAGGCCCTTTGAACCAGTCTTGCGACAAACGGAAAGCTCAGTCGTCGGTGCGCCCACCACGGCCGCCACGGAAGCGCGCGGCGTCGGACAGGAAGCTGGGCACCGGCTCATCGCGCAGGCGGGGTTCGGGTTCCGGCTCGGGCTCCGGTTCGTACTGGATGGCGGCGCGGGCGGCTTCTTCCTCGGGCGTCAGGACGCGGCGGGGGGCCAGGGCGATTTCCTTTTCAAGGTCGCTTTCGCTACACAGGCCGAGGGTCACGGGGTTGCGCGGCTTGATGTTGGTCGCGTTCCAGTGGGAGCGGTCACGCACGGCGTTGATGGTCGGCTTTGTGGTGCCGATCAGCTTGGAAAGCTGCGCATCGGTCAGTTCCGGGTGGTGTTTGAGCAGCCACGCGATGGCGTCGGGCCGGTCGTGGCGTTTGGACACCGGCGTATACCGTGCGCCCTTGGCACGGCTCTGCGGCAGCGGAATGTCACTGATCGACAGGCGCAGGCGGGCGTTCTCGTCGGCTTGGCAGCGGTCGATCTCAGCCTGGGTTATTTGGCTGTTGGCAATGGGGTCCTGGCCCACGATGCCCGTCGCAACTTCACCGTCGGCGATTGCCTGTACCTCAAGTTCGTGCATGCCGCAGAAGTCGGCGATCTGCTCGAAGCTCAGGGACGTGTTTTCCACCAGCCAGACGGCCGTTGCCTTCGGCATGAGAGGCAGCGCCATTGTATCACCCTTTCGGTATTGGAACTTAGGACACGAAGTCTCCCGTTCCCTTTAAGGTATTCCCGGTCCCGCGACAAGGGGCCAATCCCCCTTTACATCGGTGTTGTGTCGGGTTTCCGCCAGAGGGATCACACCGTCAGCATGATCTTGCCGATGTGTTCCCCGCCTTCGATCATGGCATGGGCCGCCGCTGCCTCACGCAATGGGAAGGTGGCGTGGATGACCGGGCGGATGGCGCCGTCCTCGATCAGCGGCCAGATGCAGGCGCGAAGGGCTTTGGCGATATGGGCCTTGTTGGCCACCGGCTGCGACCGCAGGGTGGACCCCGTCAGCGTCAGGCGCTTGAGCATCACGGGCATGAAGTCGAAATCGGCCACCTTCGACCCGCGCAGGAACGCAATGCTGACGTGGCGGCCATCGGGGGCCATGGCCTTGATGTCGCGCGCAAGATAGTCGCCGCCGACCATGTCGAGCACCACGTCGGCGCCATTGGATTCGGCGCGGACAACCTCGACGTAATCCTCCTCGCGGTAGTTGATGGCGCGATGGGCGCCGAGATCGAGGCACGCCTTGCACTTCTCCGCGCTGCCAGCGGTCGTGAACACCATCGACCCCAGCGCGCGGGCCATCTGGATGGCCGTCGTGCCGATGCCCGACGAACCGCCGTGGACCAGCAACGTCTCGCCCGGCTTGAGGGCACCGCGCTCGAACACGTTGTGCCACACGGTAAAGAATGTCTCGGGCAGGGCGGCGGCCTGGATCATGTCGAGGCCGGGGGGGATCGGCAGGCACATCTCGGCGGGTGTGGTGACGAACTCGGCATAACCGCCGCCGCTCAACAGGGCACAGACCGGCATGCCGACGCGCCATTCGGTGACGCCCTCGCCGACGCCGACGATGGTGCCCGCGACCTCCAGGCCCGGAATGTCCGAGGCGCCGGGGGGCGGCGGGTACTTGCCGGTGCGTTGCAGGCAGTCGGGCCGATTGACGCCCGCCGCCGCCACCTGGATCAGGACTTCGCCAGGGCGGACCTCGGGCCGGGCGCGGATGGCCTCGACCAGAACCTCGGGACCGCCAGGGGTGAAAATCTCGATACAGGTCATGCTGGCCGTCATGCCGGGCTCCTTGGTTTCGCGTTCGGGACCAAGAGGGTATCATCCCCCGCGACCGTTAACCAACCGGAGACCGTTCATGGACTGGGATGATCTGGACCCCAAGACCAAAAAGCCCAAGCTCAGGGATCTCGAAACCATGAGCGTGGAGGCCCTGAACGAGTATATCGCCGACATGGAGGCGGAAATTGCCCGCGTCCGGGCCGCCATCGATGCCAAGGGAAGTGCCCGGAGCGCCGCCGAATCGTTCTTCAAGAAATCCTGATATAACTCTGCATTCGGGTGGGTTATTGCAGGTTGCGTGCGTTGGCCCCACCATGAAGCCGATTCGCCGTTCCCATTCAGGAGGACTTCATGTTGCAGGGCAAGACCGCCGTCGTCACCGGCTCCACCAGCGGTATCGGCTTTGGCATCGCCGCCGCCCTTGCCGCGCAGGGCGCCAATGTGATGCTCAACGGGTTCGGCGACGCGGGCGCCATAGAGGCACTGCGCCTGGGGCTGGAGCGCGAGTATGGCGTGAAGGCAGCATTCAACGGCGGCGACCTGTCGCAGGCCGATGCGTGCACCGCGTTGATTGCCCAGGCTGAAGCCGAATTCGGGTCGGTGGATATCCTGGTCAACAACGTCGGCATCCAGCACGTCGCCCCGACCCAGGATTTTCCGGCGGAGCGGTGGGACTCCATTCTTGCCATCAACCTGTCGTCCTATTTCCACACCATGCGCGCCGCACTTCCGGGAATGCAGGCGCGCGGGTGGGGCCGCATCATCAACACCGCGTCGGTGCATGGCCTCGTCGCCTCGACCGGCAAGGCGGCGTATGTGGCGGCCAAGCATGGCGTGGTTGGGCTGACCAAGGTGGTCGCCCTGGAAAACGCCGAGGCCGACATCACCTGCAACGCCATCTGCCCCGGTTGGGTGGACACGCCGCTGGTACAGGCCCAGATCCAAGCCCGCGCAACCGCCGTTGGCGGCTCGGTCGAGGACGGTAAAAAGGCCCTATTGGGCGAAAAGCAACCATCCAAACGGTTCGCCACGCCAGACGATATCGGCGCCCTGGTGTGCTTCCTGTGCTCGGCGGCTGCCCACAACATCACCGGGACCGCTCTGCCGGTCGATGGCGGATGGACGGCACAGTAGCATGGCGCGCGAACCGGCCCCGGTGCGGGGCGACTACAGCTTTTTCCGGCCCATTCAGGTGCGCTGGGGAGACTATGATCTGCTTGGCCACATCAATAACGTCCAGTACATCCGCTACTGGGAGTACATGGTCGTGCAGTTCGTCGGCGAAGAGTGCGGCGAAAGCTGGACCCGTGGCGCGGCCATCCCCTTTGCGGCGGAAAACAGTTGCCGTTTCCTCCGGCCGCTCAATGCCGGGCCGTTGGGGCCGGTTGGGATCACCCTGGAGGCCGGGTTGCGCATCGAGCGCATTGGCACGTCGTCGGTGCACTACGCCCTCTCGCTGTTCGAGCCGGAAGTGGCGGAGGCTGCTGCCACCGGCGCCTGGGTCCACGTCTGGGTGGATACCAAGACCCACCGCCCAGTACCCATTCCCGACGAGGCGCGCATGGCGTATGAGCGGCATGTGATGGAGCGGTAATACGAACAAAAGACGGCGGAGAAATCCTCCGCCGTCTCGACAAGTTACGCCGCGCTTTGATGCTCCAGGGCCTTGGGGGCGGGGCCGCGCGCGATGTCTATCTTGCGCGGCTTCTTTTCCTCGGGGACCTCGCGCTTGAGATCGACGTGCAGCAGTCCGTTGACCAAGGACGCGCCAGTGACCTTGATATGGTCGGCCAACTGGAAGCGGCGCTCGAAGGCGCGGTTGGCGATGCCGTGATACAGGTACTGCACCGGCTCGCTGTCCGGGGCCTTGTCCAGGCGCCCACGGATGATCAGGGTGTTGTCCTGCACAGTGATGTCGAGGTCATTTTCCGAGAACCCGGCCACCGCCATGCTGACGCGGTAGGTATCCGCGTCCCGCTTTTCAATGTCGTAAGGTGGGTAGGCCGGCGCCGTTTCTTCAAGGCGCAAGGCAGTGTCGAGCAACCGGCTCATGTTGTCGAACCCAACCGTGACCCGGTGCAGCGGAGACAGATCGAACGTACGCATGGTGCATATCCTCCATTGAGCGACATGGCGTGTGTTGAGCGCATCGTGGGGATCGCGCTCATTCTTGCGACCGAACCCTGGTGCAGGCATTCGGTCGGCACGCATATGTGTCGGATGGGGAGCCGCGTCAAGTGGGCAGCCTACCGCATTCTCAGGAGGTTTTCAGGACCTCGGCGACAGGCTTGGGCGTCTCCTGCGCCGTGGCGGAGTCGTCCGTCCAGAGGACTTCGTGCAAGGTGATTTGATCTGTAACGCCCTTGAGGGTGTGTGGGCCGTGGTTGTGGAACGACAGATCGGCCGATGACGGTACCTGGCTTCGCGTGGCGTCAGAGATCCACACTTGGCCGGTTCCGGCGGCGGCGCAGACGCGGGCGGCTACTTGCACCGTTGCGCCGAAGTAGTCGTTTTCCTCGATGATCGGCTCGCCGGTGTTCATGCCGATGCGCAGGTGCAATGGCAGTTTGGGCCAGCGCGTGGTGTGCTGCGCGGCGCGCTGCTGAATGTCCACGGCGGCACGGACAGCGTCTTCAGGCTCGTCGAAGCTCGCCATGATGCCGTCGCCGGTGTGCTTCACCTCACGGCCCCCAAAGTGGGAGAGGGCGGTCCGCACGATGTGATTGTGCGCGCGGATGATGTCCTGCGCGGCCATGTCACCGATGGCATGTGTGATGTCGGTCGAACCCACCATGTCGGTGAACATCAGGGTCACGGAATTGTTGGCGATCTGCCGCGACTGCGGGGTGTTCCAGTCCTTCATGACGCCGCCGACGGCGATGAACGGATCGGAATGTCCCGACATGTAGACTTCCATGGCCGTAAAGCCGGCGGCGATCATCTGACGGTAACGCGGCTCACTGCGGTATCCCGCGAGCCTCTCGACGAGCTGGCGTGCCTGATCGGGGCGCGTTCCGATCACCTCGACGCATTCACGCACCAGAGCCGCCTGCTGAACATCGTTGAGGCCGCGCGCCTTGGCCAAGGCGTCGCACGCACCGGCCAAGTACAGGTTCACGCCGAACTTGTTGTAGGCATCGAGTTGCGGATGGGTCGCCTTGATGGCGTTGACCGCCCCGCCCAGGAACTTCATGGCGGCAAGGCGGCTTTTCTCGACCTCGGGGCTCTCGACGGTTGCCGCTTCGGGTGTGGCGGCGGCGTCCGGGGCAGGAGGTTGCTCGGATGGAGCCGGGGCGGGAATGGCGGATTCGTCGACCGGCGGCGCCTGTGCAGCGGCTGGTTCAGTCGCCTCGGCTTGAACCGATTTTGCCTCGGGGTCCGCAGCCTTGACGGCGGCGTCCGGAGGCTGTGCCGAAGCGGCGGCAACCTTATCTTCGGCCTTGGTGGCGGGTTGCCCGAACAGGATCAACGGCAGCATGGACCAGAGGGAAGGCCGCTTGGGTTCATAGGGCCGCGATGGCGTGTTGCCGAACTGGTCCAGCGGCAGGTACTTCATGATCAGCGGCACGGCGGTGATCAGGAACAGGACCATGAACAGCAGAAACATGAACAGCGACTGCCCACTGCTCGACACGCTCACGCCGCTGCGGCTGATGATGGAGGCGGCGACGCCGGTTCCCAGAATGGCGAGGATCAGTGATGCCACCATGACCAGGATGACGCGGAACATGAAATCGCCGGTGCCGCGTGCGCGCCGGGTCAGCGCATTGGCGCCGTACTGCGCCTCGATGTCGCCTTGGCTGAACGGTGCGGAGCTGCCCATTCCAGCGGCTTCAATGCCGCGGCCGCCGAGGCGGCCGGACGCCGCACCCGCGCGCGGCTTGAAGCGTCCGCTGTAGACAATGGCCTCGGACCCTTCGTTCGACTGGGGGTGATACGTCTCGCGCATCACGCGGACCGGCAGCCGCAAATCCAATTCCAAGGACTTGGCTTCCGCGATGGCCTGTGACCGTTCATCGCCAGTAAAGCGCGCCTGGAGCACCCAGCCACGTTGCTCTTGGACATATAGTTCGTAGTGGACGACCGTGAGCATGTGTACCGTTTCCGGGTGGGATCAGCAGCCAGTGTCGCCGCAAACCCTGACCAATGTCTTAATGCGGCTGATCGTACTCTACTTGCCGGCCTTTGATAACGCCCGTTTCGGTAGGGACGCGGGCGCGATCACCCCCCGCTTCAGCGGAGTCCATACCCCCCACAACGGCGCGCGCCCGGCAACCCCTGAACAGGGGCGTGCCGGGCGCGACGCAGCAACAAGGCAGAACTCTGCTGCTCGGGCTGTCGAAACCGTCCGGGCCG
>JBAYSM010000144.1:0-9319 GCA_041676205.1 Rhodospirillaceae bacterium | reverse complement strand
GATCTCTATTCCAAGCGCCTGAAGGAATGGGGCGCCACCATCAAGGACGACCGTTCACTGGCCGGTGGCGAGGCCCAGGGCAGCGCCCACAAGCGAAGCCCCCTGTGCGGCAGCCAGATTACGTTCGATGTGCGCTTGGACGATGCCGGGGCGGTGGCCGATATCGGGTATAAGGTTCGGGCCTGTGCACTGACCGAGGCGGCGGCGGGAATTGTGGTTCACGCCGCGCCGGGCAGCCGGATCGACGAACTGCGCGCCGTCCGCGATGCCATGCGCCGCATGCTCAAGGACGAGGTTGACGATCTGCCCGGCGGAAAGTGGCAGGATCTGGAGATCCTCAAGCCGGCACAGATGGTTCCCAGCCGCCACGGTTCGGCCATGCTGCCCTTTGAAACCATGGTCGCAGCGGTCGAGAATGCGCTGGCAAATCACGCGGCATCTTGAAGGTCTTGCCCCCGTGGCGTACACCCTTGGTGTAACATTGCGTGCCTGATGGGGGGGCCACCGGCGATGAGCCGTTTAGTACTGATCTTGCGTCAACCGCAACTCAAGGACCTGTACCAGTTCTGGCTGGGTCTGTGCCAGGACGAGCGCCTGCCCATGGCGGCCGATCTCGACCCCGCCGACCTGCGGCCGTGGATCGATAATCTTGTGGTCCTCGACGTGTCGGTCGATGGCGGCGACTTCGTTTATGCCTACTACGGCCGGTCGTTCTCCAATGCGTTCGGCGCCGACACCGTGGGCAAGCCGGTCAGTAACCTGCCGCCCGAACAGGCCGCCACCCTCAAGGCCGAATACGACCGCGTGGTCAAGGACCACCTGCCGCAGGCCCGCGTCTACACCGCTGAATTCGATGGCGAGGAGCAGACTTGGGAGCGCCTCGTGCTGCCCCTGTTCGACCGCTCGGGTGACGTGGAAAAGCTGCTGGTCTGCGCCTACCGCTTGATGAACTGACCAACGAGGAGACTTCATGGCCGTCGAAAAGTTTCAGCCGCGCCGGCCGCTAGAGGTCAAGGACCCAATGACCGCAGGGGAGTTCAACCTGTGGTGCGCCATCCACGACAAGCCCTATCGCATGGCCCGCCACCAGTGGCCGGACGGCGCGACCGAATGGGACGTGGAATACAATCCGAATAAGCCCGACGGCACCATCGCCTATGGCACCGGGCAGGAAGACGAGACGCTGGCAACGCTCGCCGCGTTCGCCTTCATCGCCGGGGTTGAATGGGCCGAAGACGCCCGCCGCCCGGCCGAAGATGACGACGAAGAACCGGCCGCCGTCGTCGCTCCGCCCCCGGTGGCCGCGCCCGCTACCGCCGAACCCAGTCTCTACGCCCGCGCTCTGGCCCTTGCCATGCAAGCTGGCACCGTCAGCCCGCGCCAGATTGAGGACGCGCTGGGGATCTCCCAGGAGCGCGCCAACCGTCTGGCCGAACGCATGGAGGACGAAGGCATCGCCGGAGCGCCCGATGCCACCGGCACGCGTGTCATCCTGGTGTCCATGGCGCGGCTGCCGGGGTAGGGCGGGTCGGGTTTAGGATTGGGCGCTGCGAAAAGCGGGCTCTGCCCGCAGCCGCCAGGAGCCACGGCTCCTGGACCTCGGGAATTATTTGGATGCGGACTTGACCGCAGATATCCAGCACCAGTGGCCACTGGTCCGCGTGGATGCCCGGGTCAAGCCCGGGCACGACAATATCTTTTGTACATAAACAAATACGTCATGGCCGGGCTTGACCCGGCCATCCACGCGCCGCCGGTTCGCTGCACTTTTGACATTGCCCTTTGATCCCATGACGTCCCTTGCGCCGCAGGCAGACACTCTTGCCATTTGCTGCGCTGCGCGCGGCTGTGCACCACCCTTACTCACGAGGTCAAGGAGGCTGGCCTCCTTGCGGGTGCGGGCAGAGCCCGCAACCTTCCACCGTCACCCCGCGCGGGCCAGGAACTCCATCACGTGTTCGGTGAACAGGGCCGGTTGTTCGGCGTGCAGCCAGTGGCCGCAGCCGTCCAGATAATGGATCTCGTGGTCCAGGAACAGGCGGTCCACGACCGGCTGGTGGTCCGGCAGGAGGTAGTCGGACGCGCCGCCAGCGATGAAGTACGTGGGGCCGCCGTAGGGTTCCATCTGCGGTTCCAGCGGAAAGTCCATGATGGCGTCCATGCTGGCGGCTAAGCCGTCCAGGTTGATCTGCCAGCGCAGGCCGGGGCCGTTTTCGTTGGCGATCAGGTTCTGCATCAGGAACTTGCGGATGGCGTCGATGGGGATGGCGTCGCGCAGTTGTTCCTCGACCTCGGCCCGTCGCGCGGTGTGGGCGACATCGATGGCCTGCATGGCGCGGATGTAGGACAGGTGTTCGCGGCCGGTATACTTGACCGGCGACATGTCCACCACGACCAGCGCATCGACCCGCTCCCCGTGGTTCAGGGCAAGCTGCATGGCGGTCTTGCCGCCCATGGAGTGGCCGACGATGGTCGCGCTGTCCATGTCCTGCGCGTCCATGAACGCCGCCACCTGTTCGGCCATGAACGGATAGGTCATCACGCCGTCCACCCACGGGCTGCGGCCATGGTTGGGCAGGTCGAGGGCATAGACGGTGTAGCTGTGGGCCAGCCGCTTGGCGATGGCACCCCAGTTCCGGCCCGACCCGAACAGGCCATGGAGGATGAGCAGCGGCGGATTGTTTTCGCCGTGCTGAATGTGGGCTAGGGGCATCCGGTCACTCCTGCTTGGAAATAACTGCCCGCTCCCCGAACTGCAACTCCGCCAGCCGGGCATACAGCGGGCTGCTGTCGAGCAGTTGGCGGTGGGTGCCGGTGGCGGCTAGGCGGCCATCCTCCAGCACGGCGATGCGGTCGGCGTTGATGACGGTGGCGAGGCGGTGGGCGATGACGATGGTGGTGCGGCCTTGCATCAGGCGCTCCAGGGCCTCCTGGACCAGATGCTCGTTCTCGGCGTCCAGCGCGCTGGTCGCCTCGTCGAGCAGCAGCAGGCAGGGGTCGCGCAGCAGGGCGCGGGCGATGGCGACGCGCTGCTTCTGGCCGCCCGACAGGCGCACGCCTTTCTCGCCGAGGAACGTGGCGAAGCCTTCGGGCAGGGCGTCGATGAAGCCATCGGCACGGGCAGCCTCGGCGGCGGCGCGAACCTCGTCGTCCGAGGCATCGGGGCGGCCGTAGCGGATGTTCTCCCAGGCATCGGCCGAGAAGATTACCGGGTCTTGCGGCACCAGCCCGATGCGGCTGCGCACATCCTTGGGATCGGCTTCGCGCAGATCCACGCCGTCGAGCATCACCCGCCCGCCCTGCGGGTCATAGGCCCGCAGCAGCATTTGCAGCACGGTGGTCTTGCCCGCCCCGGACGGCCCGACCAGGGCCACGGTTTCCCCGGCCCGGACGTCCAGGCTCAGGCCGCGCAGGGCCGGGGCGTCGGGCCTGGAGGGATAGTTGAACACCACGTTGTCCAACTGGACCGCCCCGCGCGCCGGGCGGGGCAGGGGCACCGGATGCAAGGGTGCTGCGACGGCGGGCTTGGTGTCGAGCAATTCGACCAGCCGTTCGACGGCTCCGGCGGCGCGGTAGAGTTCTCCGGCCACTTCGGACAGGGCGCCGGCCGAGCTTGCCACCATCACGGCATAGAACACGAATGCGGACAGCTCGCCCGCCGTGATCTTGCCGCTCAGAACGCTATGCCCACCCGCCCACAGGATGAGGCCCACCGCGCCGAACACCAGAAAGATGACGCTGGCCATCAAGACGCCACGGGTCAGGATGCGGCTTCGCGCGGCGGCCAGGGCGGCGGTGATGTCGGCCCCGAAGGCGGCCTGGGCGCGGGCTTCGCCGGTAAAGGCCTGGACGGTGCGGATGCCATTGAGGGTTTCCTCGGCCCGCGCGCCGATGTCGGCAATGCGGTCTTGAGTGGTGCGGCTCAAGCGGCGCACCCTGCGCCCCGCGGTCAGGATGGGGATCAGCACCAACGGCACGACCAGCAGGGCCAGCATGGTCAGGCGCGGGTTGGTGATGAACAGCAGCACGATCCCGCCGGTCAGCATCAGCACGTTGCGCAGCGCCATGGAAAAGGCGCTGCCGATGACGCTCTGCAACAGCGTTGTGTCTGCGATGAGGCGGGAAAGAACATCGCCCGTGCGGCTGGTTTCGTAAAACCCGACGTCCAGCGCGGTCAGGTTGGCGAACACCGCACGGCGCAGGTCGGCCACCACCCGCTCGCCGACCCAGGACACCAGGGTAAAGCGGCAGAACGTGCCGACCGAGATGACCGCGATTACCCCCAGCAGCATCAGCAAAGCATCGTCCAGCGTGCCCGGATCGTCGGCTACGAACCCTTGGTCGATCAGCATCCGCAGGCCCTGGCCAACCAGCAGCGTCGCCCCGGACGTGACGATCAGGGCCAGTCCGGCGAGCGCCGCAAGCCAGCGGTAGGGCCGCACGAACCCCAGCACCCGGCGCAGGTGATGGGACGATACGGGCAGCCGGGAAGCAGAGGCCATGCGGTGTCTCCTGACTTTACAGCAGCCCGAGGGCACGCAGCGCGGCGGCCATCTCGGGCGGTGGGGCTTGACCGTCAAGTCCGGCGGCCAGATCGGGCGGCGCGTCGGCGGGCGGCAGGTAGCGCCAGCCCTGGAACGGGCGGCGCGGTCCTCCCGACACCAGGACGTGATCGCCCAGGGTAATGTCGCAGAACGCCTTGCCCTCGTCATCGGTCCCGGTGTCGAGGCCGAGGATGGGCTGGCGGACCGCGATGGTTCCCTTGACCACCCAGAACAGGCACCCGCCGTCAGTGAGTTCGGCGGCCCGTTTGGGCACCATGCGGGTGCGGGTGAAGACCTTGCCGAACGCCTCCAGGCGCTGGGCGTGGACGCGCTTGAGGTGGTCGGGGCTGTCGATCCCGGCGGCCCATTTGAGCAGGTGGATCATGGCTGGAGCCGCTGGAAAATCCAGGTTGTGGCGTCGCTTTGTTCGGGGCGGAAGGTATAGCCGCCGCTGGAGAAGTCCTTGAGGTCCTCGGGGTCCTCCAGCCGGTTGACCACGATATGGCGGGCCATCATGCCGCGCGCGCGCTTTGCCATGAAGCTGACCACGCGGGCGTGGCCGCCCGGCTTCTCGTCCTTGAAGACCGGGGTGATGACGGTGTGCTTGAGGCGCTTGGCCTCAGCCGCCTTGAAGTATTCGGTGGAGGCGAGGTTGATGATGATGGGATGGGCGTGATCGGCCACCGCGTCATCCAGCGCCGGGCCGATCAGGCCTTTCCAGAACGCATAGAGGTCCTTGCCGCGCGCCGTGTCCAGCTTGGTCCCCATCTCCAGCCGATAGGGCTGCATGAGGTCGAGCGGCCGCAGCGCGCCGTACAGCCCGGACAGAATGCGCAGCCGGTCCTGCGCCCAGGTCAGATCCTCGGCCGCCAGGGTCGGCGCATCCAGGCCGATATAGGTGTCGCCGGAAAACGCCAGAACGGCGGGCTTGGCGTTGTCGTCGCGGCGATAGGCCGTGGGTTCGAACACCTGGAACCGCGCGTGGTTCAACTCGGCCAGGGTGTCGGAAATGCCCATCAGCCGCTTGAGGTCGGCGGGGCTGAGCGCGCGCGCCCGTTCGGCCAGCGCCGCGGTGTGCGGGGCAAACTGCGGCTGGCTGTCGGGAACGGTTGGTGGGGCTGGGTCGAGGTCCAGCGACTTGGCGGGGGACAGAACGGCGAGCATGGGGATCCGGTGCGGCGTGGGTGAAATTGGAACCATGCGAATGTGGAGCACGCCGCGCCCCGGATCAAGCCGCCGTGACTACGCCGGGGGCGCTTCCTCCTTGGCCGGGGACTTGGCGGCGTCGCCGCCGTCGATGGACCGGCTGACCAGCAGGAGGATCTTCTCCTCCAGTTGCTCGGGGGGGAACGGCTTGGCGATGTACCCTGTGACGTCGTGGGCCAGGGCCAGTTCGACGTTTTCCATGGTCGCCAGGGCCGTGACCATCAGGAACGGCAGGTGGGGCCGCACGCTGCGCACCTGCTTGAGGAAGTCCAGGCCCGACATGCGCGGCATCATCCAGTCGCAGATGATGAGGTCCACGCCATCCTCGAAATCCTGGAACACCTTGAGCGCCTGACGCCCGTCGCCGCACAGCATGATGTTGGTGATGCCCATGTCGGTCAGCACCATTTCGATATAGGCGCGGGCGCTTTCCTCGTCCTCGGCCACCAACACGCTCAGACGCGACAGGTCCACGAACGGAATGCCGGCTTTTTGCAGGCGTTCGGCCAAGGCGGCCACCCGTTCGGCCACCATCGGCTTTTCGTCGCCCTCGGCCACCACGTCCTGGCCCTCGACGTACTTGCGCACGAAATCGCGGTGCCGGATATGGCGGATAACCATGTCGCGCGCCTCGGCGGAGCAGGCGCCGACGGTGAACGCCCCCTGCGCCAGCAGGTCGGCGACATGCAGCACGGCGGCGACGGTGGGCTTGGGCTTGCGCAGCGGCGCGAGGATGGAGGTGGTCTTGAGGAAGTCGTGCTGTCCCTTGTCCAGCGTGACGGCCAGTTCCTTGCGCTTTGCCCGCGTCAGGGTGGACGCCAGCACCAGCCCCTGCAATTCACCGAGCAGGCCGAGGCGGCCCTCGGGAATATCGGAGCAATCGAGCACGCGGCCCAGGAAGTCGCGCCCTTCGAGCAGGAACAGGATGTAGTCGTCGATGGCCTTGGTGGATGATGTCGCGGCAATGGCGGCTTGAAGGCGGAACAGGTCGCGCAGTTTGTCCATGAACGATTTGCCGCGCAAAAGCTCGTGCAACTTGTCGCCGCTGACCAGCCGCGCCACGCGGCGGTCCAGGGCGTCATGGGTTCGCCGTCCGCCGATGAACCCCTCGCTGCGCTTGAGGCGTTGGGCAACTTCGGCGGTGGCCAGAAGCTCCATCAGCATGGTTTTCTGGCCCAGCAGGTCGTCCTTGACCATGGGCACGAGGCGATCGGCGCCCTTGAGTTCACGCACGAGGCTATCGACCAGCCCCTCCCGCGTCGCACTCATGGGGTTGGCTGCGCACAGGCCTTGAAGGCGGCGAAGGATCACCGGCGTCGGTTTTTCCTTTGGCGTGTCCCCAAGCATTAGGTCGATTAGATCGCCCAACAGTTCGGAGAGGCTGCCGGAATTTCCCCAAAGGGCGCGAAACACGCCTGGCGCGGCCAGATGTTCGCCTAAAAGGGCATCCGCATAGCCGCGTTGAAGCTCGTCTCCAGCCTCTTCGCAAAACGTTACGAGGCGGTCGATCTTGTCGGCGTGGGTCTTGCCGGTCGCCAAGGTGGCCGCCATGACTGCCATGGCGGCGAAGTCGCCATCCGCGCCGGGGGCGCTTCGGCGGGCGGCGGTTATGGCCGCGCCGCAGGACCCTGCCGTCATGGCGTCGGCGCCGGACGCCTTGAACCGGCGGCGGGTGTCGGCATACGCCGCCTTGATCAAGGCTTCGAGTTCCTGGCTGCGCTGGGCGACGCTGACGCCCGCCGCTGTGGCCTGCATTTCAGCGACCTTCTGGATGGCGATGCGCTTGATGGCGCTACCCTCCAGGGCTTGTTGCAGACGCGGGTTGTGCAACAATTCCAATGGGGTCGCGTCGTGTTCGGCCAGGAACGGCTCCAACAGGTCCGCCATCAGGCGGCGGGCCTCGGCGGTGTGGAAGTCGGCCGGGACGGCACAGGGCTGCGGGGCGGCGGCTTCAACACCGGGGTCGACCGCGTTCATGGGACGAAATCCTCCTCTTGGACCGTCTCGTCTTCATCGAGTAACAGGCGCAGGGTTGCGATCAGGGCGTCGGGCACCACGGGCTTGCGCAGGAAGCGGCGTCCCGGTGCGGCGGCCAGGGTGGCCGCCTCGTCATTGGTATCGTAGCCCGACATCAGGACGATCTTGATGTTGGGCGCTCGTTCAAGCAGGCGGCGAGCCAGGGTCGTGCCGTCCAACTGAGGCATCACGACGTCGGTGATCAGCGCCGCGCAGTCCTCGCCATGGCGTTCGAACAGCACGGCGGCTTCGGCCCCGTTGCGCCCGGCGATGACGTTGAACCCGGCATCGCGCAGGGTCATGGTGATGAGTTCGCGCACCACGTCCTCGTCCTCGGCCACCAGCACCGTGATGCCGGCGCCGTCGATCACGGCGGGAAGGTCGCCGGGGTCGGCGAAGGTCGGCGCATCGGCGACGCGGGGCAGGTACAGCGAGAACACCGATCCGCTTCCGATCTGGGTTTCGACCTCCACCGCTCCGCCAAGCTGTTCGACGGTGGAGTACACCATCGGCAGGCCGAGGCCAGTGCCCTTGCCCTGTTCCTTGGTTGTGAAGAACGGCTCGAAGATGCGCTGCAGAACGTCGGGGTCGATGCCTGTTCCGCAGTCCCGGACCCGCAGGCAGGCGAATGACTGCGCCGTCAGTGCGGGATGGCGGCTGGCGAAGTCATCCTCGGGATCGGTCGGGGCCACGTCGATGGCGATCGTCCCGCCGGTCGGCATGGCATCGCGCGCATTGATGCACAGATTGACGATGGCCTGGGTCAGCTTGGCCTGGTCGGCCAAAACCACGAGGTCGGCGTCATGGACCGTGATTTCGACATCGACATGCTCGCCCATCAGCGGGCGCAGGAAGTTGGACAGGTCGCGGGTCAGGGTCTTGAGGTGCAGCGGCACCCGGCTGTCGCGGTCACTGCGGCGGCTGAAGTCGAGAAGCTGGGACGTCAACTGCGCCGCGCGGTCGGCCGCCTTGGTTATCTCGCCCAGGCACAAGGTCACGCGGGGCACGTTGTCGGGCGTGCGCTGGGCCATCCGGGCAAAGCCCCCGATGGCGGTCAGCATGTTGTTGAACTCGTGGGCAATGCCCCCGGCAAGCTGGCCGACGGCGTCCATTTTCTGGCCGTGGCGGAGGGCGACCTCGGCTTGATGGTGGGCGGTGATGTCGGTGAAAGTCGCCACGAACCCGCCACGCGGCAGCGGATTGTGCCGCGCCTCCAGAACGCGGCCGGACGGGAGGATAATCTCCCGTGGCGTGGAATTGGCGGGGGTGGCCGCATCGTTGGCGTTGACCGGCAGGGCGGAGACCCGGCGGTCCCGGTCGATCTCCGTCAGGGCGTCGAGCGGCGTGCCGATGTCCAGCAGGTCAGCCGGATATTCCGTCAGTTCCCCAAACCGGTGGTTCCAGGCTGCCAGCTTCATGGATGCATCGAACACGCACACGCCCTGGGCCATCGCCTCGAACGTGGTTTCGAGAACTTCGGACTTGGTAGCCAGGGCCAGCGCGTGGGTCTTGGCGTCCGAAATGTCCATCAGCACCTTGACGATGCCGCCGGT
>JBAYSM010000143.1:0-9322 GCA_041676205.1 Rhodospirillaceae bacterium | reverse complement strand
GAAGGCGCCGGCCTGCCCGGCAAGCTGGCCGACTGCCAGGAAAAGGACCCCGCCCTGTGCGAGCTCTACATCGTCGAGGGCGACTCGGCGGGCGGTTCCGCCAAGCAAGGCCGCGACCGCAAGTTCCAGGCCATCCTGCCGCTGCGCGGCAAGGTCCTGAATGTCGAAAAGGCGCGCTTCGACCGGCTGCTTTCCAGCGAACAGATCACCACCCTGATCACCGCCCTGGGCACCAGCATCGGACCAGACTTCAACATCGACAAGCTGCGCTATCACCGCATCATCATCATGACCGACGCGGACGTCGACGGCGCCCACATCCGCACCCTGCTGCTGACCCTGCTCTACCGCCAGATGCCGGCGCTGATCGAGCGCGGCTACGTCTACATCGCCCAGCCGCCGCTCTACAAGGTCAAGGTCGGGCGCGAGGAACGCTATCTGAAGGACGACGCCGAGGAAGCCCAGTTCATGCTGCAGCTGGCGCTCAAGGACACGGAGCTCACGCCCGCCGCCGGCGCCACGCCGATCTCGGGCGACGCCCTGATGAACCTGGCACGCCAGTACGTCACCGCCGATTCGGTCATCGCCCGCCTGTCGCGCACGCTGGACGCCGAGGCCCTGTCGGCCATGGCAGAGGGCGTTCAGCTCAGCCTGGTGGACGAGGCCGCCGCCCGCGCCAGCGCCGCCGCGCTGGAACAGGCCCTGCGCGATCCGGCCAATCCCCACGGCGTCCACGTGGAAGCCCAATTCGACGACATCGAGGAAGCCTGGCGCCTGGCGGTCATCCGCCCGCACTTCGGCAATATGCGCGTCAGCGTGTTCGACCGCCATTTCGTGCGCGGCGGCGACCACGCCATCCTGGCCCGCACGGCCAAGACCTTCCTGGGCCTGATGGGCGAAGGCGCCGTCGTGCGCCGGGGCACCGGCGACAAGCTCAAGGAAAAGCCCGTCTCAGACTTCCGCGAGGTCATGCAATGGCTGCGCGCCGAGGCCGAACGCGGCATCAGCAAGCAGCGCTACAAGGGCCTGGGGGAAATGAACCCGGCACAGCTCTGGGAAACCACCATGGATCCGACCGTGCGACGCCTGCTGCGCGTGCAGATCGAGGACGCCATCGCCGCCGACGAGATCTTCGTCACCCTGATGGGCGACAACGTCGAACCGCGCCGCGCCTTCATCGAAACCCATGCCCTGCAGGCGGGGAACATCGACGTTTGAGATGTGTTGGATTTCGGAAAAGATGGCCAGGTTTTACGGAAAAGTTGGCCATCCGCCGTGCTGTGAAAAAAGGCTGCTTAACTAGCGGCCTTTTTTCGGTTGAAACGGTGCGTGAACGCTGAAGCGCATGGGCCGATTCACCCCTTGGTAGCTGTCAAGCTACCACTCTTCATAGTTCAGGCAATCGAACGAACGACGCCTCCATCGACTCGCAGTGCGGCTCCAGTGGTCGCAGAAGCCTGTTCTGAGCAGGCATATACCACCATGTTCGCGACCTCTTCAGTTGTAGCGAATCGGTTGATCAGCGTCGTGGGACGTGCAGTTCTCAGAAACTGTTGCTCGGCCTGCTCCCGTGTGATGCCCCGCTCTTGCGCAGTCGATTCCATCCAATTGGATAGAATCTCGGACCTCGTCGGTCCGGGCAATACGGCATTGACGGTGACACCCGTTCCGGCAACGAGTTCCGCCAGTCCGCGTGAGACAGCGAGAATCGCGGTCTTGGTAACGCCGTAGTCGATCATTTCCTTCGGGATGTTCAGCCCGGATTCGCTGCTGACGAACACCACCCGTCCCCAGCCGCGCGCCATCATCTTCGGCAGATAATGGCGCGCGGTGCGCACCCCGCTCATGACGTTAAGCTGGAACAAATCCAGCCATTCACCGTCGTCCTGCCCGAAAAAATCGTTCGGGTGTGCAGTACCGGCATTATTGACGAGGATATCCGCATCCGGCGTCTGGCCGAACAACACGGCACATCCTTCTGCAGTGGCGACATCCGCCGCCACGCCAGTCAATTCGGCATCCGGCAACAGGGCGCGTATCTCGCGCAATGCGGTGTCGACCCGCTTCTGTGTGCGCCCGTTGACGACAACCGCCGCGCCCGCACGCGCCATCTCTTCGGCGATTGCACGGCCAATGCCTGCAGTGGAACCGGTCACGATCGCCTTGCGGCCCTTGAGTTCGATATGTATAAAATCTCTCTCCGTTCGATGAATGGTCAGCCCTCCGGCTTTGCCACCTCGGCTTCGGATGCTGCAAGCCACGTCAGGGGTGCGGAGTCGTTTGTCGATAGTGGGCCCATACAGGTTCGATCGGGTAATCACGGTCTTGCCATAATGGCCTCACATCGCTCACGACTCCTTCGTGAACAGATCCTGGAAGATCAGAGGCCCCCAGGCCCCGTCCCGCGCATGCACAAGCGCGCCACCCTCGGCAAGCGCCCCAAGATTGACGGGTGAGAAACCAAGCTGCCCGGCAAGAGCGGCCACCGGCGCTACTGTGCCGCCATCGTCGCTTGCCAGGAATACAACTCGCCTGCCACCGTGCACGGCCGGGTCCTGGGCAAGGACGGCGGCGGCCAAATGGTTGAAGCCTTTCACCAGACCGGCTCCGGTGAACGCCTTCGCGACGACTGCAGAGGATGGGAGACCGTCCAGTTCCTCAAGCGGGGCCAACGTGTTCATCGCGTCGATGATGGTCTTCCCCTTCCAGTTGGGCAGCATCTTCGCGACCTCCGGGTGCGACTCGAAACGGACAGCCAGAAAGATGACGTCGGCCTTGACGGCCTCCGCCAGGGTTTTGGGAATGATCGTGGGCCCAACTGCGGCCGCATCGGATGCGAAGCTTGTCGGGTCGCGCGTGGTGGCAACGGACACCTCGATGCCATTGCGGGCAAACGCTTTGGCAAGCGCATGGCCAATCTTGCCAAAGCCGATAATCGCGTAACTCATATATTCTCCTTGGGTTCTTGGGCGAGATTAGAGCTTGTAGCCACCGCTCGCCTCAATCGTCTGGCCGGTCACCCAGTGGCCTTCATCGGAAGCCAGGAACGCCACGACAGTGGCGATTTCCGAAGGCTCGCCAAAGCGTCCCAGCGCGATTTCGGCCTCGACCGCCTTCACGAGTTCGGGATTTTCTCGGAAGGCGGCATTCGCGTCCGTTCGCGTATAGCCCGGCGCAACGGCGTTCGCGGTAATTCCGCGCGGCCCCAGCTCAGACGCGAGCGCATGCGTCAGGGTGTTGATGGCCGCCTTGGCCATCGAATAGACAGGCGCGGCTGTCACGGGTTTCGTGGCGGCGGCGGAAGAGATGTTGATGATGCGTCCACCATCGGCGAGACGATCCAGCGCGGCCTGGACGATGAAGAAGGGCGCCCGGGCGTAGACCGCCATCAGAGTGTCCCAACTGTCCGGCGTCGCATCTTTAAAGCCAACCCAGCCGGAATTGCCAGCGTTGTTGACCAGAATGTCGAGGGTTTTGCTTCCGTTCCGATTGGTGAACTCATCGTCGAGCCTTGAGAACAGGGTCGGGACGGTCGCCGGGTCAACGAGGTCTGCCTGGAGCGCGAACGCAATGCCTCCTGCTTTCTCGATGGCCGCGACCGCGTCGTCTGCGCCAGACTTGCTGGCGTTGTAGGTCAACGCGACCGTCGCGCCATCCTTTGCAAGACGTTCGGCAATGGCACGGCCAATGCCTCGCGATGCTCCGGTAACGAGAGCCGTTTTTCCTGTGAGGGAGTGTTCCATGTGATTTTCCTTTGGGGAGTTTGCCCGGCCGGACCGCTGCAGTGAGCAGCCGGGCGTGGGGTGTCAGAGTTGCGCCAGACCACCATCAACGGCGATCTCGCTGGCCGTCATGAAGCTGTTGTCCTGCGACGCGAGAAAGACAGCGGCCGCCGCGGGCTCCACTGGTTCAGCCATGCGCTGGAGCGGATTCATCGGGGCGAAGACCTTCATTCCCTCCTCACGGCGGTCTTTCCACTCAGTCTGTCCATGATGTGTCGCCAGATCGGCGTCCTCTGTTGAAACTAGGAACCAGTCTAGAGCCCTTGACTAATCAATTCAATTGACGAAAAATTTCTTATTTCAATCTATTTTTTAGATTAATCATGCTCGATAACGTCACCATCAACCAACTGCGTGCATTCGTCGCGGTATGCGATCAGGGAAGTTTTTCGGATGCGGCGCGCAAGCTCCGGCGCGCACAGTCCGCCATCAGCCATGCAATCAAGGCGCTGGAAAGCGCATTCGATGTCGAGTTGTTCGAGCGAAACACACGGAAGGCGCAGCTCACCGCAGCGGGGCAAAGCCTTTTGCCGGATGCGCGGGCAGTGCTCTCACGCACGGAAGAGATGAAGAACCGTGCCAGCTCAATCGCCAGAACCGGGGTACCGCAGGTTTCAGTTGCGATCGACGCTTACTTCCCACGCGCCCGCCTGATCGACTGCCTGCGGACGCTGCAAGCGGAATTCTCCACCGCAGTGATCAACTTGCGAATCACGACCATGCAAGGCGGCGAGAGCCTAGTGCTCGAAGGGGTTTGTGCCCTGGCCGTCACGATAGCGAACGTACCTGAGGCGAACCCGGATGCCATAGAACGCCACTGGCTGTCCGAGACGGAGATGGTGACGGTATGTGCACCTGCACACCCTCTCGCCTCGACACCGAAACCCATCCCGATGGACGAGTTTGGCAGACATGTCCAGATCGTCGTTACGGACAACCAGCTGGGAGCGGAAAGGACCCAACAGGGTGTCGCTGGCAAGCGCCAGTGGCTGGTCAACGATCTCGGCGCCAAGCGCGATCTTCTGAACGCCGGTCTCGGCTGGGGGCACTTGCCACGGCACCTCGTTCGAGATGATCTGGCAAGTGGACGACTCGTCGAACTTGAACGACGCGCCTGGCACATCGGTTCGCTTACGTTCATGATCTCGCAACGACGCGGGTATGACCTCTCACCAAGCGAGTCGCGACTGGTCGAGCTTCTCGGCAAACCTGAGCCCGTCCGTCCTTTGAGCCGGCCCAGAATTTGAAGCTGAACAACAGTCGCCCAACATCACTCGAAACCAGCAGCCGCTCCCTTCATGGCGGCCCCCGACTGCGATTCCGATCTATGCCCAGACGTGACGAAGACATAAAACCTCGCCAGCTTTTCTAAAAACCCACACTGTGCGGGCTGTCTGTCACCACGCCCCGCATCAATCTCCGTCAGCCCGCCCTTCTCCGCACGTCCGGCGCACCAGCTGCCTCAGCCAGCGGTGCGCCGGATCCATCTCCAGGCGGGGATGCCACATCTGTGAAATCGTGATGACCTGGGTCGGCACGGGAAGCTCGAACGTCCCGAATGCCTGCCCGGCTTTCCCGCCCGCCGGTGGGGCCGGCAGATACGAAGCGGGCAGCAGCGCGATCAGGTCCGACGCCATGGCCACGGCCAATGCCGCCGGAAAGCCGGGAACCACGCTGGCCACCTTGCGGGCCAGGCCCAGTTCCGCCAGCGCATCGTCGACCGGACCATGGGCGCGTCCCCGGCGCGAAGCGACCACATGTCCATACGAGGCGTACTGCCCGGCGGTGACGGCCGGACTGGACAGCAGCGGATGTCCGGCCCGGACCACACCGATGAAATGATCGCGGAACAGGGCTTGCAGACGGATTTCCGGCCCCATGTTTTCCACGACTCCGATCTCCAGATCGACCCGCCCTTCTCGCAGATAGCGGGAATCCTTCTCCATCTTCGGAGCGAAATGCAGGCTGACGCGCGGTGCCTCGCCGGCCGCGGCCGCGATCAGCCCCGGGCCGAAGGCCTCGACGAACCCCTCGTTCGCCCGTATGACAAAAATACGGTCCAGGGTGGATGGATCCAGTTCGGACACCGCAGGCGACAGCAGTGTCCGGATTTCGAGCACCGCATCGCGTGCCCGCTCACGGATCGCCTGCGCATGAGGAGTCGGCACCATCTGGCGCCCCGCCCGGACCAGCAATGGATCGCCGGTCGTGGCGCGCAGCCGGCCCAGAGTCCGGCTCATGGCGGAAGTGCTCAGGCCGGTTCGTCGCGCCGCGCCGGCCACGCTGCCCTCGGCCAACAGTGCATCGAGCGCCACCAGCAGGTTGAAATCGGGTTCTGACATAGGAGGCGGGCCTGGTGCCCGGATGAAAGCGGGTTCGGCGCCGGATGCGACATGCGGCGTACCATGCAATGTATAACTGTAAATGATGCGTCTTCCGCCCGGTCGGCATCGCGATTACATTTTTTCCATGGATCGAACGATAGCGAGGCGAAACACCATGGAATTATTGACCGACAAGCCCGGCGACGAAGGATTGCCGGGCCGCGAGCGCGCCGCCGTCATGGCGGCGCTGATGACTTCCACCGTCATGGTGGTATTCGACGGATCCGTGGTCAACATCGCCCTGCCGAAAATGGCGGATGCGCTGCGGGTCGCGCCGTCGGTCGCCGTCTGGTTCGCCAATGCGTACCTGCTGTCCGTGGCCATGACGCTGGCCATTTTTGCCGCGCTCGCTGGCCGTTTCGGGTTTCGCCCTTTGTTCCTGCCGGGCCTGGCTGTGTTCACCCTGGCGTCGGCGGGTTGCGCGCTGGCGTCCGACGCCTATGCGCTGATCGTCTTGCGGGTGCTGCAGGGCATCGGCGGAGCCGCGGTGGTCAGCATTGGCCCGGCCATCTTGCGATCGGCATTCCCTGGCCGCCTGCTTGGGCGGATACTGGGCCTGAATGCGCTGCTGATCGCCGCCAGCACCGCCATCGCGCCGATCGTCGGCGGCACACTGCTCGATGCCTGGGGCTGGCAATGGCTGTTCGCATTGAACATCGTCCCCGGCGCGATGGCTCTGGCGGTCGGCATGAAGACCATTCCCGCCGGACCGAGGGCCGCGCACGGGCCTTTCGACACCCCGGGAGCATGGCTCTCCGCCGTGCTGCTGGGCGCATTGATCATGACAGCCAACCACGTCACGATGCCGGGAGGCGGCTGGTACGCCCTCGTCGCCTTGCTCGCCGGCGCGGGGTTTGTGTGGCGCATGCGCCATGCGAGGCACCCGCTGCTGCCCCCCGTGATCTTTGCGTCAGCCCGGTTCTCGCTGGCGGCGCTGACCTCGATGACCTCGTTCGTGGCGCAAGGCATCACCTTCGTCGCCCTGCCGTTTCTGTTCCAGAATGTATACGGCTACAGTGCCTTTGAAACCGCGCTGCTGTTCACGCCGTGGCCGGTGGGCATCGTACTGGTCGCGCCCCATGCGGGACGCCTGGCCGACCGCATGTCGCCCGCTGTGATCTCCACCATCGGCCTGTGCGTGCTGCTGGCCGGCCAGGTGTCGCTCGTCTGGCTGCCCGAACAGCCACAGGTCTGGGACATCGCGGCGCGTTGCCTGCTGTGCGGGATCGGCTTCGGCTGCTTCCAGAGTCCCAACAACCGGGAAATGCTGTCGAACGTCTCGCGCGAGCACAGCAGCTATGCCTCGGGCGTGCTGGCCATCATGCGCACATTCGGCCAGTGCCTGGGGACGGCGCTGGTGGGGGTGCTGCTGGCCATGCATGTCCAAGGCGGCGTGTCCATGGAACAACCGGCGGTGCGACTGAGCCTGTGGGTCGCGGTGGCGGCGACGGCGATGGCCGTGGCGCTGAGCCTGGGCCGCTTGCGAAAAACCGCCCGGACGTCCTGCCTGGATGCGTAGCGGGATTTTCCCATTCACAAATCGCAACCTATCTCCTTGAATTCTTGGAATTTATCCGACACTCCGACCCTAAACTGGGTTTGAGTGCCGGACCATCGGGAAATCAGCGGGATACGGATCATGAAAGTCATCCAGAACACATCGAAAACCGGCATGGCCGCCCGCCTGCGCGCCATGTCGCTCGCCTTGGCCGCGAGCATGGCGGCCGCCCCGCTGCTGACGCTGCCGACGTCCGCGGCCGCCGCCGTCAACGTCGGCGTGGCGATCACCCTGGCCCCGCCGCCCTTGCCGGAAATGATCCAGCCGGTCGCCCCCGGTCCCGGCTACATCTGGACTCCGGGTTACTGGGCCTGGGGACCGGACGGCTACTACTGGATCGACGGCGCGTGGCTCGTCCCTCCCGCCATCGGGCTGCTATGGACCCCCGGCTGGTGGGGCTGGTCCGACGGCTACTACCGCTGGCACAACGGCTACTGGGGCCCCAAAGTCGGCTTCTATGGCGGCATCGACTACGGGTTCGGCTATTTCGGCGTGGGTTATGTCGGTGGTCATTGGCGGGGCAGGAATTTCTACTACAACCGGGCCGTCACCAACGTCAACATCACCCACGTCCGCACCGTCTACGTGGACAAGACGGTGATCCACAACGCCCCTCCGGACCGGCGACGCGTCAGCTACAGCGGCGGCCAGGGCGGCATGGCGACCCGACCGACGCCCGGGCAACGCGCCTACGCGCATCAGCCACATCCGGCCAATGCGCCGGGACGGCCTGAGCCGGACAGAAACAGGCCCATGCATGCCGGCGGTCCCGGCCCGCGCGACATCCACCGTACCGACGGATCACGCCCGCCTGCCCGCCAGGAAATGCACGCACCTCGACAAGCGCCGGAATCGTGGCGGGCGGGCGCCGGCCGGACCGCACAGCCCGACCGGCCTCAGAGGGAATTCCGCGAACGGCCGCATGATCAGTTCCAGGCCTCGGGACGTCCTGGTCCGGGACGCCCGGACGCCGGCCCCGGCCAATGGCGGCGCGGACCGGAGGAAAGACCGCGCGCCGAAGTCCCGGGGCGCCAAGGCCGGGATCGCCAGGAACCGGGCCGGCCGGGTCGGGAAGACCGCCGCCACTGATAATTCGCCGGCTACGAACAGCCAGCCGATACATGACGCGACCGACTGGCCTGGACAACTACCGGGTCTGATCCTGATCATCTCCCGGGTGCTGGATGAGCAATACCGGCCGATGCGTCAAGGCCAGCACCCGGCCGGCGACTGATCCGATCACCGCATCCAGCAGCACGCCCCGGCCATGCGCGCCCATCACGATCATGTGGGCGTCGACCTCGTCGGCGTAGCGCGTGATTTCCTGGGGCGCGAAACCGATCCGGGAATCGACCACGTGCGGCACGCCGGCCTGGCTCAGGATCTCGGCCGTCGGTTTCAACACCTTGGCGGATTCCTCCCCATACCATTCCTGGATCGCCTCGGCATCCACGAAACGGCTCACCCGGGCGGGCAAGTTGGCCATCACATGCAGAACCCTGACAACCCCGCCATCGGGCAGCAGCCCCGATTGCGCGATAAAACGCGCCGCCTGAAAACTGTACGAGGAACCGTCCGTCGCCAGCACAATATCCTTT
>JBAYSM010000142.1:0-9362 GCA_041676205.1 Rhodospirillaceae bacterium | reverse complement strand
GGCCTTTTGAAGCGGGCAATGGCGTTCAGGCATAGCGCATCCAGTTCCGGTGCCTCGACCGGGGTGGTGGCGACGATGAAGGCGACGACTTCCTCGCCCCAGTCGGGGTGGGGCACGCCGATGACGGCGGTTTCGGCCACGGCCGGGTGGGTCAGCAGGACTTCCTCGACCTCGCGCGGGTAGACGTTGCTACCGCCAGTGATGATGACGTCCTTGGAGCGGTCCTTGAGCGTCAGGAAGCCGTCAGCGTCCATCGCCCCCAGGTCGCCGGTATGCATCCAGCCGTTGCGCAGGGTTTCCGCCGTGGCCTCGGGGTTCTTCCAGTAGCCGAGCATCACCGCTTCGCCACGCACCAGAACCTCGCCCACCGTATCGGGGGGCAGCGCGGCATCGTCGGGACCGCCGACCCGCACCTCGACCATTGCCTGCCGTACGCCGACCGAGGCCAGCCGTGCGGCGTGGCGCGGGTGGGCGGTGTCGGTGTGGTGGGCCTTGGACAGCGCGGTGATGGTCATCGGGCTTTCACCCTGGCCGTAGATTTGCGCCAGCTTCGGTCCCAGCAAGGAGAGTGCGGCGGTGCAGTCCTCGGCATACATCGGCCCGCCGCCATAGATGATGGTCTTGAGGCCCGACAGATCAGCCTCGTGCACCGCCTGTGAGGCAATCAGCCGATGCACCATGGTCGGGGCGGCAAACATCGAGGCTCCGCGATGCGCCCCCAGCAGGGCCGCCACCTCGGTCGGATCAAACCCGCCGCTGTCGGGGATGACCTGTTTTGCCGCCGCCGCGACGTGGGGCAGGATGTAGAACCCGGACCCATGCGACATGGGCGCGGCGTGGATCAGGCAGTCGTCGGGTCCGATGTTGTCGACGTCCATGAAGTAGCAGGCCGTCATGGCCATCAGGTTGCGGTGGCTGAGCATCGCTCCCTTAGGCCGCCCGGTGGTGCCCGACGTATAAAACAGCCACGCCAGGTCATCGGGCTGGCGGGACTCCAGCGGCATGGGGGTGCCCTCGGCCATGCGGGCATAGCGGGTGCTGGTCATGTCGATGACCAGCGCGTCCGCGACCTCGGGGGCCAGATCCGGGGTGGCGAACACCACACGGGCGTCGGAGTGTCCGAACACCCACTCCGCCTCGCGCGGGTGCAGCTTGGCATTGATCGGCACGGCGACCAGACCCGCATGCCAGATGGCGAACAGGGATTCCACATAGGCCGGGGTGTTGTGGGCAAAGATCGCCACCCGGTCGCCGGGGGCGAGGCCAAGGCTGCCGCGCAGTGTGGCGGCCAATGCCCCGACCCGCCGGGCCATCTGCCCGTAGGTCAGAACATCATGTGCGCCCAGCGCCACCGCCGGGCGGTCGGCATGGACGCGAGCGGTCCGGTCGAGCAGCGATGCGATGTTCATTTTTTATCTCCCGCCGGTGCCTCGGACGCAAATACCAGGCTGGCCCGCGTGCCTTGGCCTCGGACGCTGACAAGGTCCAGGCGGCCACCATGGGCTTCCATCAGGCGGGCGGCAATGGGCAAGCCCAGCCCGGTGCCCTGATAGCGGCGCGAGAAGGCACTTTGGACCTGCCCGAATGGGGTCATGGCAACGTCCAGATCCTCAGGTGACATGCCGATGCCGCTGTCGGCCACCGCGATCTCGACGGCGCCGTCGGGGTGCACCAGGGCCTCGACACGCACCGTGCCGCCGGAGGGCGTGAACTTGACGGCGTTGGACAGCAGGTTGAGCAGCACCTGCTTGATGCGCAAGCCATCCACGATCAGATCCGGCAGATCCATCCCGGCCACGGCATTGGTCAGGACCAGCCCCTTGTCGTCCGCCCGTGGCGTCACCATGCGCAAGGCATCGCCGACCAGATCGGCCAAGGCGACTGGTGCAAGGTCCAGATGCAACTCTCCGGCCTCGATGCGCGACAGGTCGAGGATATCGCTGATTACCGCCAGCAGGTGACAGCCCGAGGTGTGGATATCATGGGCATAGTCGGCATAGTGCGGGTCGCCCAACGGCCCGAACATTTGGGTCGTCATGACCTCGGAAAAGCCGATGATGGCATTGAGCGGCGTGCGCAGTTCATGGCTCATGTTGGCCAGGAATTCAGACTTCACGCGGTCGGCCAGACGCGCCTCCTCGACGGCGGCGCGTAACGACTGCTCGCGCCGCTTCTGCTCGGTGATTTCGGTGCGGATGCCGACGGCGCCGCCTTCGGCCGTGCGTCGCTCCTTGACCGCCACCCACCGGCCATCGCCAAGGTGTTGTTCGCGGCCGACCACGCCCTCCCAATGGTCGCGCAGGCGGCTGGCGAGCCACTCCTCGGGCGATTGGTGGGGAGGCAGGACGAAGGCACCACAAGCCAGCCCGCCGCGCAGGATATCCTCGAACCGGGTGCCTGGGACGAACAGGTGGGCCATGCCTGGATAAAGATCGACATAGCGCGCGTTGGACAGGACGAAACGGTCGTCGGCATCATAGATGACAAAGCCGTCCTCCATCGCCGCGATGGCGTCGCGCAACTGCGTCTCGGCCCTCCGCGCGCGGTCCTCGGCCGAACTGCGCCGGGTGATGTCGGTCGCGGTGCCACGATAGCCGTGAAACGCGCCGTCGGGTCGGAATATCGGTTTGCCGGAAACCGAAATGCGGTGGCGCGCCCCGTCAGCCATGGTCAGCCAATACTGGAAATTGCGGAACGGGCGGTGGGCGTCCATGTCCTCGCGATGGCGGCGCCAGCCCTCGGGGTCCTCGGAGGTGTCGGCGATCTCCCACCGCGCCGACCCCACGCCACGGCGCGGCACGCCATTGGTCACGGGGCGGTCGTGGGTGGAGACGAACACGAAGCGGTGCTCGGTGTCGGTTTCCCAGAACCAGTCGTTCGCGGCCTCGGCAAAGTCTTGGAAGCGGCGGTATTCGGGCAGATCGCACAGGGTCAGGACCGCGCCACCGAGGGCCTGGGGCATCCAGGTGTAGGCAAGCTCGCTGATCGCTGTTTCAGTATGAATAATGCGTGCATGGCCGCTGGGGGGCAGTGTTCCGGCCAAACCTTCAGCAACCAATTCGGCAATGCCGGCACCGTCCGCCCGGTCGACCAGAAGGGACCGCACCATCGCGCCGCGCCGCGCAGCATCGGCGCCGACCAACGTGGTGAAGGCGGCATTGCACTCGCCGATCCTGCCATCAGGGTCGATCACGGCTACCGGCAGGCCGAAGGCATCCAGTGGAAGGGCCGCTTGCCCCGGCGGTACCCGGTCATGATTTCGCAGAACGTCTGGCACGCTTTTCCCCGAGGTCAGGCGCAGGCTTTCTTTATCCTTCAGGCTTAGAGTGACACGAAGCCGGTTTCATTTGAACCACCACAATACTGCGGTATTGGCGCGGGGTAGCCGGTGCAAGAGGTGGGCCTTCGGCGGGATGGTATAAGACGCGTAAAACGGTATAGTGGCGGCGTCGGCACCCTCAACCGCGCTTTCTTCCGGTAGGAGGTCGGAACCATGCACCGCGATGACGGCACGGCACTTCCAGAAGAGAGCGGCAGCTTTCCCGCCGCCGGGGGTAATCTGCTGCCCCGCGTCCAGCCGTTGCGCATCATCGCGTTGGCGGGATTGGTGCTGGTCATCGCGGCCACGGTGGCATTGGGCGCCCTCAGTCGGGTGCAACTCTCCACCACGCTGATCGACGACGCGCGCAGCGATGCGCTTGCCATTGCGGGCCTGCTGGAGCCGACGGTTCTCGGCGATGCGATGGCCGGGAACACGTTTCGCCGCACCATCGCCGCATCCGCCCGGATGCTGCCGATTGTCGAAGTGACGGTCGCCGACGAGCGGGGCGTGGTGGTGTTGTCGACGCGCCCCGATGCCACCGGAGATCCGACCGGAAATGCCGAGGCGGCGCGAAGCGCGCTGGCCGGAATACCGTGGGTCGGGCCGGGGGCGCAGCGTTCCTACATGCTCGACCTCCATCAAGGCAACCCCGTCACTGTCACCCCCGAGCAGGTTCTGACTGCCTATGTACCGCTGCGCGATGGCTCCGGCCGCGTGACCGGCATTGCGATCATCCATCAAGACATGGCGCATGTTTCGACGGCGGTGCAAACGGCGGTGCTGCGTCTGGTTGCCGCTACGGCGGCGGTCATGGCCGTGCTCTATGCCGGGCTTTTGATGTTGGGCCGCCATATCGAATTATTGATCAGCACCCAACAGGTCCAGATTGAAGCCGAGGTGGCAGAACGGCGAGAGGCCGAAGCGCACCTTCGGCAGGTCCAGGACGCCATGGAAAACACCGTCGCCGAGCGTACTCGGCGGCTGCGCGAAAGTGAGGCGCGGTTCCGGGAATTCGCTGAATCGGCCTCGGACTGGCTGTGGGAAACCGACCAGTCGCACACCTTCACCTATGTCTCTGACGGATTCCGGCGGCTGATCGGCGCGGACCCGGACTGGTATCTGGGGCGGTCGCGCCTCGATTCCCGCGCCGATGCGCAGGACGCCCCGGCGCGCTGGCAAGTCCATCTGGACGATTTGCGCCATCACCGGCCATTCCGGGCGTTCAGCTATTCCCTGGGCCTGCCCGATGGCTCGACCCGCTACGTCAGCGCCTCGGGTACGCCGGTGTTCGACGAGCGGGGGCGGTTTCGGGGCTATCGCGGCACCGGCACCGACCTGACCCACCAGCACGAGGCCGAGCAGACCATCACCCGCATGGGCCGCATCATCGACCAGTCGGCCAACGAGGTGTACATCTTTGATGCCGAGACGTTGCACTTCCTCCAGGTGAACCGAGGCGCGCGCCAGAACCTGGGCCATTCGGCCGAAGACCTGTTCGAGATGACGCCGCTGGACATCATGCCGCTGGAGACCGCCGACAGCTTCCGCCGCCGGCTTACCCCGTTGTGCCAGCGGCCCAGCACCTCGACGGTGTTCGAGAGCTTGTACAAACGCCAGGATGGCTCGCGCTATCCGGTCGAAGTACGGTTGCAGTATATGGCCCAGGAACGGCCTCCGGTATTCGTCGCCGTGGTCCAGGACATCACCGCCCGCCGTCAGGCCGAACTGGCCCTTCAGGAAAGCGAGGAACGGTTCCGGGCGGTGGCCGAAATGTCGCTCGACGGCATTATCGTGGATGTCGACGGGATCATCGTCTACGCCAACCGCCAAGCCGTGCAGATCACCCGCGCCAACACCATCGGCGACCTCATCACGCAGTCCTTGGAGCGCTTTGTCCATCCCGATCACCGTGACATGCTGGCCGTCCGCCTGCGCCGGATGCACGACACCGGACGGGCGACAGAGCGCACCGAGATTAGCCTGCTGCGCCTGTCGGGACAGCCGTTCGATGCCGAAATGTCATCGTCGCCCATCACCTACGCCGGGAAGGCGGCAACCCAGACCGTGCTGCGCGACGTCACCGACACCAAAGTCGTGCAGGGCCAGTTGATCCAGACCGCCAAGCTCGCCACCCTGGGCGAAATGGCGGCGGGCATGGCGCACGAACTCAGCCAGCCGATGAACGTCATCCGCATGGCGGCCGAAGGCGCCCTGCTGGAGCGCGCCGATGGCGGCGGCCCCGACCCGGACAGCAGGGCGACGCTGGAAATCATCAGTTCGCAAGCCGGGCGCATGGGCGAGATCATCGACCACATGCGCATCTTCAGCCGCAAGGAGCCAGAGGCGATCGAGGTGTTCGACCCGGCCCTGTGCATCATGCAGGCGGTCAACATGATCGAGTCCCAGCTTTATGCCGAGGGCATCGCCATCACCGCCCGCTATCCTATCGGCACTCATGGCGTGCGGGGCCGTCCGGTGCATCTGGAACAGGTGCTGCTCAATCTGCTGACCAATGCCCGCGATGCGGTGTTGCAGCGGTGGCGGGCCGAGGACCAGGAGTCCAGTTTCCGTGGCGCGATCATGGTCGAAGGCTCGGCCAGCGGCGGCGACGGTCGCCTGAGGATTCGGGTCAGCGACAACGGTGGCGGCATCCCTCCAGACATCATTGAACGCATCTTCGAGCCGTTCTACACCACCAAACAGGTCGGCACCGGCACGGGTCTTGGCTTGTCGGTCAGCTACAGTCTGGTCGCGGGCATGAACGGCGCGCTCCGGGTGAGCAACCTTGTCGATGGGGCGCAGTTCGAGATCACCTTGCCGATCGACAACAAAGCCCCGTCGGATCATCCCCAGGGCCTTGCGCATCCGCCGCCGCGGCAACCCGTCGCCGCGCGTGCGGCGGCGGCGCCGGAGGCATCGGACGATGATAAGGAGGAGCCGTCCGCCCTGCTCATCCATGTGCTGGTGGTCGATGACGAGCCGTTCGCAACCAAGTTGGTGGCCGACCATCTGGACCGCATGGGATACCGGGTGACGACGGCCGGGGACGGCGAGGACGGCTATCAGAAGTTCCTCTCCGACCCGCCTGATCTGGTCATCACCGATCTGCGGATGCCGCGTTGCGACGGCGCCGAAATGGTGCGGCGCATGCAGGAACACGTGCCCACCCTGCCGGTCATCGTGGTGACAGGGCACTTGGGGCACCTGGAGAGCGCGGCGGCGGATTTGCAGGACCATACGGCCGCCATTCTCAAAAAGCCGATCAGTCTGGCCGAGCTTACCCGCCACGTCCGCGCCTTGGTTCACCTGCCCGACCCCGCGCCCGTGGGTTGAGACAGCAGCCTGACGGCACCTCTTGCTCAACGGTTCAAGGGGCCTTATCCTGTGTCCCGCTTTGGGGAATGGGGGATGTGCGGACAATGCGGCTTTTGCTGGCTGACGATCACACCCTGGTCCGCCAGGGGTTAATGCCTTTCTTCAAGGCGCTCGACCCGGAGGTCGAAGTCATCGAAGCGAGTTGTTTCGATACTGCGCTGGAAGCCGCCCGCACCCAGGGTCCGTTGGACCTCATCCTGCTGGATTTGCGGATGCCCGGAATGCTCGGCACCCGTGGCATCGACATGATGGTCGCCGCTTTTCCGAAAACGCCCGTGGTGATTCTGTCGGGATCGGTGGAGGCCTCGGACGTGGTGGGGGCAATCGACCACGGGGCCGCCGGGTATCTGCCCAAGACCCTGAGCAGCACGGCGATGATCAACGCTCTGCGGTTGGTTCTGTCGGGCGAGAAGTATTTCCCGTCCTTTGCCTTTAATGCGCCGCGCCCTGTCGCGGCCAGCCCCGCCGCCCCGTTTGCCGATGGCAATCCGCTGGCCGCCCTGGATGAGCGCGAGCGCACCATCCTGGGGATGGTGGTGGACGGTCGCACCAACAAGGAAATCGCCCGCGTCCTGGACCTCCAGGAAGTCACGATCAAGGTCCAGACGCGCAACATCTACCGCAAACTGAATGCCGCAAACCGCTCCCAAGCCGTCCGGATCGCCATGGAGAACGGCTGGAAATCGGATCAGATGGCGGAGTGAAGCGGGGGGAACCACAGAGGCACAGAGGTCGCGGGTCTACGGCGCCGCAGGCAATAAATCCCCGCGTGGGTTAATGCGCTGCGCGCGGTTCTCTACACCGAAACCTCTGTGACTCCTCGGTGCTTCGGTGGTTCCCCGCTTCACTTCCCAATGCCCACTCTGGCGATGCGCTAGCCGCCCATCGTACTCAGGCCGAGTTTGCTGGCCGCGACCACGGCGCCGGTGCGGTTGTTCACGTTCAGGGCCTTGAGGATGGCAGTGACGTGGAGTTTAACCGTGCCCTCTGACAGGTCGAGGATGCGGGCGATTTCCTTGTTGGACTTGCCGTGGCCAAGCAGGGCAAGAACTTCGCGCTGGCGCGGGGTCAAGGGGATGCTTGTCGGGTCGATTGCCACTGCAGCCGCGGTGGGCGCGGCCGGACTGCTGGCCCGGATGTGTCCGCCCATTGCCGCAACGTCCAGGTGAGCCATGGGATCGGCCGACAAGGCGTTGACGTCGACGCCGTCGTCCAGCACTGCTGGCGGCAGGTACACGCCGCCCGACAGCACCAACCGCAGGGCCGACAGCATCAGGCGGCTTGAAGACGTCTTTGGGATGAAGCCCTTGGCACCCCGGCGCACGGTTTCCAGCACCAACCGGCGGTCATCCGACGCCGACAGGATGACGACCGCCGTTGCCGGCGCGGCTTGTGCGATGGCGGCCAGTCCCTCGGTCCATGGCATGCCGGGCATGATCAGGTCGAGCAGCACCACGTCCACCGGATTGCCGGCTTCTGCATTGCGGTTTACCGCGAGAAGCGCCTCGTCATAGGAACTGGCCTGCTCAACCACCACGTCTGAACCCAGTTCGTTCAGAACCAGACGCAGCCCGTCGCGGAAAAGTTCATGGTCGTCGGCGATGAGAATGTGCACGCCGGATCCCCCCTGGTTCCTTTTCCCTATCCACGGACCGTTATACACCACCCGTGGGACGGCAGTAGCCCCCCAATTTGACGGGGATGTCAGCCAGAGATCAGGAACTCGCGGAAATGTTGGCGCAGGCCGGTGGTCAACTGGCTGTCGAGGTCCAGCATCAGGCGTTCGACCAACTCGAACCACAGGCGTTCCCGCTCGGCCAGGGATGCCTTTTGTCCCAGGGTGCGGGAGCGCCACACGTTGGACACCGCCTCGGCCCGAACCCGGCCTTCCATGTCGATGATTTGGACCACCACGTCGGCGCGGGCGTCATAGCGCAGTTCCTGCTGATCGGTGAAGAACCCGCGCACCCCGCCCTTGGTGTCGAGCGGGGTTTCCGTGACCGACGCGTTGTTGATGGTGACGCGCAGGGTGTTGTTGCCCACGCCAGAGGCCTGCAAGCGGTCGCCGACCCAGGTGCGGATGGCCTTTTCCGGCGGCAGCGGCATCAGGTGTTCAACATGCGGATCGCCCATGGGCGGCCGGAAGTTATTGATGATCTCCGGCCCCTGGGCACCAAAGGACAGCGGCGCCTGGTTGGTGAAGCGCAACTCTGCAAAGGCGCGTGCCGGCGGGGGTTCGGTGGTGCAAGCCGACAGGGTGACGACGGCGGCAACGGCCAGGGCGGCGGCAGTCAACAGGGAACGCATGGACGATCCTCGGTGAAAAAGGGGGTTGGTACCGGCGCTATTCTTGCCCGTTCCCGCGCAACGCGTCGAGGTCCGTTTCAGTGACCGCGTATTCGGTGCCACAAAATTGGCAGTGCACGCCGATGGTGCCGTCAGGGCGCTTCATGTCGGCCAGTTCCTCGGCCGGGAAGGAGGCCAGGGTCATCTCCACCCGTTCGCGCGAGCAGCGGCAGCCAAAGCGCAGGGCCTTGGCCTCGGCCACGCCCAGGTTTTCCTGGTGGAACAGGCGGAACAGCACCTCCTCGCCGGGGAGGGCGGGGTCGAGCAGTTCATCGCGGGTCAAGCTGCCGAGCAGCACGGCGGCGGTGCGCCACGCGTC
>JBAYSM010000141.1:0-9370 GCA_041676205.1 Rhodospirillaceae bacterium | reverse complement strand
TCAGCCATGACCTGGACTGGCTGCGCGGCCCCAAGTCGGCCAGTTCCGAACCGGTCCTGATGCCCGACATGGCGTGCCTGGGCATGATCGAAGCCACCGTCGAACATCGTGGCAAGACCACAACCACCCGGCACTATCATGTCTCGTCACGCGCCCTGGCCCCGAAGGATTACCTGAAGGCCGCACGAGCCCATTGGTCCGTCGAGAACGGCCTGCACTGGGTGCTCGACGTCATTTTTGACGAAGACCGCGCCAGAAACCGCAAGGATCACGGCCCGGAGAACCTGACAACCCTGCGCAAACGCGCCCTCAACGTCCTCAATCGAGCCTGCCCCGACATATCCGTCCGCCGCAAACGCAAACGCTCAGGATGGTCCAACGACTTCGCAAGATCCATCCTCGGCCAAATGCGATGACCGTGGGGCGAAGGCGGTGCCGATGAAGGCGGAGACGACGCGGCGCCCCGACTTGCCAGCATGGGTCAGCACGTTGCGCATGAAGTGGACGCAGCACCGCTGCCAAATGGCGCACAGCACCTTGGAGACGGCGGCCTTGATGCCTTCGTGGGCGTCGGAGACCACCAGCTTGACGCCGCGCAGGCCACGCCTTGCCAGCGTGCGCAGGAACTCGGTCCAGAAGGTCTCGGCCTCGCTGGGGCCGATGGACATGCCCAGCACCTCGCGGCGCCCGGCGGTGTTGGCGCCCACCGCGATGATCACCGCCACCGACACGATGCGGCCGTCCTGGCGCACCTTCACATAGGTGGCGTCGAGCCAGATGTGGGGCCAGTCGCCCTCCAGCAGGCGGTCGAGGAAGGTCGCGACCTTGCCTTCGATCTCGGCGCACAGGCGCGACACCTGGCTCTTGGAGATGCCGCTCATGCCCATGGCCTTGACCAGGTCGTCCACCGAGCGGGTCGAGATGCCCTGGATGTAGGCTTCCTGGATGACGGCGGTCAGCGCCTTCTCGGCCATGCGGCGCGGCTCCAGGAAGCCCGGCAGGTAGCTGCCCTTGCGCAGGCGCGGGATGCGTAGCTCCACCGTCCCGGCCTGGGTCTCCCAGTCGCGCTCGCGGTAGCCGTTGCGGTGGACGAGGCGCTGGTCGGTATTGCGCTCGCCATGGCCGACGTCGGTCAGGCTTTCGACCTCCAGCGCCATCAGGCGCTCGGCGGCAAAGCCGATCATCTCGCGCAGCAGGTCGGCATCTGCGCTCTTTTCCAGCAGCCCACGAAGGCTCATCATGTCATTGGTCATCGTCGGTTCCTTTGGTCTGGTTGAAGTTCACATCCAAACCTTACCGAAGATCGTCGATGACCACCCCAAAATGAGGACCGCCTGGGGATAATGCCTCCGGGCGCTACGCGCCCTGCGTCATCATCCCCAGGCACACGCTGCTACACCACTCGGGGGGACGTAACCTCATGACCGCACTACGGTACGCTTCTGCCCTGGCATCGCAACACGGGAATAGGTCGGTGAGTTCCAAGACAACCCTCAACGCAAAGAACCTGGAAGCCCTCGGAGCGGAACGGTTGGCGGAGTTGCTGATCGAGGTCAGCACCGGGAATGCGGCCACCAAACGGCGCCTGCGGATGGAGTTGGCGGGCGCCCAAAGTCCAGGGCAACTGGCAAAGGAGGTGCGCAAGCGGTTGAACACGCTGGCGCGGTCCCGCTCGTTTGTCGATTGGCAGACCATCAAGCCCCTGGCCAATGATCTCGAAACCCAGCGCCGGGCGATCGCCGAGCAGGTGGCCAAAGCCGACCCTGCCGAGGCGCTTGAGCTGATGTGGCGGTTCATGGCCTTGGCGAGTTCGGTCTTTGCGCGCTGTGACGACAGCAACGGGACGGTGATGGAGATTGTCCACACCGCCTGCGACGACCTCGGCGCCCTTGCTGACACGGCCAAGGCGGATCCCATGCCGCTCGCGGACCGGGCCTTTGATGCGCTGGTCGTCAACGACTATGGCCAGTTCGACCACTTGATAACGGTTCTGACCCCGGCGTTGGGGCAGGTGGGTCTGGACCACCTGAAGCGGCGCATGATCGCGTTGTCAAACCAGCCAGTGACACGGCCTGCCGATAAGGACCGGGTGGAAACAGGCTGGTCGTCTTCCGGGCCGATCTTTGCAGACGAGATAGCCGAACGCTCAAGGGTCAGCAAGGTGCGCCTTGCCCTTATGGAGATCGCCGATGCCCAGGGCGATGTCGATGCCTTCATCGCCCAGTACGCCGAGCAGACACGCAAGGTGCCCAAAATTGCCGCTGACATTGCGCGACGGCTTGTTTCGGCAGGGCGGGCCGACGAGGCCTTGCGGACCATCGAGGCCGCAGAGCACCCGGAAAACATCAGCGGGGGTAGGCCGAATTTTGACTGGGAAGATGCGCGGATCGAAGCCCTCGAGGCACTCGGCCGCGCCACTGAGGCACAGGATGACCGCTGGTCGTGCTTTGAACACTTCTTGTCGGCGCCGCATCTGCGGGCCTACCTGAAGCGGCTTCCCGACTTCGATGATATCGAGGCCGAGGACCGCGCGCTTGATCTTGCGGCGGGGTTTGACAATGCCCTTCGGGCGTTGTCGTTCCTGACCTCCTGGCCCTCGCTGGACCGTGCCGCCGGGCTGGTTTTGCAGCGCGCGAACGACATGGATGGGAACCGCTACGACATCCTCACCCCGGCCGCCGATGCCCTGGCGGAAAAGCACCCCCTGGCGGCCACGCTCCTGTTGCGGGCGATGATTGACTTCGCCCTGACCAGAAGCCGGACCACCCGCTACAAGCACGCGGCGCGTCACCTCATGGACTGCGCCGGGCTGGCATCGTCAATCGCCGACTTCGGCTCGGTCGAAGCCCACGAGGCCTACGTGGCCCGCCTGCCCCGGGAGCATGGGCGCAAAACCTCCTTCTGGAGCTTTGTGGCGTGAGGCAATGGCGCTGTGTGTCGTTCGCTGATCTGCGCGAGCGGTACCCTGTTTCGAGCGCCTGTTTCCCTGTTCATAGTTATCGCTCTGGCGGCGACGACGCTAGGAATTCCGCCAGAAAATCAGTCTCACGGTCGTCCCCAGGCTCAAATTCGGCGGGTTTCCCCAGTATTTTCCCTGATAACAGGGTAATTTTTCCGAGACTGGTTCGCCCCCGACTGCCTCCACCGCCAATCTTTTTCCCTAAGCCGTTGAAGAAGAATGATATTTCTTCCGGCCTTTTGGGGCTGTTCCACCCCATCACCCCATCACCCCACTGCTTCCGGTGCGCCCGCCGGGTCTCAACAAGGTTATTATCGCATGGCTGAACCCCATCACTCCACCGCTTCCGGCGCGCCCGCCGGGAAGACGCGCACCGCCGGAAGTACCGCATAGACCGTGGTGCCCTTGCCCTTGGCCGAGTCCAGCCAAAGGGCGCCGCCGTGGCGTTCCATGATACCGATGCAGATGGGCAGGCCGAGGCCGGTGCCCTCGTGCCGACGTTGCAGCGAGCCATCGACCTGTCCGAACGGCTGAAGCGCCACGTCAAGTTCATCGCTGTCCATGCCGATCCCGGAATCGGCAACAATCATCTTCAAGGTCCGGTCCGACTCCAATTGGGCCGACACCCTTATGGACCCGCCCGGTGAGCTGAACTTGATCGCGTTGCTGAGCAAGTTGATCAGAACTTGCTTGAGTCGTCGTTGATCGACCACGACGTCGATCGGAGGCCCGGCGACAACATCCAGGCTCACCTCCTGCTTTTCGGCCCGTGGCGCAACCAGTCGGAGGGCCGCCTCGATGATCGGCATCAGCTCGACACGTTCCTCGAACAGCGTCAACTTGCCGGCCTCGATGGCCGATACGTCGAGGACGTCGTTGATGATATCGAGCAGATGGCACGCCGACGAATTGATATCGGCGACGTAGCGTTTGTACTTTGGCTCGCCGACCGGGCCGAACACCTCCAGCATGATCACCTCGGAAAACCCGATGATGGCGTTCAGCGGCGTGCGCAGTTCGTGACTCATGTTGGCCAGCATTTCGGACTTGGCCTTGTTGGCGATCTCGGCCTGCCGCTTGGCGACCCGCATCTCGTCCTCGGCGGCCTTGCGGTCGGTGATGTCTTCCTGAATGGCGACGAAGCCGTTCACCGCTCCCTCGTCGTCGCACAGCGGCGCGATGCTCGACGCCACCCAGAACTCCGTGCCGTCGGCTCGGCGGTCCTGAAGTTCGCCGCGCCATTCCTGCTGTCCCCGGACGCTGTGCCAGAGGTTGTCGTAGACCCACTGCGGCGTGGTTCCGGCTGCCAGCATCGACGGCTTGCGGCCGATGGCGTCGGCCCGCTTGTACCCGGTCATGGTTTCAAAGGCGCCGTTGACGTACTCGATCATCCCCTCACCATCGGTGATGATGATGATGTTGGGATTCTGCTCCACCACGCTGGCCAGCCGTGCCAAGCGGGCGGCGGTCAGTTGGTGCTGGGTCGTCTCGCGCTGAAGTTGCTCGTTGGTGTTTTGCAACTGCGCCACACTGGGGATGTCGAGCGCACGCGGGGCCAGCACCGCCAGGACGGACACGGTGATGACCGACGCGATGGCGGCCGACGCCTTGAGAACGGCCTGTACTTCGTAAACTGCAAACCAAATGGTGGCGATGTCACTGAAATGGGTCAGCCCGCACAGCGCGAACACGATGCTGAGCGACAGGAACAACGGCTTCGGTCCCATGTCGGGGCGGCGGCGTCCAAACCAGTAGATCACCGCGCCGCACGCGATGTAGCTGGCGCCCATGGCCGCATTGGCAACCGCGTGCGTCATGACGAGCGTCGGATTCCATGTCAGGCAGAACCCGTGCGGGGTCAGCCCCTCTGCGCCTAGCCAGCCGAGCATCAGATCCATGCCCCATAGTCATTTGGGAGAAGGATCACATCCTAAAGGGCGAAAATTCTTTGTGCAAATGCTTTGCATCCACACCGGAGGGGGCATGACTCCGCTTTATGCCTCCTTGGCTTGCAGGCGGACCGCCACGAACCAGTAGTCGCCGATCTGGCGCATGATCTCGGAAAAGCGATCCATCTCAACAGGCTTGGTCACGAACCCGCTGGCGCCGGACATATAGGACTCGTGGATGTCCCGCTCCGCCGTGGAGGTGGTCAGGACCAGGACCGGAATGCCACGATGCTCGGGATCGGCCTTGATCTCCTTGAGGAACTCGCGGCCATCCATGCGCGGCATGTTGAGGTCGAGCAGAATGAGGTCGGGGCGCGGCGCATCGGCGAAACGGCCTTCCCGGCGCACGAACGCCAGCCCGTCCACCCCGTCCTCGACATGGTGCAGGCGGCAATAGACCTTGTTTTCCTGCATGGCAATCTTGATCAGATAAGCATCGGCCGGCTCGTCCTCCAGCAGGAGGATCTCGAACGGGGCGATGGCAGTGTCGGTCATTGGGGGTCCTCCAAAGGCAAGTCGAATACAATCGCGGCGCCACCATCGAATCCGTCTTCGATCCAGATGCGGCCACCACGCCCTTCAATGATGCGGCGGGCAATGGCGAGGCCTATTCCCGTTCCCGTGCCCGAGGCCTTGAGCCTTTCGAACAGTCGGAACACGCGCTCCCGATAGACCTCGGGAACGCCGCAGCCGTTATCCTCGACCCGATAGCGCACGCTGCCGTCAAGCCATTCGCCGGCGATGCGGATGAGCGGCGGAACGCCCTCGCGGGCATTGTCCACGGCATTGCGCAGCAACACCGCGATCACCTGATGCAAACGGGCGGCATCCAGCGGCGCGGGCGGCAGGGTGCCGACCTCGACCCGGCCGCCGACGGTGTTCAGAGTGTTGTCTAAACGGGCCACTTCATCGGCGATCACCGGGGCGACTTCGGTCAGCGGGTTGTCTGCCGAGGGCCGCGCGACATCGGCCGCCAGATAGAGCTGCACGTCGTTGACCAGGGTGCGCAGGCGCCGCGATTCTCTTTCGATGAAGTCGACCGAGGCGCGGGCATCGTCGGTCAAGAGCGGTCCGGCCACCGTGCGCAAGCGGCCGCCAAAGGTCGCAAGGCGCCGCACCGGCTCCTGAAAGTGGTGCGACATCACCTCGGTCAGGCGGGCCATTTCGGTGTTGGACCGCGACAGCGCGGCGATCATGCGCTCACGCTCGGCTTCCATTTCCTTGCGTTCGGTAACATCGTCCATCACGCCGATGAAATGCGTGGTCAGACCATCGTCGTCCTGCACGCGCGAGATGGTCGCGGCCATCACCCCAACGGTGCCGTCCCGCGCCCGATTGACGAACTCCCCGCGCCACGACGCCTCTTGCTCCAGCGTTTGCCACAGGGATTGATAGGTGGCGGGCGGCGTCAGGCCGCTGCCCAGCATGTTCGGGTTGTGACCCATCGCTTCCGTTGGGACATAGCCGAACAGACGCGTGAACTCAGGGTTCACGTACTCGATCTGGCGCCCGGCATTGGTGATCATCACCACCGCCGAGGCTTGCTCAACGGCGCGGAACAGCAGCCGGACCTGACGTTGCAGGTGCATGCGCCGCAAGACCTCACGGGCCAGCAATGCCAATGCCGCCAGCACCGCCATGGTCACGCCGGCCAGCCCGAGCAGGACCAGACGATTGCCGTCGATCCACCGGGTAAAAGTATCGCGATGCGACAGCGTCACCCGCACGACGGCGGGATACCGCGCCGACAGGGCGTAGGCGACAACCGACCCACCATCCAGCCCCCTGGCGTCGTCGATCAGCATATGATCCCCGGCCGACGTGCCGAGGCCTTCGGGCAGGGCGGGACCGGCGGGGCCGATGAGAGGGTGGCCGTCAAATCGCAACAGCGCGACATCCCCCCGCTCGCCGATCCCGGCGTCCTGAAACAGGGCGGCAAAATAATCGGGATTGAGTGCCGCCACCACGTCCAGCCCGGACGGCGCGTCGCCGACCACCGGAACGCTGACCGCCAGCAGACTGCGCGGTCCTTGGGGCGCGGCGCCGACGACGGGCAGGAAGCGGCCACTGACCATAGACCCGATGCGCAATCCGCGCGACAGGCCCCCACTGACGCCCTGTGCCGAAAGATCCAGCCTGTCCAGGTCCAGGCGCAGGCCGGCCGCGCCGCCATGCGTGTCGGCGACCACGACGCCATCACGTAGGCTGGCGACCTGCCGAATGTGAGGGGCAAAGCGCAAGGTATCCGCCATCCGCGCCTGCACGGCTGGGCCGCCCGCCGGGGCGGCCCGCAACTCGTCGCCGATGCCGACCAGGACCAGTTCCACGGCCTCCAGGGTGCGGGTAACGCTCCGTTCGAGCGCCCCGGCAATAAATCCGGCACGCGTGCGGCTTTCCTCGACAGCCTGGCTGTAGCTGGCCCATGCGGCCGTCACCAGCATGCCCACGATGGCGAGCGTGACCAACGCGCCGGCCCATGCGATCGGCGCCACGCTGCGTTCCATTCCCGTGCGGTGCACGGCGGTAACGGGTGCCGGCCGACGCATCCCTCAGCCCCGCGAAAAGCTTTCAAAGTAGCGTTGTTATACATTCAGACCTAAAATCTACCTAATTTGGTCATGACGGCCTACGCCATTTTTGCAAAGGGGCAGTATCATGCGAAGGAATCTTATCGCGTTGACTTTGGCGATAGGCAGCATCTTCGCCGGTAGCGGCAACGGCCTTGCCGCCGAAACCCGCCTGGATCGCATTCGGGCAGCCGGCGAAGTCCGGGTGTGTATCTGGCCCGACTATTTCTCCATCACCTACCGCAACCCCCGCACCGGCGTCCTTGAAGGCATCGACATCGACATGGCCCATGCCTTTGCTGCCGATTTGGGGGTGCAAGTCCGCTTCGTTGACAGTTCCTTTGCCGCCCTGGTTGCCAATCTGACCACCGACGCCTGCGACATCGCCATGCATGGCGTTGGCGTGCGCCCCGACCGGGCCGAGCATATGGACTTCACCCAGCCCCACCTGATCAGCGGCATCTTCGCGGTGGCAATGAAGACCAACAGCAGTCTCGCCACTTGGGCCGACATCGACCAGCCGGGGAACGTGGTGGTGGTGCACCAAGGCACCTACATGGAACCCGTCATGCGCGACACCCTCAAGGTGGCCGAACTCCTGTCGGTGAGCGATTTCAAGGCGCGCGAGCAGGAAGTCCAGGCCGGACGCGGCGACGTGTTCATGACCGATTTCCCCTACGGACGCCGCATGGCCGCCTTGACCGACTGGGCCAAGCTGCTGGAACCCCCGGCCCCCATCGCGCCGACCCCCTACGCCTATGCCGTTCCCAAGGGCGAAGCGGCGTGGCTGGCCGAAGCCGATGCCTTCGTCAGCCGCGTCAAGGCGGACGGCCGCCTCCGCGCGGCGGCCCAACGTCATGGCTTGCTGCCCATCCTGGCGCCCTAAAGGCGCGCCCCCGCCAATCATTTTGATGCGCCCGGCCGCCTGAACCGCCGGGGCGTTGCATGTCTACTCCTTGCGGCGGGGGAACGCGGGAGCACCGCGCGGCGTAGACACCTCGGAAAACGGACAGTGGACGCCTCCTAGTCGGGCCGCGGCCCATTAGCGTCCAAGCTGCCTAGAGTATTAGTTCCGTCTTACGGGGTGGTTCGATGTCATTTTCGACCATTCCCAGGATGTTCATCATCTAAAACATTGCAGCAGGGATAGTCTTACTTTCGCGACGAAGGAGTGACCGCGCCATCTGAGGGTGTAGCATGTTGAAAGCCCTTGAAATACTCCGCATTTGCGAATGGTAAGCCGCACGCGCCGTATCAGTCCGCCACGGAAACAAATACTGTTCTAATGATGGCGAACAGCCTTGGGCGCTTTCAAATATGAACCAGGAAACGGCACACGGGACCATGGTCAGCAATCAACACGCCACGGCGGGAAGTTCGGAGCCAATGGGCCCCACGGATGTGCTTTGCCTTGTCGATCGCGAGGACATGCAGCTTTTGCTTCGTGTACTGCCAAGTTTTCGCGGCGCCGAACTGAAGTTTCTCGACAGGCCGGGAGACTTGGCAGAAGGCAACGTCCGCGACGGCGCCATCCTGCTGGCATCGGCCCGCCGGGTGACGTCGGAAAACTGGGCGGTGGCCATTTCGCGCTGCCGAAAGAAGGGCGGGCTGCCGGTCATCTTTCTGCTTGGACAGCCGCAGATGATTGACATCGCGCCCTGGGCCGATCTGGCCGACAACCTGTTGTTCCGGGAGGTCCGCCCCGGTCACATGCCCGAGGCGTTGAGCCTCGCCCTGGAGGGGTACGTCACCCTGCCCGAGGGCACTGACTTCATGCTGCCCATCGACATGGTACGGTTCCAGCGCCTGCAACAGCTCTCACCCATGGAGAAGAAGGTGTTGTCCTGCATCTCTCAGGGCATGACCAACGAAGCCATTGCCGTTGAACTTGGCCG
>JBAYSM010000140.1:0-9384 GCA_041676205.1 Rhodospirillaceae bacterium | reverse complement strand
GTGTACGCCGCGTCGGCGGGCTGCCGTGTCGGCCATTATCGACGGGCCGAGGCTTGACGGCATGTACAAGTCGGCAGGCGATCCCAGCCGGTCGATCCGGGGTGTGACCGATCCAGACGGGGCCAACCGGGTGGTCGCCATCGGTGCCGGGTTCGAGCCGGGCGCGGAGGATGTCGAGAGCCGGTTCCGCCATCTGGAGGACTGGGTGGGTCGTCACTTCAAGGTCCGCAGCGTCTCCCACCGCTGGGGCAACATGGATTATCACAGCAGCGACGGGGTTCCCTATGTCGGGCGCCTGCATCGGCTGTCAAACACGCAGTGGACGGCCACCGGGTTCGGGGCGTGGGGTCTGAGCAACGGCGCGGCAGCGGCGCGGATCTTGGCTGACAGCATCGTCGGGCGGCGCAATCCGTGGGCCGGATTCTTTGACGCGACGCGCCTGGGCGGCAGTGGCGGCGGCCTTGGCCCGATGCTCAAACGCAACCTGCATGTCGGCCAGATGTGGGCCGGGCGCCTGCGACCCTCACCGGCCGAGGATGCCGCCGGACTGGCGCCGGGCGAAGGCAAGGTGGTGCGGCGCGGCGGGCGCAAGGTGGCCCTGGCCCGCGATGCGTCTGGGGCTTTGCACGCGGTCAGCGCGATTTGTTCGCACATGGGCTGCGTGGTGGCGTGGAACCCCGTGGAGGTGTGCTGGGACTGCCCGTGCCACGGGTCACGCTTTGCGGTCGATGGCCGGGTGCTCCATGGCCCGGCGGTCAAGGACCTGGAAAGCCTGCCGTCCGATGGCGAAATCGATGAGACGGCGGCGGCACAAGACCCGTGACGCCCCTCGCCGCATTTGAGGTGTGCGTTTTTATGGCATGGCCCGCCAATCGTGGTAGTCTCTCCGCCATTTGGGAGACAGGCTTATAGGGGGGGGAACCATGGCCTTCATCGCGTGGCGGGATGACATGAGCGTCGGCGTTCCGGTGCTCGACGATGACCACAAGACCCTCATCAACCTGCTGAACGACTACGTCGATGCGTTGGACAATGACGAAGGTCTGTTCGTGACCGACACCATCTTCACGGCGCTGGGCCAGTACATCGACACCCACTTCCGCCGCGAAGAAGAAATCATGGCCAAGGCTGGCTATAAGGGCATCGATGCCCACAAGGCGGTTCATGCCAACATGGAAGCCCAATTCGGCCAGTTGCGCGACCGCTTCCTGCTCGATCCGAGCGATACCGCCCAAAACCGCCTCAAGGATTTTCTGCACAACTGGCTGACCGACCATATCCTCAAGACGGACATGGCCTACAAGCCGGTGTGCTCCAGGATCGCCGAAACGGTCTGATCACAGGCTAGCCGTGTATCTCCGCCGAGTCGCGGGTTGACGACCGCCACGTCTTGATGGCGGCCTCCACCCCGGCGCGGGGGCTGCTGAGAACTGGCATGGGCAGGTCGGCCAATTCATCGGCCGCCGTTGCCATGGACGCCTGGGCCAGAACCACGGCGTCCGCGTCACCCGCCGCCGCGCGCACCGTCGCCACGATGGTCCTCCGGTATCCGACGCGGTCGCCGGTGGCGAACAGGGGCCACGCGTCTGGCACCAGCAGGCCATGGACGGCGATCTTACGACCATCGGCCGCGGCCGTGCGCTCGATCAAGGCGCGGACCGAGGCCAGACTTTCCTCCACCGTCGCCACCACCAGGATGCGCCCGCCAATGCGGGCCGCGCTCGCCGCCATGGGGGCGTCGATGCGCAGGAAGCGTGGTGCCTCCGTCGCCGCCAGGTCCGTGATGCAACCGCCGACGGTCGAACAGGTGCACACCACCACCCGTGCTCCGTTGGCGGCCAGATCGTCGAGGGCTTCGCGCGCCTGGGTGACAATCTCGGCGGTCAGGCCGCCGGCGTGGCGCGCGCTGTCCAGAAGATCGGCCCGCACGGTCTGTCGGACCGGGATATTGGGGGCCATGCCGGTCATCAGCACGCCGAAGGTGGCGACATGGCCGGGCGCGGTGTGCAGAAAGGCAATACCGCCAAATCCGTCGCGCGGGGTGTGCGATGGCATGTTCATGCGCCTCAAAACCCCCTTTCTGCGTTGCGTGGTTCTTCGCCGCCAAAGAAGCTTGCGGGAAACCGGGCGTCCCGGCAACCCGCGTGGGCTGGCCCGTTGGGAGATGCGGCGGTGCAGGAGGTGTAGGATCCCAGCCGAACGAGACACACCCCCCTTTCCACCCGCCCCGGCCTCCCCTATACTCCGCGCCCGATTTGCACAGTTTTCACACCCGTTTGATGGGGGCGCGTTTCCATGAAGAAGGGCGACGTCAAGAAGGTCGTTCTGGCCTACTCCGGTGGCCTCGACACCTCGATCATCCTTAAGTGGCTCAAGGATGAGTACAACTGCGAGGTGGTGACCTTCACCGCCGACATCGGCCAGGGCGAGGAAGTGGAACCGGCCCGTAAAAAGGCCGAGATGCTGGGCATCAAGGAAATCTACATCGAGGACCTGCGCGAGGAATTCGTGCGCGACTTCGTGTTCCCGATGTTCCGCGCCAACACCCAGTATGAAGGCGTGTACCTGCTCGGCACGTCGATCGCCCGCCCGTTGATCGGCAAGCGTCTGGTCGAGATCGCCCGCGCCGTCGGCGCCGACGCCATTTCCCACGGCGCCACCGGCAAGGGCAACGATCAGGTGCGCTTTGAGCTGACCGCCTATGCGCTGGAGCCGGGCATCAAGGTCATCGCGCCGTGGCGTGAATGGGACCTCAACAGCCGCGCCAAGCTGATCGACTACGCCCAGAAGCACCAGATCCCGGTGCCCAAGGACAAGCACGGCGAGTCGCCTTATTCCATGGACGCCAACCTGCTGCACATCTCCTATGAGGGGAAGGCGCTGGAAGACCCGTGGCTGGAGGCCGACGACGACATGTTCCGCATGACCGTGTCGCCCGAAAAGGCGCCCGACAAGGCGGAATACATCGAAGTGTCGTTCGAAAAGGGCGATGCGGTCGCTATCAACGGCGAGGCCCTGTCGCCTGCCGCCCTGCTGACCCGCCTCAATGAATTGGGCGGCAAGCATGGTGTCGGCCGCCTCGATCTGGTGGAAAACCGCTTCGTCGGCATGAAGTCGCGCGGCGTCTATGAAACGCCCGGCGGCACCATCCTGCTGACCGCCCACCGCGCCATGGAGTCGATCACGCTCGACCGCGAGGAAGCCCACCTCAAGGACAGCGTGATGCCCAAGTACGCCGAGTTGATCTACAACGGCTTCTGGTTCGCCCCGGAACGTCTGGCCCTTCAGGCCCTGATCGACCAGACCCAGCACAATGTCACCGGCGATGTGCGCCTGAAGCTGTACAAGGGCACCTGCTCGGTGGTCGGCCGCCGGTCGCCCAAGTCCCTGTACCGCATGGACTTCGTGACGTTCGAGGAAGACACCGTTTACGACCAGTATGACGCCAACGGCTTCATTCGCCTGAACGCCCTGCGCCTGCGCCTGGGCAAGATGGCACGCGGCTGAGGCCGGGGGTCGCAATGATGATGGGAATGGGGCGGCGCGCTGGTCTGGCGGCCGCCCTTTCTCTTTGGCTTGCCGCCTGCGCCACGCCGCCGCTGGGGATACCGCGCGGCGAGTGGTCCGACATGACGGCGGACCAACAAGCCCTGGCGGTTGACAAGGCCGCCGAATTGGCAGCCGGGCGGGGCCAGACCGCCCTGCCCCACTCCACCCACCGCGATGCCGTCGCCGAAGCCTCCCGCCACGCCCGCGTGGCCGAAAACTACACCTCCGGCCGCCTGGGCGACGTGGTGTTCTGCACCCTCGGGCCGGGCGACGCCAGCGGCGCAGAGTTCGGGCCGGTGGAGTTCCTGCTCGCCCGCGAACAACAAAAGACCATCGGGTTGGGGGTAGGGAGCGCGGCGGTTTGGACGACGTTTTCCCAAACCGGCCTATCCCTGCGCCTCTGCCGCTTCGACGCCCCCGCCGCCGACAGCCTCCCCTGCACCGCCACCGCCGCGCCCTACCGCATGTTGGAGCAAGGGATCACGTGGCAGGTGATGATCGCGGGATACCTGAACGCGCCGCTGCGCTGCCAGTATGCGGTGGCGGTGGGGATGGGGGAGGGTTAAGCGGGCTCTGCCCGCACCCGCAAGGAGGCCAGCCTCCTTGCCTCGGGACGAAGTGCGGAGCCAAGCCGCGTGCAGCGCACCAGATGGCTCGATTTTCTGCCTGCGGCGCAAGAGAAGCGCATGAGCTTTCATGGGATCAAAGGGCAAATGGCCCTTTGCGGGTCTGGGCAGCGCCCAGCCTTCTAGCCCCGCAACCCAACCCGTAACGCTTCTACCGCCAGCGGGCGCAGAGGTACGCCCTCCACCGTTCCCGTCCGCCGCTGTGTCAGGACTCCTGCGGCCAGGGCGTCTTGGGCATTGGAAAACGCCACCAAGGCCGCCACGCGCGCTTCGTCCACCGTGTCGTCCCAGGCGAGGATTTCACAGCCCAGGACTTGACCGCCGTTGCCTCGGTATACCACGTCAACTTCGGTTCCGCGTTCTGCCGTGATGCCGAGGTTGACCAGGGCGAACTGGGCGATGAGGGCGGCGAACAGGGTGTCGGGGTCTTCGCCGCCCGCGTATTTGATGAAGCGGGCGGTCAGGGTGTCCACCGGGGCGTGCGGATCAACTCCGTGGTCGGCCAGATAGCGCGCGAATGTCACCGACGGGCGCAGTTACTCAGGCTCCGAGCCGTAGGTTTTGACCAGCAGGTCGCGGTTGGCCTTGGTCCAGCGGGGGAACATGCCGCGATGCTCGGGGTCGGCGTAGCCTTTTTCGGTCACGTAGACGAAGCCCGCCATCCAGAAATAGGGGCTGAAATAGCCCGGCAGGCGGAAGACCTCCTTGCCGGTTTCATCAAAAAAGATGGTAGTCGGTGTGAAGTTGACCTGTTGCTTGAAGGCCAGATCCTTTTCCGGCAGCTTTTCGCCGTCGAAATCGGTCACTTCGACTTCGCCGTACATGTTCATGGTCATGACGTCGAAGTGCTTCTGGAGGTAGCCTTTGACGGCCTCGTCCTTGAGGTTCACGTCATGCAGGCGCTGGCACGATCCGCAGCCCTGCTGTTCCCAGATCACAGCCAGAAGCTTGCCCTTGGCGGCGGCTTCGGCCACGTCCTCGGCCAGGACAAGAAACGAATCGTTCTTGAACCAGCTTTCGGTGTGGATACCGTCGCCCTTGTCCATCGCCTGCGCGGTGGGAGCCACGAGAAGCGCGACCGCCATCACGGCGGCGGCAGCAATCGTGCGGAACAGGATCATGCGGCATCCTCCCTTGTGGCGCGTCTCGATCATGACGATACGCGCCCACGGGGAACACCACAAGCGGCAGCCTCAGCCCAGCTTATGGATCCGCTTGCACGCCGTCAGGGTGTTGCGCAGCAGGCAGGCGATGGTCATGGGGCCGACGCCGCCGGGGACCGGGGTGATGGCACCGGCCACCTTGACGGCTTCGTCGAAGTCCACGTCGCCGACGAGGCGCGTCTTGCCGTCGCCCTTGGGGATGCGGTTGATGCCGACGTCGATGACGGTGGCGCCCGGTTTGATCCAGTCACCCTTGATCATCTGCGGCTGGCCGACGGCGGCGATCAGGATGTCGGCCCGGCGGCACACGGCGGGCAGGTCGCGGGTGCGCGAGTGGGCGATGGTGACGGTGCAGTTCTCGCGCAGCAGCAGGTGGGCCATCGGCTTCCCGACGATGTTGGAGCGCCCGACCACCACGGCCTCCAGGCCCGACAGGTCGCCCAGCCGGTCCTTGAGCAGCAGCGAGCAGCCCAGCGGCGTGCACGGCACCAGACCCTTGCCGGTGGTGGCGAGCAGCCCGGCGTTGATGGGGTGGAACCCGTCCACATCCTTTTCCGGGCGGATGGTGCGGATCACCGTGTCAGCGTTGATGTGGCGCGGCAGGGGAAGCTGCACCAGGATGCCGTGGATGCTGTCGTCATCGTTCAGCCCCTCGATGATGAGCAGCAGTTCTTTTTCGCTGATGGTGTCGGGCAGGCGGCGCTCGACCGACTTCATGCCGGCAATTTCGGTCTGGCGCACCTTGTTGCGGACATAGACCTCGCTGGCCGGGTCGGCGCCGACCAGCAGCACGGCCAGACCCGGATGCACGCGGTGAACGGCGCGCAGGTCGCGCACCTCGGCGCCAATGTCGTGAACCAGGGACTCGGCGAAAGCCTTGCCGTCGATCAGGTTGGATGCGGTCATGATCCGATTTTTTCCCTCAGCAGGACGGTCAGCTCGGCGGGGTCGCCCGCCACGTGGATGATCTTGCGCCGGTCGGTGGCTCCGGCGACGATGGTGAACGCCCCCTTGGGCAGCCGCCACGCCTTGGCCAGCAGGGCGATCAGCGCGGCGTTGGCCTTGCCGTCTTCGGGCACCGTGGTCACGCTGGCCTTCAGCACCATGCCGCCATCAGCCTCGGGCGCCAAGCCTTGAATGGCAGTGCGCGATGCCTTGGGGGTCAGGCGGAGGGCCACGCGCACACCGTCGGCAACGGGCGTGACGGCACTGCTCATGGGGTCGCTCATAAGCTCTTGCGCGACGGTTTATAGACCCACGATGCGCATGGCAAGCTGAGTCAGCACGCCCTGGATGAACCACAGGATGAGGATCAGCGCGATCGGCGACAGGTCGATGCCGCCCATGATCGGGATCACCCGCCGCAACGGCCGCAGGGCCGGCTCGGTAATGCGGTACAGGAAGTTGCCCACCATGTAGACGAACTGGTTGCGCGGGTTCACCACGTTGAACGTCACCAACCAGCTCAGGATCGCCGAGATAATCAGCGCCCAGATGAACAGATTGATGGCGACATGGATGATCTGAATAAGCGGCAGAAGAACGACGTCCATGAGGCGGGAAAACCTCTCAAAACCACCAGGACCGATAAAGTAGCCGCCCGTACCGCCCCGCGCAAGGGCAGCCGGTTCCTCCACCCCTTTCGGTTCCTGCAAAAAGGCGTTATCCGGTGCTTGACATGCGCCTCGGCTTGCACAATTATCCGCCACCCTTAGGGGGCTGTAGCTCAGTTGGGAGAGCGCGTCGTTCGCAATGACGAGGTCGTCGGTTCGATTCCGTCCAGCTCCACCAAGTTTCCCGAAACCCGCCGGTTTATGCCGGCGGGTTTTGTCTATGGAACAAGGCACCGTTTCGGAAAGCGCAGCGTCACCACGGTCCCCTCGCCGGGCGTGCTGTCCATCTGCATGCAGCCGCCGTGCAACTCCACGAAGGACTTGGTCAGCGGCAGGCCGAGGCCGGTGCCGCCGTGGCGGCGGGTCAGGCTGGTATCGATCTGACCGAACGGCTGCATGGCCTTTGTGAGGCCTTCGGCATCCATGCCGATGCCGGTGTCGGCCACGGTCAGGCGCAGAAACTCCGAACCCTGGCATAGGTCGAGGCCGACCGTGACCTGCCCCCCGGCGGGCGTGAACTTCAGTGCGTTGGAGATCAGGTTCAACAGCATCTGCTTGAGCCGCACCGGATCGGCCAGAAGGCGCGGCATGGCGGTGGCAACGTCAGTTGTTATAGTCACGGCGGCTTCTTCGGCGCGCCCGGCCTGCAACCGCACCACGGCGGCAATGGTGTCGGCCACGTCGACCGGCTGGACGCGCAACTCGAATTGTCCCGCCTCGACCTTGGCGAGATCGAGAATATCGTTGATGACCGCCAGAAGGTGGCCGCCCGAGGTGGCGATATCCCCCAGGTAGTCACGATAGCGGGGCGAGCCGAGCGGCCCGAACGCCTCGCTCAACATCAGGTCGGAAAACCCGATGATGGCGTTGAGCGGCGTGCGCAGTTCGTGGCTCATGTTGGCCAGGAAGTCGGACTTGGCGCGGTTGGCGATTTCGGCCTGCTCCTTGGCCGCAACCAATTCGGCGGTGCGTTCGGCCACGCGCAGCTCAAGCTCCCCATGGGCGCGCCGCAGGGCGTCGTGGGCGTCGCGCAGGCTTTCTTCGCGGCGTTTCAGGTCGGTGATGTCGCCGATCGACCCGACCATGCGGGTGGCCCGCCCCTCGCCGTCCCGCAGGGCAAGGCCACGGGCCAGCACCCAGCGCCAGCCGCCCTGCTGATCGCGGACCCGGTATTCGCATTGGAAATGGTCGCTGCGGCCCTTGAGGTGGGCCGTTACCTCCGCCTCGTACACCGCGATGTCGTCGGGATGGACGCGCTTGAGCCACTCAAAGCTGGTCGTGCGGATGGTCTGTTCGGCTTGGCCCAGGATCGACAGGAGCCGCGCTGAAAGATAAAGCTCCTTGGTATTGGGATCCCAGTCCCACAGCCCCTCGTTGGGGCCGCGCATGGCCAGTTCATAGCGTTCCTGGCTTTGGCGCAGGGCGTCTTCGACTTCTGCGGCATGGACGGCCTGGAGTTCAAGCTCGGCGATGCGGCATTTCAGGCGTTCGATGGTTTCCAGCTCGGTGACGTCCGCATTCACGCCGCAGCCCTCCGCTCTGCCCCGGCATCCGGTCCAAACGTTGGTACGCTCATATTAGACCACAGGGTCAAAAGTCGTTTCAGGAGGTATATACGGCCCATTATTCCTTGCGGATGACATTGCCCCATCGGTCTACTTCGAATCCCGGACGGATCTCCTGACCGGACGGCGGCGGACGGCCTCCCCATTGAATCCCCGAGAATGTCATCACCGTGACCGGGCCAACGCGCACCTGCCGGTCCTGGATGGTCATGGGCACCGACAGCAGGGGTGCCCCGCCACTGGGATTGCGTTCGGCCATGAGGCCGAGAACCACGCGCGCCACCGATGCTTCGCGGGCGCGCATGACGCCGACCTCCTCCAGACGGTTGACCGAGGCGAAGAAACCCTGGAACCGCGCGTTCAGGGCGGCCACGGGTTGCAGGCTCTGGTCCAGGGCGAGCGACCCCGCCGCCGACATTTCCAGCGGCGCCCAGTGCAGATAGAAGCGATCCATCTCCATGGTGCCGCCGTCGTCGCGCCACCGCTTGATGGTCTCGATGAACGGCTCGGACGGGTTCAAGGTCACAGGGCCGAGGATGCGCGCGGTGGCCTCAAGCACCTCGCCGCGCCGCCCCAGCGGAGGCTCCAGCGATGCCGGAACGTTCAGGCCGCGCAAATTTACGGCCAGGGTGTAGGACGATTCCCGCAGATCGAGAAGCTTGCTGCTGTGCTCCTGGGGGGACAATGAGATCAGGGCTGATTCGAGCGTCAGCGCGTCTTTGTTGCCCTTGGGGGCGCGTGGGGGCGTTGCCTTGATGTCGGTGGCATCAACCGTGAAGCCGACGATCTGGCCCTGACGGTCAAGGGCGAGGTCCAGGCGGGCGGTGCCCGTGGTGACGGTATGGGCGACCATTTCGCCGTCTTCCCC
>JBAYSM010000139.1:0-9577 GCA_041676205.1 Rhodospirillaceae bacterium | reverse complement strand
TGACCCGGAAAGCAAACTGATGTCCGACGGCACCCAGCCGCCCGCTCTCCCACCGCTGCGCGACGTCATCGCGGCGCACGGCCTGTCCGCTCAGAAACGCCTCGGCCAGAACTTTTTGTTCGACCTCAACCTGACGGGGCGCATTGCCCGGTCCGCCGGGGACATCACCCAGGGAACGGTGATCGAGGTCGGGCCGGGGCCGGGTGGGCTGACCCGTGCCTTGTTGGATAATGGCGCGGCGCATGTCGTCGCCATCGAGCGCGACCGCCGTTGCCTGCCCATCCAGGCCGAAATCGCCGCCGCCTATCCGGGGCGCCTGGAGATTATCGAGGCCGACGCCCTCACTGTGGCCGCGCACGAGATCGGGCCGCCGCCGCGCCGGGTGGTGGCTAATCTGCCCTACAATGTGGCGACGCCGCTGTTGCTGGGCTGGCTGCGCCATGCGACGGCCTTTGAAACCATTGTCGTGATGCTCCAAAAGGAAGTGGTGGACCGCTTGGCAGCCGTGCCGCGCACCAAGGACTACGGGCGGCTGTCGGTGATTACCCAATGGCTGTGTACGGTCGAACCTTTGTTCGACGTCAATCCACGCGCCTTCACCCCGCCGCCCAAAGTGACATCGACCGTGGTGCGCCTGACGCCCCGTGCCCAACCGCTCGCACCCTGCACCTTTGAACGGCTGGAGACGGTGACTGCCGCAGCGTTCAACCAGCGGCGGAAAATGCTGCGGGCAAGCCTGAAAGCCTTCGCCTCAACTGCCGGTTTTGAGTCTGCGGAAGCCTTGTGCGAGGCTGCCGGGGTGCCGCCCACCGCGCGGGCGGAGGAATTGACCGTTGTCGAATTTTGCGCCCTTGGCGGTGCTTTAGGGTCCTTTGCATAATGCGCCACAAGTGTTAATCATCCCGTGGGAGACGGACGGTTAACGGCGTAAAACATTCGTAAACAATCGAGTGCGCCGCTGACGCATCTTGGGGGCAGCCAATGGCGCCGACGTTATTCTATCACCACGTCCGGGTTCAGATCGGCGTGGAAAATCCTTTAGTTCTTCAGGCCCTTCGCAGCACGCTATACCACCTGGGTTGCCGTGACATTGCCTTTACCGGGTCGATGAAGGAACTGCGCGAAGCCATTGCCGCGTCAGAGATCGATCTGCTGATCGTCGCCACCGAACTGTCGGACAGCATCTACGGCACCATTAGCCAGATCCGCCACGGGGAACTGGGCACCAATCCGTTCCTGCCGGTGGTCGGCGTGACCGTTCACCCAACGCATGAGTCAGTACAGGCCGCTGTCGATTGCGGCGTGGATGACCTGTTGCCTTATCCCTGGACCATGGGGTACCTCGACCTGCGACTGGAGCAACTGATCGCGGCCCGGCGCCCGTTCGTGGTGACGTCGGACTACATCGGCCCGGACCGCCGCGCCGCCCTGCGCCCTGGCCACCAGCCGGTTCAGCCCATCGGCGTGCCCAATCCGCTGCGCGCCAAGGCTTTGGACCGCAAATCCAACGAAGACCTCGCCCGCGAAATCAAGACCACGGCGGCCATTCTCAACGCCGACAAAATCCGTCGACTGGCTGAACTGGTGGTGCGACTCATCAACGAGTTGGAGCACCGGGCCGAGGAAGGCGATGCCATGTCATCGTTGGCCGAGGCGTGCCTCAACAAGATGCTGACGGCCACGGCCTCCATCCTCAAACGCGCCGACGGAACGGCCTACGCGCCAGCGGCCACCACGTGCCGCAACGTCCAACGTATCGCGCAAAAAATGCGCGACGACATGGAGATGGGCGACGCCCCCGATCCAGGTGTCCTGCGCCCGCTGGCCAATCGTTTCATCAAGGAATTTCAGGTCGATCCGGCGGTGGCCTCAATCGGTCTGCCCGAGCATTTGCTCAACCGCCTGCCGACCCTGAATCTGCGCGAGGACGTCGCGTAGAACGGCGCTCGTGAACTTGTGGCATCACGAGCGCTTATTTACATGCCTTGCTCTGCCTTGAGGCGGGCGAGTTGGCTGGCGAGGCGTTCATTGAGGGCCGCGACACTACCGCCGGACTGCTGGATGACGGCGTTGTATTCCTGGCGATAGGTAATGGCCATGGACACGCCCTCGATCACCAGATCGACCACCTTGTAAGTGTCGCCGCGCTCTCGCAAACGCCATTGCACCTGGATGGGCTGCTGCCCACCGGTCTGTTCGACCGACGAGTTGACAATGGCGCCAGCGTCACCATCCGGCGTAGCCTGTCCGATCACCAGATCCTGGCCGCTATAGTCGCCGAAGCGGCGCGCCCAGGTGAACACGTTGACTTCTTTGAACAGCTCCAGGAACTGGTCCTGCTCCGCCGGGCTGGCGGTGCGCCAGTTGCGGCCAAGGACGAAACGCCCGATGGACGGCACATCGAAGTATGTCACGAACAGATTACGAAAGCGGGCGATCTTTTCAGCTTGAGGAAGATCGGCCCCGACCACCTCCGAGATGCCGACTTCGGCCACCTTGTTCACCACCTGCCGCGCCTTGTCGGGACCCTGTGCGCTGGCCGGCAGCGGCAGGGCCGCCAGACCGGCAATCAACAGGGCACCAAGCGCGAGAACAGCGCCCCGGCGGGTGGCAATACCGGTGCTCAGAAGCTGGCGGGTAAAGCCTCGCATGGGACATATCCTGACGTAGTTAAAGTGACGGTTTCGGGGCTGCCGCCTGTCGTCGGGCGAGACTGCCCGCGACAGGGGTTTCGTCATGAACGGTCAGCACCGCCCATGGTTTGCACAGCAAAGGGAGCCTATTCCGCTTCTTTGAAATCGAACGCCTCGCCATCAACCATCGGCGTGGTCGCCGAGCGTGTCACCCCACCGCGTTCCTGATTGGCGATCGCGGCGGCGCGAAGCTGGTTGTACATTGTCCGATAGCCGGCATAAACGTCGATCGAGGACCGTTCGACCTCATCGAGCGGATCGAGCAGAGCTTCGCGGCGGTCAACCACCGTCAGACCCGTGCGGGTATAGTTGACGGTATCGGCCCAAGACGGGTCATGCGCCGCCGTGTACATGCGCAGCGGATCGAAGAACGTATCCACGGCAAAGCCCAGGGTGTCGCGCAGGTTCGACGGACCGAGCAACGGCAGCACCAGATACGGCCCGCTGTCCACACCGGCCACGGCCAGGGTTTGACCGAAGTCCTCATCGTGGTAGGGGAAGCCTGCATCCTGGGCTACGTCGGCGATGCCGCCCATGCCGATGGTCGTGTTGATCGCCATGCGCATCGCGGTGTTGCCGGCCCGCTCCAGGTCGCCCTGCAACAGGTCGTTTGCCAGGATGATCGGGCTTTTGAGGTTTCGCAGGAAGGACCGCACGATCATGCGGATGTTGCCCGGCACACCTTCGCGGTAGCCGACCGCCAGCGGGCGCAGCACGACCTTGTCGACCCCCTGGTTAAACGCATGGACGCCGCGGTTGAATGGCTCCAGCGGGTCGTTCTCGGCCTCCCAGGCGTCGGCCGGGCGGCTATCCTGCGCCGCGTCCTGCTGCGGGGCGGTAGCGCACGCCGACAGCGCAATGGCGCCAAGGGCAATCACGAGGGTACGGGCGGACATGGCGGTTCGAAGCATCGAGATCATTTGCCCTGTTTATAGTCTCACTAAATAATCCCCGGCCCGAACGGCAAGACCGCCCTGCACGACGCCAGAGTCGCGACGCGCGACCAGACATCCCTACCATAGGGACGAAAGCAACTCCAGACTCTCACCATTGCGACGCGGCAGAACAGCATCACTGTTGCATAAAAGACACGTTCAGCGAACGAAATCGTTCGCATAGTCCTTAGAATGTGCGGCGTCTGACGGCGACACCCTCCTCAAAAAGGGGTTGATATAAACTTATCTTTATATGTACAAGAGAATGATGAAAAACGAATCGCCCCTCGCCCCCCCATCGCTGGAACAAGTTCTGGCTGGATTGCGCGCCGCTGGAGAAGACACCCGGCTTCGCTTGCTGGCCCTGTGTGCCCGTGGCGACCTGACGGTTAGCGATCTGGTCCGCATCCTGGGCCAAAGCCAGCCGCGCATCTCGCGCCACCTGAAAGTCCTGTGCGAATCGGGGCTGCTGGACCGCCTGCGCGAAGGAAGTTGGGTGTTCTACCGGCTGGCGCTGGACGGCCCCGGCGCGGTGGTGGCGCGGCGCGTGCTGGGCCTGCTGCCCGACACCGACCCGACCCTGACCCTCGACCGCCAGCGGCTGGCCGCCGTGCAGAGCGAGCGGGCCACACACGCCGCCGGTTATTTTGCGGAAAACGCCGAACGGTGGGACGCCATCCGCTCCCTGCATGTCGATGAGGCAGAGGTCGAGGCCCTGCTGCTCAACCGCCTGGGCGATGCGCCGCTGGGTGAACTGGTGGACGTCGGCACCGGCACCGGCCGTATGCTTACCCTGCTCGGCCCCAAGGCCAGCCGGGCGCTGGGCGTGGACCAATCGCGCGAGATGTTGACCATTGCCCGCGCCGCGCTGGAGCACGCCGGGCTGCGTCACGCCGTGGTGCGCCAAGGGGATATGTACGCCCTGCCGCTGGCCGATGCGTCGGCCGATACGGTTCTGGTTCACCAAGTCCTGCACTATGCCGAACACCCCGCCGCCGTGCTGGCCGAGGCGGCGCGCGTCCTGCGCCCCGGCGGCCGGCTGTGCGTGGTGGACTTCGCTCCGCACGATCTTGAAACCCTGCGCGACCAGCACAGCCACCGCCGCCTCGGCTTTGCCGATGGCGAAGTCGCCGAATGGTGCGTTGCTGCCGGACTGGTCGTGCGCGACATTGTTCCGCTGCCGGGACGCCCGCTGACCGTTACAGTCTGGCTGGCCGCCAAGCCCGCCGCCTGCCCTGCCTCTGGAGAAGCCTGATGACCACCCTTTCCAAGCCCCGGCCCGTAGACGTCAGCTTCGAGTTCTTTCCGCCCAAGACGGAAAAGATGCAGGAAAACCTGCTGGCGGCGGTGCACCGGCTGGCCCCCCTGGCGCCGAGCTTCATGTCCGTGACCTATGGCGCGGGCGGCACGACGCGCGAGCGGACCCATGACACCGTGACCCAGATTCAGCGCGAGGCCGGGATTCCTGCCGCCGCCCACCTGACCTGCGTGGCCGCAACGCGCGAGGAAGTGGACGCCGTAGCAAAGTCCTACTGGGACACCGGAATCCGCCACATCGTCGCCCTGCGCGGCGACCCGCCGGAGGGGGAAACCACCTACGTCCCCCATCCGGGCGGCTATGCCTTCGCTGTCGATCTGGTGGCCGGGCTGAAGAAGGTCGCCGACTTTGAAATCTCGGTCGCGGCCTATCCCGAGGGCCATCCGCAGGCGACCAGCCTGGAGGCCGACCTCGACAACCTCAAGCGCAAGATCGACGCCGGGGCGACCCGCGCCATCACGCAGTATTTCTTCGAGGCCGATACCTATCGCCGCTTCATGGATCGCGTCGCCAAGGCCGGGATAACCGTTCCTGTGGTGCCGGGCATCCTGCCGGTGACGAACTTTGCGACCGTGGTGCGGTTCTCCGAAGCTTGCGGGGCCAAGGTCCCGGCGTGGCTGCACCAGCGGTTCGAGGGCCTGGACGACGACCCCGAAACCCGCAAGCTGGTCGCCGCCACCACGGCCACCGAACTGTGCGAAGACCTTCAGCGCGACGGAGTGAACCAGTTCCACTTCTACACCCTGAACCGCGCTGACCTGACCTATGCCATCTGCCACGTCCTGGGCCTGCGCCCGGCCACCCATCCCGCCACTGTCTGAGGCTGCCCGACATGACCGACTTTCTCGACCATCTGCGCGACCGCGTTCTGCTGTGCGACGGCGGCATGGGCAGCCTTGTGCAAGCCATGAACCTGTCGGTGGAGGAGGATTACCAGGGGCAGGAAAACTGCACGGAAATCCTCAACGCCTCGCGCCCCGACGTCATCCGCTCCATCCACGAGCGCTATTTCGCGGCGGGCGCCGACATGGTGCAGACCAACAGCTTCGGCGGCAGCCCGATCACGCTGGGCGAATTCGACCTGACCGACCGGGCGTTTGAGCTGAACAAGCTGTCGGTGGAGATCGCCCGCGAGGCCGCCGAGGCGTTCAAGGCCGATGGCCGCCGCCGCTTCGTGCTGGGCGGCATCGGGCCGGGCACCAAGCTGCCGTCGCTCGGCCACATCGACTATGACACCCTGGAGGCCGGATACGTCATCCAGGCGGCGGGCCTGATCGCGGGCGGCTGCGATGCCGTGCTGATCGAAACCTGCCAGGACCCGTTGCAGTTCAAGGCTGCCATCAACGGCGTGAAGATGGCCCGCGAGAAGGCAGGCATCGCCATGCCGATTCTGCTCCAGGTCACGGTGGAAACCACCGGCACCCTGCTGGTCGGCACCGACATCGCCGCCGCCGCGACCATCGCCCATGCCCTAGGGGTGGACAGCCTGGGCCTGAACTGCGCCATGGGTCCGGCCGAAATGTCCGAGCACGTCAAGTGGCTGGCCGAGAACTGGCCGGGGTACATCTCGCTCCAGCCCAACGCCGGGCTGCCCGAACTGCGCGACGGCCAGACCTATTACCCCTTGCAGCCCAAGGAACTGGCCGACTGGCACCGCCGCTTCATTGCCGAGGACGGCCTCAACATCGTCGGGTCGTGCTGCGGTTCGACACCCGAGCACACCGCCGCCGTCGATGCCATGCTGCGCGAGATCGGCAACGGGTATCGCCCGGCGCCGACCAAGCGCGCCGTCCACTGGGTGCCGGGCGTCGCCTCGCTTTACAGCCGGGTCGATCTGCGCCAGGAGAATGCCTTCCTGTCCATCGGCGAACGCTGCAATGCCAACGGGTCCAAGAAGTTCCGCGAGTTGCAGGAGAACGAGGACTGGGAAGGCACCGTCGCCATGGGCCGCGAGCAGGTCAAGGAGGGCAGCCACACCCTCGACATCTGCACCGCGTTCGTGGGCCGCGACGAGGTTAGCGACATCACCAACGTCATCAGCCGGATGCGCGGGTCGGTCAACGCCCCGCTGGTCATCGACTCGACCGAACTGAAGGTCCTGGACGCCGCGCTCAAGCTGTACGGCGGCAAGGCGATCCTCAACTCGATCAACTTCGAGGACGGCGAAGAACCCGCCGCCGCCCGCCTCAAGCTGGCCCGCAAGTATGGCGCCGCCGTGGTCGCCCTGACCATCGACGAAAAGGGCATGGCCAAGACGGCCGCCGAAAAGCTGGCCGTCGCCAAGCGACTGCATGACTTCGCGGTCAACCAGCACGGCCTGCCGGCGAGCGATTTGATGTTCGACCCGCTGACCTTCACCATCTGCACCGGCAATGACGACGACCGCCGCCTGGGCGTCGAGACGCTGGACGCCATCGAACTGATCGCCCGCGAGTTGCCGGAGTGCCAGATCATCCTGGGGTTGTCGAACATCTCGTTCGGCCTCAAGGCCGCGGCCCGCCACGTCTTGAACTCGGTGTTCCTGGACCACGCCGTCAAGCGCGGCATGACCGGGGCCATCGTGCACATCTCCAAGATCGTGCCCCTGCACAAGATCCCGGCCGAGGAAGTCCAGGCCGCCGAAGACCTGATCTTTGACCGCCGCCGCGAGGGCTATGACCCGCTGCACGCCTTCATCGACCTGTTCAAGGACCGCACCGCCGCCGACTCCGCAAAGAAGGAGCGCCCGGAGGCCGTCGAGGAGCGCCTGAAGCTGCGCATCGTCGATGGCGACCGCCAGGGCCTGGATGATGACTTGGCCGAGGCCATGAAGACCTACACGCCGCTGGAGATCATCAACACCCACCTGCTCGACGGCATGAAGGTGGTTGGCGAACTGTTCGGGTCGGGCCAGATGCAGTTGCCGTTCGTGCTGCAATCGGCTGAAACCATGAAGGCCGCCGTGGCCTACCTCGAACCGCACATGGAAAAAGTCGACGGGCAGGAAAAGGGCATCCTGGTGCTCGCCACCGTCAAGGGCGACGTCCACGACATCGGCAAGAACCTGGTGGACATCATCCTGTCCAACAACGGCTACAAGGTCATCAACCTGGGCATCAAGCAGCCGGTTCAGACAATCATCGACGCCGCCAAGGAACACAAGGCCGACGCCATCGGCATGTCCGGTCTGCTGGTCAAATCCACCGTCATCATGCGCGAAAACCTGGAGGAAATGGCCCGCCAGGGGATCACCGTGCCGGTCATGCTGGGCGGCGCCGCCCTGACCCGCCGGTTTGTGGAAGAAGACTGCATGACGGCCTATACCGGCGCCAACGAAAACGCGGCGGGCGTGGCCTATGCCCGCGATGCCTTCGACGGCCTCAGCCTGATGCGGCATGTGGCCGAGAACACCTTTGCCGGGCACATCGACCAAGCCCAGACCAAGCGCGCCGCCCGTCCCTCGGCCCAGGCCAAGGAGGCAGCGCCCGAAGTCCGCACGATTACCGAACGCCCGGTGGACTGGGAGGAAATCACCCTCCGCCGCCAGGAACTCGCCGCCACCGCGCCGCTGCCGACCCCGCCGTTCTGGGGGTCCAAGGTGGTCGAGAACATCAACCCGCGCGCCCTGGTGCCCTACCTCAACGAGGTCATGCTGTTCCAGTTCCAGTACGGCTTCAAAAAGGCCGGACGGTCGCGCGACGAGTGGAAGCAGTGGGTGCAGGCCGAACTGCGCCCCATCCTGACCCGGATGCTCAACATCGTGGAAAAGGACGCCATCCTCCAGCCCAAGGCGGCCTATGGATATTGGAAGGCGGCCAGCGAGGGCGACAGCGTGGTTCTTTATAATGAGGACGGCGTGACCGAGGCCGCGCGCTTCACCTTCCCGCGCCAGCCCCACAAGGGCGGCCTGTGTCTGGCCGACTTCGTGCGGGACCGGTCGCTGCTGAACTGGGAAGCCGGAGAGCGCGATGTGGTCGCCCTGCAAGTCGTGACCATGGGCGAACGCCCGTCCGATGTGGCCCGTGAGTGGTTCGCCGAGAACCGTTATCAGGACTATCTGTACCTGCACGGCCTGTCAGTCGAAATGGCCGAGGCCCTGGCCGAATACGTCCATAAGCGCATCCGCGCCGAACTCGGCTTTGCGGCCGAGGACGCACGAGACATGGACACCCTGCTCAAGCAGAACTACCGTGGCTCGCGCTACAGCTTCGGCTATCCGGCCTGCCCCAATCTGGCCGATCAGGCGATCCTGCTCGACCTGCTGGAGGCGGAACGCCTGGGCCTGCGCATGAGCGACGAGGAGCAGTTGCACCCCGAACAGTCCACCTCCGCCATTGTCCTGCATCACCCCCAGGCGAAGTACTTCAAGGTTTAAGAAAAACGGGGCCAGGGTTCACGTCCTGGCCCCGAATACCGTCCTACCGGCCCACTCCGCGTGCGGCGTCCTCGGCAGCTTCGCGCAGCATGAAGTGTCCGGCGGTGCCGAACAGGGCGGCGGCGTGAGTGAAATGACGGCGGGCATTAACGGGGTCGATGGTCTGTTCGATGGCCCCGAGGTCCATTAACGTGTCCGCCTCGCCTTGCAGATCACCGGCATCGGCGAACAGGCGGGCGGCGCGGCCCAGAGCATCCCGCGCCCCATCGGCATCGCC
>JBAYSM010000138.1:0-9638 GCA_041676205.1 Rhodospirillaceae bacterium | reverse complement strand
GGGCTCATTGGGCAACCTGTCGGAGTTGGAGCTTTTCACTCCGCATGCGGAGTGAAAAGCTCGGCCTGTTCCGAGGGGCTCTTCGTGACGGCCCGGTGGGCGCTTCGCAAGCCATGTCTGGCGGACGGACAGCGGCAGACTCGCCGCACGAAGAGAGCCGGGAGACCCTGACGGGCAACAGGGTGTAGCGCCAGGGCTGCTGGCCCGGAGCGCCGGTCAATGAGCGGCCCGCAGGCTCTCCCGACCCCTCGGCAGCGTAGCGCACTCCGAGGAGGATGCCCATGCCATACTGTGTCGGACTGGATTGGGGCAGCGTTGAGCATGCTGTCGGTGTACTCGATGAGACGGGGAAGGTGGTGCTCAGCCGCGCCGCCCCCCATGACAAGGCGGGGCTCGCCACCCTGCGCAAGGACCTGGCCCGCCTGGGGCCGCCCCAGGACATTGCCATTGCCATCGAGCGGCCTTCGGGCCTGATCGTCGATACCCTGGTGGCCGCCGGGCACCCGGTGGTGCCCATCCATCCCAACGTCGTGAAGGCCTGCCGACCGCGCTACAGCGCCGCCGGAGGCAAGAGCGATCGGGGCGACGCCGTGATGCTGGCCGACATCCTGCGCACCGACGGGCCGCGCTTCCGGGTGCTGCAACCGGCCTCCGACGACATCAAGGCCCTGCAGGCCCAGACCCGCTGCCGCGACGAGATGGTGGCCGACCGGGTCGCCCTGGTCAACCGCCTGAGCGGCCTTCTCGACAGCTTCTGGCCGGGTGCGGCGCGGCTGTTCTGCTCCCTCGACACGGCCATCGCGCGCGCCTTCCTGAGGCGCTATCCCACCCCGCGGGCGGCCAGGACCCTGACCGAGAAGCGCCTCGCCGCCTTCCTCGCCGGGCAGGCCTACAGTGGCGGCAAAAGCCCGGCCGCGCTGATCGCCCGGTTGTGCGCCTCGCCCGCCGGGCTGTGCGGCCCCCGCGAGGCCCAGGCCAAGGGCGAGTTGGTCGGCCAACTGGTCGGCCTGCTCGACGCCTTGATCGCCCAGACCGCCACGCTGACCCGCCGCATCGAGGAGGCCGTCGCCGCCCATCCGGACGGCCGCATCGTGATGTCCTTCCCGCGCGCCGGCCGCGTCTGCGCGGCCAGGATCCTGGCCGAACTGGGCGACGTCCGCGACCGCTTCCAGACCAGCGGCCAACTGGCCGCCGAAGCCGGCGTCTGCCCCGTCACCCATGCCTCGGGCAAGCGCCGCAACGTCGTCTTCCGCTGGGCCTGCAACCACCGCCTCCGCACCGCCGTCACCTGCTTTGCCGACAACTCACGGCACCAATCAAGGTGGGCGGCAAAACTCTACGCCGATGCCCGGAAACGCGGCTGCCGCCACCCCCACGCCATCCGCATCCTCGCCAGAGCCTGGATCCGGATTCTGTGGAGGGCATGGAAAGATCGCAAACCCTATGACGCCGAGCACCACGCCGCCGCCAAAAAACTCGCCCAAGCCATTGGAGGTTGACACAGGGTGTCTGCCGCCCGTGCCCGCCTGGAGCAAAGCTCCAGACCTCCTTGTTTCTTTGAATAAAAAAGGGGGGTTCGGGGCCAATGGCCCCGAGCGGGTCTGGGCGGCAGCCCAGCCTTGCTTAGGCGCCGGTGCCGCCCACGGTGAGGCCATCGATTTTCATGGTCGGCTGGCCGACGCCGCAGGCCACGCCCTGGCCATCCTTGCCGCAGGTGCCGACGCCGGGATCGAGCGCCATGTCGTTGCCGATCATGCTGACCTTGGTCAACACGTCGGGGCCGTTGCCGATCAGGGTGGCGCCCTTGACCGGGCGGGTGACCTTGCCGTCCTCGATCAAATAGGCCTCGGTGCAGGAGAACACGAACTTGCCCGATACGATATCGACCTGCCCGCCGCCGAAGTTGACGGCGTAGAGGCCCTTTTTGACCGAACTCAGGATTTCGGCCGGTTCCGTGTCGCCGCCCAGCATGAAGGTGTTGGTCATGCGCGGCAGGGGCTTGTGGGCATAGGACTGGCGGCGGCCGTTGCCGGTCGGCTTCATGCCCATCAGGCGGGCGTTCATGCGGTCGAACAGGTATCCCTTGAGGATGCCGTCTTCGATGAGGGTGGTGCGCGAGGTCGGCGTTCCCTCGTCGTCGATGGTCAGGCTGCCGCGCCGGTCGGGCAGGGTGCCGTCATCGACCACGGTGACGCCGGGCGCGGCCACCCGCTGCCCGATCATGTCGGTAAAGGCCGAGGTCCGCTTGCGGTTGAAGTCACCCTCCAGACCGTGCCCGATGGCTTCGTGCAGCAGGACGCCGCACCAGCCCGGCCCAAGCACCACGGGCATTTCCCCGGCCGGAGCCTCGTCGCTGTCCAGGTTGACCAAGGCCTGACGGATGGCTTCGTCCACCGCGCCCTTCCATGAGGCCTCGTCGATCACCCCGTCATAGGCGACCCGGCCACCCATGCCGTGCGAGCCGGTTTCCAGTCGCGTGCCGTCGCCGCACATCACCGTGACGTTGAGCCGCACCAGCGGGCGGATATCAGACGCCGCGCCATCGGGCCGCAGGATGTGCACCGCCTGCCACGACCCGGCCAGCGAGGCCATCACCTGCTTGACGCGCGGGTCCTGGGCGCGGGCATAGGTGTCGATGTCGCTCAATAGCTTGACCTTGACCTCATAGGGGATCGGGGTCAGCGGGTTGAGGTCGGTATAGAGCGCCTGATTGGTCCCCACCGGCCCGGCGGCGAACGTCCCCTGGCGGCCCAGGCGCACGGCCTTGACGGTTTCCGCCGCGCGGGCCAGCGCCGCCTGCTCGAGCACCGAGGCATGGGCGTACCCGGTCGCCTCGCCCGACACGCTGCGCAGGCCAAAGCCCTGGGCGGTGTCGAACGATGCCGCGCGGATACGCCCGTCATCCAGAGAAATGCTCTCCGACTGCCGGTATTCCAGGAACAGTTCGCCGTCGTCGCAGCCGCTCAGGGCATCGTTGACGGTGGCGGTCACGACGTCCTTGTCCAGTCCGGCGCGGTTGAAGAACAGATCCTCGGTGATGGCGATATCGGCCATGTCGGCTCCCACTCTTTCGTGCAGCTTGGCAAGACGGGTGTTGCGGTGCAGCATGATGACGGTCGTGCAAACCATCATACGGTGTCGTATTGACCGCTGTATATGGGGCCGCACTATAGGGGTGTCGACCCATCAAGAACCGGGAGGCGACGTTGAACGATCAGGCCATCATCCAGGAGGCCCGCGCCGTGCCGCTGACCCAGCACCCCCTGCGCCATCAACTGGCCGCCGAGGTTCATGCCCGGCCCTACGAGGTGCTGGACCCGCCGGTGCGCGCCACCCATCTGGCCGTGGCCACCGGCGAAGGCACCACGGCGGCCGACCGGGCGCACCTGGAGGACCTGTGCGACCGCTATGGCGTGCTCCCGCCGCCGCCCGGCGCCATCCACTTCGCCCATGACCTGGGGCCGGACCTGCGGGTGCGGTGGGAGCGTCACACCGAATTTTCCACCTACACGTTCTACCGCTTTGATGCCTTTACTCAGCCGTTCGCCGAGCGTGCGCTGGATCTGGTGCCGGGCGACTGGCTGGCCGGGATGCCCGGCGCGGTGCTGGTCGCCCTCCACGCCGCGCTGATCGAGGGTGACCCGGCACCCGACCTGAACGGGTGGTTCGGCGATCATCTGGTGGTCGGCAGCCGCATCGGCGCCGGGGCGGGTGTGGCGTGGAGTGACTTCCGCATTCACGAGGACGGCTTCAGCCGCATCGTGGTCAACGCCGGCACCCTGACGCGCGGCCAGAACGGGCGGATGCTGCAACGCCTGATGGAGCTGGAAACCTACCGCATGATGGCGCTGCTGGCGTTCCCCGTGGCCCGCGACATGGCCCCGCGCCTGTCGCGCCTGGAACGCGAGGTCGGCGATTTAACGGGGCGCATGGCGACGGCGGCCAGCGATGATGGCGAGAGCGAACGCGCCCTGCTGCGCGAACTGACCCGCGCCGCCGCCGAGGTCGAAAGCCTGATGGCCGCTCACGGCTATCGGTTCAGCGCCGCGCGGGCCTATCACGCCCTGGTCCAGCGGTCCTTGCGGGAACTGCGCGAGGAGCGTATCGGCGGTACCCAGATGTTCCACGAATTCATGGACCGCCGCTTCGCCCCCGCAATGCGCACCTGCGAAGCCATGGAAAGCCGCGCCGACGGCCTGGGCCGCCGCATCGCCCGCGCCGCCGACATGCTGCGCACCCGCGTCGACATCGCCATGGAGGAAAGCAACCGCGACCTGCTGCGCTCCATGAACAGCCGCGTGCACATGCAGTTGCGCCTCCAGGAAACCGTCGAGGGCCTGTCGGTGGTGGCGATCAGCTACTACCTGTGGGGCCTTGTCGCCTACCTGCTCAAGGGCCTCAAGGCGTCCGGCGTGCCCCTGGACCCCGACGCCGCCGCATTGATTGCCATCCCGGTGGTGGTCGGGCTGGTGTTCATTGGTGTGCGCAGGTTGCGCAAGGCGGTGGGGCACCGGCACGAGGACTAGGCCAACTGCGCGGCGGAAACTGGGAAGTGAAGCGGGGAATCACAGAGAACGCAGAGGTCACAGAGAACACCGAGGTTTCAGCGCAGGCGCCGCGCGCAGCGCATTAACCCCAGCCGGGGGATAAGCGCCTGCGGCGCCATGGCCCCGCACTCTCTGTGCTCTCTGTGCCTTCCTCTGTGTCCTCTGTGATTCCCCGCTTTACTTTATTCCCAAGGTCAAGAAGCCCGCAGAACAGGCCCCTAAACCCGCACCGCCTCGGGCATGACCGCCCCGCCGCCGACGCGGTCGGGCGGGAACCACAGGCGGATTTCCGTGCCTTTGCCGAACACCGAGTGGATGGCCAGCGTGCCGCCGTGCAGTTCGACCAGCGCCTTGGTCAGCGGCAGGCCGAGGCCGGTGCCTTCGTGGCGGCGGGCCAGCCCGCTGTCGATCTGGCGGAACGGGGTCAGGGCCAGGGGGATGTCCTCGGGCTTCATGCCGATGCCGGTGTCCGTCACCGACATGCGCAGTCCGCCGTCGGCGGTGGCGCAGGCGCTGATCGTCACCCGGCCCTCTGGCGGCGTGAACTTCACGGCATTGGACAGCAGGTTGATGACCACCTGCTTCAGGCGGCGCTGGTCGCCCCGCAACAACGGCAGCGCCGCGGGGAGGTCCTGGATCAGCGTGACCCTGGCCCGGTCGGCCCGCTCGCGCACCAAACGCACAGATGCAGCCGTCACGGCGGGCAGATCGACGGCTTCTTCGTACAGGATCAACTGCCCGGACTCGATCTTGGAGACGTCCAGAATGTCGTTGATGATGTCCAGCAGGTGCCATCCGCTGTCGTGGATGCTGCCCGCATAGTCGCGGTACTGGTCGCTGAGCGGCCCAAGAAGCTGCTGCGCCATGACTTCGGAGAACCCGATGATGGCGTTGAGCGGGGTACGCAATTCGTGGCTCATGTTGGCCAGGAATTCGGACTTGGTGCGGTTGGCGGTTTCGGCCTGGCCCATGGCGGCGCGCAGTTCGTCCTCGACCAGGGAGTGAGAAAGCTCCACGCCTGCCCACAGGGTCATCAGGCGCAGGGTTTCGATTTCGCTCGGCGTGAAGTCGTCGCGCGGGTCGAACCCCGCGAAGGTCAACACGCCGTAGGTTTGTCCGCGCGCCCGAATGCGCATCCCCAGATACGACCGTAGTTCCTTGCCGCCGACCATGTTGCCGCCGAGGACGGCATCCCCGGCGCAATCGGCAAGGACCAGCGGGGCGGCTTGGTTCAAGGTGTGGCGGCAGAGGCTGCTTGCGGTCCCGATGATGTCGCCGCGGGCCAGCGTGCCCGGCGGCGCAACCACTTCTTCGACGTCCAGGGTGTCGCTCGCGCCATCGTGGCGGCCGAGGAACGCCACGGGCAGGCCGTAGCGGCGGCTGCCGAATCGCAGGATGGCGGATAGTTTCTCGGGGAACGACCGCACCGGATCGCCGGTCAGCTTGAGCAGGGAGCGCAGGTCGGCCTCGCTCTGGGCCAGCGCCAGTTCGGCCCGCTTACGCTCGGTCACATCGGTATAGACGCCGACCGTCAGGCCGTCGGGGGTGCGTCGTTCGGTGGTAATCACCCAGCGGTCGCTGTTGATCTCCATTTCCAAAACACCCGATGGCGCGCGGTGGGACTTCAGGCGTTCGGCGACGCGCGCCTGGACGTCGGCATCGCTGTCCTCGGCCCGGCGCAGGGCGTGCCGGGCCATTTCCTCGAACGGGATGCCCATCCGAATGATCGGAGCCAAATGCGGGAAAATGTCGAGCATACCGCGATTCCACAGCATCAGGCGGTCATCCTGATCCCACAGCAAAAATCCGTTGGGAGCGCACTCGATCGCCTCGATCAGGCGGCTTTCGGCCTGCTGCGCGCGGGCTTCTGCCTGAAACTGGGCCGTCACGTCGGCCGCCGTGCCGCGATAGCCGACGAACCGCCCCGCACCGTTGAATACCGGCACGCCACTGGCCCGGATGTATTGCCGCCGTCCGTCGGCGCGGTAGCGGTGATAGGTGAAGTCACGGAAGGGGCGGCGGGCGTCCAGGTCGGCCTGATGAACCGCGATGGCGCGCGGGTCGACGTCGGCGGCCAAGAACTCCAGGCGCGTATAACCGATCAAGCCCCCGGTATCGATACCGGCACGGCCAAGCTGCTCGCCGGAGAACCACGAGAATCGATGCGCGTCGTCGGTTTCCCAGAACCAGTCCGAGGTTGCCGTCGCCATGTCCCGGAACCGCCGCTCGCTTTCCTTGAGCTGCTGCGTGCGGCGTTCGACCTCGCCTTCCATGCGGTCGCGGGCGTGGCGCAGGTCGCCTTCCAGGCGCTTGAGATCGGTGATGTCGGTGATCATCGAAAAGAACCCGCTGACCTCCGCGCCGATGCCCGGCCCCACAACCTGCGGGACGAAAACGACACGCACATGACGGGTTTCCTCGGGCAAGGCAATGCGCGTCTCAAACGTCACGGTCAGGCCCGACAATGCCGTTTCGACCATCTCGGCCATCGGCGCGTAGGCGTCGCCCAGGTGATCGGGCAGCCGCCGCCCGACCAGATCCTCGGGCGTTATGCCGAACCATTCGCTGTAGGCACGATTGGCGAACAGGTAGGTCTGATCGGCGTCGAACTGGGCGATCAAGGCCGGTACGGCGTCAGTCACCGCCCGCAGGCGCGTCTCGCTGGCCGCCAAAGCCTCGGCCACGCGCTGGCGTTCGGTGGCTTCCTGCCCGGCTTTGCCCGTTTGACGTCGCAGAAGGGTAGTGGCCCGGCGCAATACTGCTAACAGGGTTCCAAAAACCACCAGCACCATGACGCCGCCGAGCGTCGCCATCATGCCTTGGTCCTGCTCCTGGCGAATAAGGGCGAGTGTCATGAATGCTCCGGCCAGGGTCGCCCCCACCACAACCACCAAGCTGGCCAGCGTGAAGGAGCGGAGCAAGCCCAACACCGGCCCAATTCCCTGCGAACCATCAGTCACAGGTTTAGCGGCCATGCGCCATCCCCACCCGGCACTCGGCCAACAGCCACAACAGAGCCGTCAGAACCAGCAGCGCGCCGCCCTGATGCGCCACGGCCAGTGGCAGCGGCACGACCAGCAACAACGTCGCCACACCCAATCCCCCCTGAACCAATGCGGCCACGACCACGGCATCGGCGGCGGCGCGCTGGCGCGGAGACCGCAGCCGCCGTGCCAGGAGCAGGCGCAGCAGCAGCGCCGCGCCAATTGTCGTCATCGCCAAAACGCGGTGCTGGAACTGGACTGCCGTGACGTTCTCAAACAGGTTCCGCCACCAGGGATCAAGCGCGCCAAGGCCACGCGGCACCAGCGAGCCGTCCATCAACGGAAAGGTGTTGTAGGTCAGCCCGGCCTTGAGGCCCGCCACGAAGGCCCCCGATACGATCGTCAAGAAGGCCAGCCCCGCCACGCCCCCCACCCAGGCGCCTTCGCGGCTGATGTGGCCGCCCGGCTGGCGGTGGGTCAGCGCCAGCCATATCAGCGCTCCATACAGCACGACGGCCAGACCGAGGTGAGCGGCCAGCCGGTACTGGCTGACCTCGGGCACGTCGCTCAGGCCGCTGCGGACCATGTACCAGCCCAGCACACCCTGCGCCCCGCCCAGGACGAACAACCCCGCCATGCGGACCGAAAAGGGCCAGTCGAGCGCCCCGCGTGCGGCAAACCACAGCAGCGGCACCAGCACGGCAGCCCCGATCAGGCGGCCCCACAGGCGGTGGACGTACTCCAGCCAGAAGATGCCCTTGAACTCGGCCACCGTCATGAAGGTGTTCTTGTGCAGGAACTCGGGCGAGGCGCGGTACTTGTCGAACTCCGCCTGCCATGCCGCGTCGCCCATGGGCGGCAGCACGGTCAGCGGTTGCCATTCGACCATGGACAGGCCCGACTCGGTCAATCGGGTGGCACCGCCCAGCAGGACCATGATCAGCACCATCACGCACAGGCCCACCAGCCACACCTGTACGGCGCGATCGTGCGAGCGTCGGAAGCCCGACGTCTCGAGTGCGGCAATGGTGTTCATCAACATCCTCCCTTGCCGCATGATTAAAAGCTAAACAACACGAGGCAGCAAGGATACCCTTGGTGTATATCCACGCGATACGGAGGGAAAAAGTCCATGCCCGGTGGTCCACCTCTGCACCTCGCTCATGGCCTGGAGTTCGCGGATCTGCTGCGCCGGGACGGCCTGGAACGGCTGGACGGCGCCTTCCGCGCGATTCTACCCTCGGAGTTGGCCGCCCGCCTTGACGCCGCCCGCGCCGCGCCCGATGCGCTGGAGGCGGCAGCGGCGTCGGCCCTGATGCTCGATCTGTCGCCCCATCTGGATGCCTTTGTCGGCGATCTGTTCGGGATCAAGGCCGAGGTTGCGGAGGCCACCGCCGCAGCGACTGCCCTCGATCCGCTGTTCGTGGTGCGGCGGCAGTTCGTGCAGCGCGTTGCCCTCAAGCGTCACCGCCTGGACGACGCCGCCACCTTTGACGGCCCGGCCCTGGAAGCGTCGCTCGGCGGCCCGATGAGTGAGGAAGCCTTTGCCGCCCGCGTGCTGGACTGGATGGGTGACGAGGCCGCCAACGCCGCCATGCTCGATACCGCCGCCCGCTATGCCGCGTGGCGGGCCGCCGCCGGGCCGCCCCATCCGTTGTTCAAGGCGCCGGGCAAGCGCGATCCGGCGGCCTTGGTGCCGGTCAAGGCGACCGAGCGGGGCCTTGCGTTCGACGGCCCGTTGGGCGAGCGTGACGGTTTTGGCCTGACCGATGCAGGGTGCGACCTGACGGGCGGGCTGGGCGAAGCGCACTACTGCATCCTGTGTCATCATCAGGGCTTGGATTCCTGCTCGCGCGGGATGCACGACCGCAAGACCGGGGCGGTTCAGGTCAACCTGCATGGCCGCACCATGCGTGGCTGTCCGCTTGATGAGAAAATCTCGGAAATGCACGAGGCCATGCGCGCCGGGTGGTCCATCGCCGCGCTGGCCATCGTGGTGGTGGACAACCCGCTGTGTGCCGCCACCGGGCATCGCATCTGCAACGACTGCATGGTTGCCTGCATCTACCAGAACCAGCGGCGCGACCCGGTGGATATTCCCCAGGCC
>JBAYSM010000137.1:0-9711 GCA_041676205.1 Rhodospirillaceae bacterium | reverse complement strand
TCGCGCTTCTCGACGCCCACGCCGTGTTCGCCGGTCAGCACGCCCCCCACATCGACGCACAGCTTGAGGATATCGGCCCCGAATTCCTCGGCCCGCTCCAGTTCTCCGGGCTGGTTGGCGTCAAACAGGATGAGCGGATGGAGGTTGCCATCCCCGGCGTGAAACACGTTGGCGACGCGTAAGCCATGGCGCTGGGAAAACACCTGCATGCGCTTGAGCACGGCGGGAAGCTGGCCGCGCGGGATGGTGCCGTCCATGCACAAGTAGTCGGGGCTGATCCGCCCCACCGCCGGAAACGCCGCCTTGCGTCCGGCCCAGAACAGGGCGCGCTCGGCATCGCTGGTCGAGACTCGCAACGTGGTGGCGCTCCGGTCGCGGGCAATCGACTCGACGCGGGCAATCAGGTGCTCCACCTCGACCGAGGGACCATCCAGTTCGCAGATCAACAGCGCCTCGACATCCAGCGGGTATCCGGCATGGACGAAGTCCTCAGCCGCGTGGATGGCCGGGCGGTCCATCATTTCCAGCCCGGCCGGAATGATGCCCGCACCGATGATGGCCGCCACGCAATCCCCGGCTTCTTCGTTGGTCGCAAAGCCCATCAGCACGGCCTTGGCGATTTCCGGCTTGGGCAGGATGCGCACGGTGACTTCCGTCACCACGCCGAGCAGCCCCTCGGAGCCCGTCACCACGCCCAACAGGTCGTATCCTTCCGAGTCGAGGTGCTTGCCGCCCAGGCGGATGACCTCGCCGTCCATCAGGACCATTTCCACGCCCAGCACATTGTTGGTGGTCAGGCCGTATTTCAGGCAATGAACACCGCCTGCATTCTCGGCGATGTTGCCGCCGATGGAGCAGGCAATCTGACTGGACGGGTCGGGCGCGTAATAGAATCCATCGGCCTCCACCGCCTTGGTGATGGCCAGATTGGGCACGCCCGGCTGCACCACCACGCAGCGGTTGTCATAGTCCACATCAAGGATTCGGTTGAACTTGCCCAGGCCCAGCGTCACCGCGTCGGCCAGCGGCATCGACCCGCCCGACAGCGATGTCCCGGCCCCGCGCGGCACGATCTTGACATTGTTGCGGTGGCAATAGCGCAGGACAGCGGCCACCTGCTCGGTGGTTTCCGGCAGGACGACGATCAACGGAAGCTGGCGATAGGCCGACAACGCATCGCAGTCATAGGCGCGCAATTCGTCCTCGTCGGCGATGACACCTTCGCCGGGGACAATGGCACGCAAGTCCTGAACGATGCGGGAACGGTTGGCGAGAACGGCCTGGTCTGGTTCCGGCATTGTAACCACGAACGCTTCCTCCGGCTTTTTCCCGACGATACGCCATTGGAAGCCGGAGTCGCAACGTCGGGAATTTCAACCACGGTGCGGACAACGAAAAAGCCGCGCAAAGGGCGCGGCTTTTCGCATCAGGAAGACGCTGGCAGAGGCTTTCGCCTGGGGTTTAGCCCTGGCGGCACTTCATGCGCGGGTTCTTCTTGTTGATGACATAGACCCGGCCATGGCGACGAACGACACGGCAGTTCTTGTCGCGCTCCTTGGCGGACTTGAGCGAGTTGCGGACGCGCATGGCGAAATCCTCAATAAGTACGGCTGCGAAAGAGGCGGCAACATACGCATCCGCCCGGAAGCTGTCAATCGGCTTTAGCCCGCCAATTGCAGCCAATACCGGAAAACAGCATTCACCGCCGCCGGCTGTTCCAGCGGCGACATATGGCCGCAGTCGTCGAGCACCACGAGTGCCGCATTGGGCAGACGGTCGGCCATCTCTATGTGCACCTTGGGCGGGGTCAGCTTGTCTTCACGCCCGCACAGCACCAGGGTCGGCACGGTGATGCGTTCCAGATCTTCGCGGCCATCGGGGCGATTCATGATGGCGCGTTGCTGGGCGATGAACGCATCGGCGCCGACTCGCATCGCCATGTCGGTCAGGATGCCCATGAACCGCGCATCATTGATGCGGTCCTCGTGCACCAAGTTGGGCAGGATGGCGCCGGGCACCTCGTCGAACCGGCCTGCGGCGGCCTTGTCGATGAACTCCTGCCGTGCCTTCTTTTGCTCGGGCAGGTCGGCGCGGGCGTTGGTGTCGAGCAGCGCGAGGCGGGTGACGCGGTGCGGGGCACGGCGCATGACCTCCTGCACGACGTAGCCGCCCATGCTCAGACCGGCCAGGGCGAATCGCTCCGGGGCGGCGGCCAGCAAGCGGTCCGCCATGCCGCCCATGGTGTCGTCCTGCGCCACATCGGCCACCATGATGTCAGCCATGTCGGTCAGGCGGGCGGTCTGCGGCGCCCATAAGGCGTGGTCGGTAAGCAGGCCGGGAACCAGCACCAGGGGCTGCCTGTCCATGATCGCTCGACTCCTTATGAACTATTGCTTGATGAGCGGCAGAACGTCCTTGAACGCAGGCGTTCCCGCCTCGCCCAGCCACTCGAACAGGACCATTTCCGTCGTCACCATGGAGCACCCGTTGGCGGCCATGCGGGCATAGGCAGCATCCTGGTCCGACACCTTGCGGGACGAGCAGGCATCGGCAACCACGAACACGTCCCAGCCCTGTTCGGCCAATTCCAGGGCCGACTGCTGAACGCAGACGTGAGCCTCGGTCCCCATCATCACCACCTGAGTAACGTCCAGGCTCCGCAGGCGGGCGATCAACGCCGGTTCGCGCGCCGCCGAGAACGTCATTTTCTGAATCACCGCATCGTCGGGCAGCAATGACCGGAGATCCACCATGGTCGGCCCGATGCCTTGCGGATACTGCTCGGTCGCCAGCACGGGGACATTAAGGCGCTGCGCACCCTTTATTAGCCGTGCGCCGTTGTGCAGCACCCGGCGCGGATCGTCCATGGCCGGACAAAGGCGTTCCTGGACGTCGATAATGACAAGGGCCGACTTATCCGACTGAATGGTCACGGGCATTTCCACCTCTTTTCGGCTGCGTCACATGCGTTTCAACGACGGTACCTAACATATAGGGTGGCGGAAAACCTTGTGGAATGCCAGTTTCACGGTCAGGTGGGCGCAAATATTGACAGATTGCGCTGACAATCTATTATCCCGGCACAACTGTCGGCCGGAACGAACTGCGCGCGCATCATTCGTGTCCCCCGTGACCAAACGCCTAGGCCATAAAAAACTCCATGAGCTTTTCCGATCTCGGACTTAGTCCAGAAACTCTCAGAGCCGTCGAGGACTCTGGGTACAACACCCCGACCCCCATTCAGGAACAGGCGATTCCCTGGGTCTTGATGGGGCGTGACGTTTTGGGGATTGCCCAGACCGGCACTGGCAAAACCGCCAGCTTCACGCTGCCGATGATCGACGTTCTGGCCTCTGGCCGGGCCAAGGCGCGCATGCCGCGCTCGCTCATCCTGGCGCCGACGCGCGAACTTGCCAATCAGGTGGCAGAGAATTTCACCAAGTACGGCAAGTACCAGAAGCTCACCATGGCCCTGCTGATCGGCGGCGAAAGCTTCGTCGAGCAGAACAAAGTGCTGGAGCGCGGCGTCGATGTGCTGATCGCCACGCCCGGCCGGCTGATGGATATGTTCGATCGCGGCAAGATCCTGCTGCGCGACGTCAAGATCCTGGTGATCGACGAAGCTGACCGCATGCTCGACATGGGGTTCATCCCCGATGTGGAACGCATCGTTGGCCTGCTGCCGCCGCTCCGCCAGACACTGTTCTTCTCCGCCACCATGGACAAGAACATTCGCAAGCTGGCCGATGCCTTCCTGCACAATCCCAAGGAAGTGAAGGTCGATCCCGGCACCAGCGCCGCTGAAACGGTGACGCAGCAGTTGGTGGTGGTCGATCACGTCGAAAAGCGCGCCGCCCTGCGCCATGTCATCCGCATGGAAGACGTCCGCAACGCCTTCATTTTCTGCAACCGCAAGCGCGACGTCGGGATGCTGTACAAGTCCCTGACCAAGCACGGGTTCGACGTTGCCCAGTTGCACGGCGACATGCCGCAGAGCGAACGCACCGCCACCCTCGCCCGGTTCAAGGCTGGCGAAGTGCGCCTGATGGTGTGTTCGGACGTCGCGGCGCGCGGCATCGACATAGCCGACGTGTCCCACGTGTTCAATTTCGACGTGCCGATTCATTCGGAAGACTACGTCCACCGCATCGGCCGCACCGGCCGCGCCGGGCGCGAGGGTCGCGCCTACACCATCGCCACGCCTGATGATGCGCGCTTTGTCGCCGCCATTGAAAAGCTGGTCGGCAAGGAGATTCCGCGCATCGTGCTCGAAGGACTCGAAACCAAGGACCTCAGCGCCGGTGACGGCGAGCGCACCAACGAACGGAGTGGCAGCGACCGCCGGCCGGGTGCACGCCGTCGGGGCCGCGACCGCGGCGGCCGCGCCTCGCGCGACACCGCAGAACGTCCGGCCGAAGCCGCCGTCGAACCGGTGAGCGAAACCGTGGGCGATGAGCCGACCGACGTTGTCGTTGAAGCCCCCGCCCCCGCCGTTCAGGCGGCTGAACCTGTGGCGCGCGACCGGGGCCGTGACCGCTCATCTGAGCGCAACGGCGACCGCAACGGCGATCATCGCCGCGAACGGGGTAGTGAGCGTGGCGGTGAGCGCACGGCGGAACGCGGTGGCGACCGCCAGCGTCGCGCACGCCGCTTTGATCCGGCATGGACCGACGTGGAAGAAATGCGCCACGGAGACGATGTGCTGGCCTTTGGCGACCACGCCCCGGCATTCCTGTTTGCCCCGACCACCGGGACAGAGGCCCGCGCTGCCGAGGAAGCCGCTCGCGCCAGCCGCGGCGAAACCGCGCCGGCTCAGAAACCACGCCGCAGCCGCAAACCTGAACCTGTGGACGAACCAGCGGCCGAACCGGTGGCCGAACCCGTAGCGGACGGTGAGGCCGACGCGGTCGCCACGGAAGCCGAAGCTCCGGCCGAAGCGGCACCAAAGCCCAAGCGCACTCGTCCCGCCCGGACACGCAAGATTGCCGCCAAGGCGTCCGAAGCCGTTCCGGCTGACGAAGCGACCGCTGCAGTCGCCGTGGCCGAAATGCCCGAGGCGCCTGAGCCGGGCGAAGCTGCTGCCCCCGAGGAGGCTCCGGCCCCAGAAGCTCCGGTCACAGAAGCTCCGGCCAAACCTAAGCGCGTACGCGCCCCGCGCGCCAAAAAGGCGGCGACTGCCACCGCTGACGCGGAGGCCGCAGTCGCGACTGAAGAAAAGCCCAAGCGCACGCGCGCGGCCCGTACCAAAAAAGCGGCCGAGCCGACGGCCGAGGACACTACGGGTAATGGTGAGGCTGCGTCCGAGTAGGACGCGGCACTCGTCCAGGCACTGCACCCCAATAAAAACGCCGCCTCGGCAAACCGAGGCGGCGTTTTCGTTACTCTTGGAACCCCCGTGTCAGACGTGCAGGGCTTCGAACTTGGCCTGCAACTGGTCGGGGGTTTCCTTCCACTTCGGATCCTGCACGATGCATTCGACGGGGCACACCGCGATGCACTGCGGCTCGTCATGGGCGCCAACGCATTCGGTGCAGCGTTCCGGATCGATGACGAACACGGGATCAGATTCTGTGATCGCCTCGTTCGGGCACTCGGACGGGCAAGCGCCGCAAGCGATGCATTCGTCGTTGATCAGCAGGGCCATATCGGAAGTTCCTTTTTTCTCAGCCTTCAGCGGGTGGGCCACCTTGGAAGGCACCAGCCTGTATCCCGCGCCTCACGGGGTCTACAACCATGCGGGCTTGGCTAAGTCAAGCCCGCATGTACAACCTGGGACCCGGCAGCCCCCAGTACCGCGCCCTCGGAAACCGCTTTTCAACGGGTTTCCCCAAGGCTTACAGTTGTACCCGGCTGACCATCAGATCGGGGGAAGCACCGCACCATGACCATGACGTCCGTTTCCCTCGCACTGACCGGCAGCGGCGGCGCTGGAGTGATGACCGCCGGGCAGATTCTGGTGGACGCAGCCGCGCAGGCGGGCTGGTACGGGCTGATGGGGCGGTCGCTTGGACCGCAAATTCGGGGCGGAGAATCGGCTGCCTTGTTGCGCCTGTCCCCCGCCCCGGTGCAGTCCCCCGATGATTTTTACGACCTGATGGTCGCGGTGGACTGGGGCAACATCGACCGATTTGCCTCCGAGTTGCCCCTTCATGCGGCGTCCGTCATCGTCACCGACCCGTCGCAGGGCGAGGTTCCCGCCGTCATGCTGCGGGCCAGTCCCCATGTCGTGCCCGTGCCGCTCAAGGATATTGCCAAAGACGTCCCGGCCGGGCGGGTCAACATGGTTGCCCTGGGACTGATCGCCGCCGCCATCGGTCTGCCCGAGGATGCGGTGGTGGGCGTCTTACGGCAGGTTCTCGCCAAAAAAGGCGCCGATGCTCTGGACGCCTCCGTCGCCAGCCTGCGGGCCGGGGCCGTTCATGCCGCCGCGCTCCAGGGGGTGCCCACCCTCGCCCCGCCCACACGATCGCCTGCCGAACGCTGGTCGATCACCGGGAACGAGGCGGCGGGCGTGGGCGCGTTGCGCGGCGGCGTGCGGTTCTGCGCTGCCTATCCCATAACCCCGGCGACCGAGGTTCTGGAGTGGCTGGCCCCCAACCTCGCCAAACTCGGCGGGACGCTGGTCCAGGCCGAGGACGAACTGGCGTCGATTACCATGTGCCTGGGCGGGTCGTTCGGCGGCGTGCCGAGCCTGACTGCCACGTCCGGCCCCGGCCTTGCCCTGATGACCGAGGCGCTCGGCCTGGGCGTCGCGTCGGAAACGCCGGTGGTGGTGGTCGATGTCATGCGCGGCGGGCCATCCACTGGCATCCCGACCAAGTCCGAGCAGTCGGACCTCAACATCGCGGTTTATGGCCTGCACGGCGACGCGCCCCATGTGGTGACGGCGCCGACCTCCATCGCCGACTGCCTGTTCACAACCCAATGGTCGGTATATCTGGCCGAAAGCCTTCAGGTGCCGGTCATTCTGCTGTCCGATCAGGCCATGGGCCAGACCCGCGCCATCATCGACAAGCCCGCCGACGCACCCTTTGTCGGCCACCGCCTGATTGCCACGGCGTCGGATGGCGCCCCTTATCAGCGGTACGCTGTCACCGCTGACGGCATTTCACCCATGGCGGTGCCCGGCACGCCCGGCGGCGAGTACACCGCCGATGGCCTGGAGCACAGCCCGCGCGGCACGCCATCCACCCAGGCCCAGCACCATGAGGACCAACTCGACAAGCGGCTGCGAAAGCTCACCGCCTTCGACTACGGCGACGCTTGGGCGCACCTGGAGACGTTCGGCAAGGCCGCGACCGACCTTGCCGTCATCACCTTCGGATCGGTCACACAGCCGGTGCGCGAGGCCCTCGGGCGGGCGGCAGAGGCCGGGGTTTCCTGCCGCCTGATCGCCCCGCGCCTGCTGTTCCCGGCCCAGCCAGCCCGCATGGCCGCCGCCCTCAGCGGCATCAAGCGCCTGCTGGTCGTTGAGCAGAACCACATGGCGCAGTTCCACGCCCTGCTCCGCGCCTACTATGACCTGCCCCCGAATGTGAAGACCCTGCACCGCCCCGGCCCGCTGGCCCTGCGTCCGCACGAAATTGTGGCCGCCCTGGGCGATTGGTCGTGACACCCGGAGAGTCGCCATGATGCTGAAAGCGCAGGACTACAAATCGGACGTCAAGCCGGTGTGGTGCCCCGGCTGCGGCGATTTCGCCGTTCTGTCGGCCATCACCAAAGCCCTGGCCGAGTTGCAGGTCCCGCGCGAGGACGCCGCCGTGGTGTCGGGCATCGGCTGTTCGTCGCGCATTCCGGCCTATACCTCGGTTTATGGGTTCCACTCCATCCACGGCCGGGCGCTGCCCATCGCCACCGGATTGAAGGCGGCACGGCCGGACCTCACGGTGTTTTGTGCGGGCGGCGACGGCGACGGGTTTTCCATTGGCGGCAACCACTTCATCCATGCCTGCCGCCGCAACGTGGATCTGACCTACATCGTCATGGACAACGAGGTCTATGGCATGACCAAGGGCCAGGCCTCCCCCACCACGGATGCCGCGTGGACCGGCTCCAAGCTGACCCCGGAAGGGCCGGGCGTGGCGCCGTTCCGCCCGCTGGAGATGGCCCTGTCAGCCGGGGCGAACTTCATCGCCCGAGGGTTCTCCGGCGACCCCAACTTCGTGGTACGGCTGATCGTCGAGGCGGTCCGCCACCCCGGCTTCTCGCTGGTCCAGGTTCTCAGCCCCTGCGTCACCTTCCGCCCTGAACAACGGGCCTGGAAGGAAACCACCCACGCCGATTGGGCGCCCGAGTCCGCATGCACCAACCGGCGCGACGCCTTCCTCAAGTTGCTTGATGACGACGGCTTTACGACCGGCGTGCTCTATAAGGGCAACAATCCGGTGTTCGGCAAGCCGCAAGCGGCAACGGCGACTCTGGAAGAACTGGAGAAGGGGTTCGCGCTATGAACAACCTCGCCGAGTTCCTGGCCCACGCCATCACGCTAGAGGACGAGTCGGCCCAGCGGTTCGACGAACTGGCCGATGCCCTGGAGGTTCACCACAACGGCGACGTGGTCGAGCTGTTCCGAAAAATGGCCCACTATTCCCGCCTCCACCTCGCCGATGCCCGCGAGCGGGCCACCGGGCTAGACCTGCCGCGTTTGGCGGCATGGGAATACAAGTGGCCCGGCGCCGAAAGCCCAGAAGCCATCGAAGTCTTTGATGTTCATTACAAAATGACGCCCTTCCACGCCCTGACCGCGGCTTTGGAAAGCGAAAAGCAGGGACAGGCGTTTTATGCCCACATCGCTGAAACCGCTGCCGATCCAGGCGTCCGAACCTTGGCCGCCGAGTTCGCCGCCGAGGAAGCCGACCACGTCACCCTCCTGCAAGGCTGGCTTGCTCGCACCCCGCCGCCCGAAGATCATTGGTCCGAGGATATGGACCCGCCAGCCGCAGTGGATTAGTCTCAGCAAAAGTATGCCTATCGCCTGACGACCTGCGCCCGCCGCCCTTTGCTCCCCCAGGGTCATGGCGCAGGCAGCGGGGATCCTGTCGGCCGTTAATTCATTGGGGAGCATCCCATGCAGACCATCGAGGAATTCCTCGCCCACGCTATCCGCCTCGAAGAAGAAGCCGCGCTGCGTTTCGACGAGTTGGCGGAAGCCTGCCTTACCAACGGCAACACCGACGTCGCCGCCTTCTTCCGTCAGATGGCCGACTTCTCCCGCCTGCATCTGGCCGACGCCCGCGCGCGCGGCGGATTCCGCGATTTGCCGGTGCTGCCGCCTAGCAAAGATCTGTGGTCCGATGGCATGTCGCCCGAAGCCGCCGGGTGGGAAGGCACCGACCCCTTCCTCAGCGTCACCCGCGCCCTCGAAGTCGCCCTTGAAAGTGAAAAGCAGGGCCTGGCGTTCTACGCCGACGTCGCCGCCGCCACCACCGACCCGGAAATCCGCGCCGCGGCGCAGGAATTCGCCGACGAAGAAGCCGATCACGTCACCCAGCTCGAAGTCTGGATCACCCGGCACCAACAGTCGGCGGCGTGATTAGAAGGAGGGGCTGCTGCTCAGGCAACAGCCCATGCGCCTCTGAGGGAAGGATGGGCTCTGCCCATGCCCGCCAAGGGCCGAGGCCCTTGGATCCCGTGTTAAGTACCGTGATTACCTTGCGCCGCAGGCAGACAATGTCGGCATTTAATGCGCTGCGCGCGGCTTAACCTCGTCAC
>JBAYSM010000136.1:0-9782 GCA_041676205.1 Rhodospirillaceae bacterium | reverse complement strand
TGGTCAGCGTCATCAACAGCCACCTCGGCCCCCGCCCACCCGAAGACGGCTCCGTGGTTTGGGCCATGGGCGAGCGCAAGGCCATAGCCCTGCTCGGCGCCCTGTACCGCGAACTCCGCTGGCGCCTGCGCGACGACCCCGTCAACCTGGAAGCCGAAGTCGGTCACGAGGGCATGGCCGCGCTGATTGCCATGCACGCCGCCCTGAATGCGGCCGAGGAGCGTTGCGGGGTTTAGGGGAGGTAAGGGATTTACCACAGAGAACACAGAGGACACAGAGGCTTTGGGGGCCACTGCGCCGCAGGCGATAAATCCTCAATAAAGGTTTATGCGCTGCGCGCGGCCTTCTGCACCGAAACCTCTGTGTCCTCTGTGCCTTCCTCTGTGTCCTCTGTGGTTCAGCCCTTCACTTTTTTCTTCGCCCCTACCCCTTCGGCTTGAGCAAGAACTCGCGGCCGATCTTGACGCGGGGCTGACCGTCGTAGGCGATGATGTCGGCGGTGGCGTAGGTTTCGCCCCAGTTGGACGGCAGGTATGATCCGGTGCCGATCACGTCGATGGGGGCGCGGGCGATGGCCATGACTTTGCACTTGCCCGGCGAGAAACCGGACGAGGCGACGATCTTGGCAGTCGGGAACCCTGCGGCATCGAGGTGTTCGCGGAACGACCATATGGCCGCCGCCGAGACGCCGGTGCCGATCAGGTGGCGCAGCTCGGTTTCGGTGCGATAGCCCCGAATGGCCTGTGGGGCGCGGCGGTCCAGCACGTCATAAGACGCCTGGGTATCCAGCCCTTCCAGATACCGCCCGCCGTGGGTGTCCAGGCGGAACCCCAGCCGCCCCTCGGCCGCCAATTCGGGGAAGGCGCGGCAGACCTCCAGGGCGTCGGTTACTTCCTTGCCGAAGTAGTCCACCAGAACCGTCATGTCCTGATCGGGGAACGTCTCGTGGAACATCTCGGCGGCACGCAGGGTGGACCCGGCGTAGCCGATCAGGGCGTGGGGCATGGTGCCCCTGCCCGCGCCCTGGCCGAAGAAATGGGCGGTGGCGTCGGTGGAGTTTCCGATGAACCCGATGGCGCCCTTGGACGCGCGGGCCGCCTGCGAGCCAACCGAGGCGGCATAGGCCATAAGTTCGGCCATTTCCGTCCCGGCACAGTGACGGGCATCCATGGCGAGAAAGGCCACATGCGGCAATTCCTCGCACATCGCGAATGCGTTGTAGGCCGCTACGCACGACGCGCCGATCTTTTGCAGAAGGATGGTTTCCAACTCGACGAGTTGGACGAAGGAGCCGGTGATATAAAGCAGCGGCTCCCCGGCACCGACCCAAGCACCCTCGGGGTAGCATTCCTCGATCTCAAATGTCGTGCCGCGCGCGCGGGCCATTTCGGCCAGCCACTCGCAGGCCAGCCGGGCGGCCGCCAAAACTGGCCGGCGCATGAACACGGCATAGGTCACTTGGCGGTCGCCAAACCGTTCGACCACGGCACGGGTGCGCCGGAAGTAAACATCGGTCCAGGCGGGGAGGCTGTCGGCCGGCGGCCAAATTTCGTTGGCAGTCATCGCGGCACCCTCCCCCTTTTCCTAATGCGTCAGCCTAACGCAGCCGCCGCGCGCTCATCCTTCAATGCCTCGGCCATCAGGAAGGCCAGTTCCAGCGACTGGTTGGCGTTCAGACGCGGGTCACAGAAGGTGTGATAGGCATCGCCCAGGCGGGCCTCGGTTATGGCCTGCGAGCCGCCGATGCATTCGGTGACGTCGCGCCCAGTCAGCTCGAAGTGCACACCGCCGGCATGGGTGCCCTCGGCTTTGTGAACGGCGAAGAACGCCTTCACTTCCTGGAGGATGCGGTCGAACGAGCGGGTCTTGAAACCGCTGGCGGTCTTGACGGTATTGGCGTGCATCGGGTCGCACGACCACACCACCTTGCGGCCCTCGCGCTGAACGGCGCGGATGAGGCCCGGCAGCTTGGCACCGATGGTTTCACCGCCCATGCGGGTGATGATGGTCAGGCGCCCGGCTTCGTTCTTGGGATTGAGGGCGTCGCACAGGCGCAGCAGTTCATCCGGCGTCATGCCAGGCCCGGCCTTGACGCCGACCGGGTTGCCGACGCCGCGCAGGAATTCGACGTGCGCTTCGTCCGGCTCGCGGGTGCGCTCGCCGATCCACAGCATGTGGGCCGAGCAACAATACCAGTCGCCGGTGGTCGAATCGACGCGGGTCAGGGCTTCTTCATAGGGCAGCAGCAACGCCTCGTGCGAGGTGTAGAACGCCGTCTTGCGGATCTGGGGCACGCGGTCGCCGGTCAGGCCGCAGGCTTCCATGAAGCCCAGGGTTTCCTGGATGCGGTCGGCCATTTCCTGATACCGCGCCGCCTGCGGACCGCCGTTGACGAAGTCCAGCGTCCACTGGTGGACCTTGTGCAGGTCGGCATAGCCGCCCTCGGCAAAGGCGCGCAGGAGGTTCAGCGTCGCAGCCGACTGGTTGTAGCCACGGATCATGCGCTCCGGGTCGGGGATGCGGGCCTCGGCCGTGAATTCGGGGCCGTTGACAATGTCGCCCCGGTAGCTGGGCAGCTCGACGCCGTTCTCTACTTCGGTTCCGGCAGAGCGCGGCTTGGCGAACTGACCGGCCATGCGGCCGATCTTGACCACCGGGCAGGCCGCGCCAAAGGTCAGCACCACGGCCATCTGCAACAGAATGCGGAAGGTGTCGCGGATGTTGTCGGCCTTGAAGTCGGCAAAGCTCTCGGCGCAGTCGCCGCCCTGGAGGGCGAACGCCTTGCCTTCGGCCACTTCGGCCAGGGCCTTCTTCAGGCTGCGCGCCTCGCCAGCAAACACCAGCGGCGGCATGGACCGCAGAGTGTCCTCCACCGACGCCAGTTTGGCGGCATCCGGATACTCGGGCACCTGGCGGATCGGCTTGCTTCTCCAGCTATCGGGCGTCCACTGACCGGCCATGGTGTGTTCCTCAAGAAGTGTGCTTAACGCGACGGAAGAGGAAACTTGTACGCCCCACCGCGCCGCGATGCAACAACACAGGACTGCGCTACACTTTACGCGGCGCACCCAGGCACATCAGCGTGCCGACCACCAGCGCCCCGGCTGCCGCCAGCAGCGGATCGTCGAAGGACTGGGCGCGGGCGAACAGGGCGGCGGCGACTAGGGGGCCGATGATCTGACCGACGCCGTAGGATGCGGTCATGGCGGCCAGGATGTTGAACTTGAGGCCCCCGGCCACGGCGCGGGCAGCCAGCATGGCGATTGTCACCGTGCCGACGAACGACCCGCCGACCAGCAGCGCCGACAGCAACAAGGCCACCGGATGGAGCGTCAGGGCAGGCAAGGCGACGCCGATCACCTGACCTCCCATGTTGATCGCCATGGCGCGGCGGGTGCCCACCTTGCGGTGCAGGGCGTGCCAGAAAAAGCAGCTCGGCACCGCGCCCAGACCGAACACCGCCCACAGGTGCACGGGATCGATGCCACCCAGCGCCCCTTTGGCGATCAGCGGCAGATACGTCGCCGTAATGATGTAGCCGAACCCGGCCAGACCATACGCCGCGATCAACACAAGCGGCCCCAAACGGTCGCCCGGCGCGGCGGGTCCGGGACGCGGCCCTCCGGCTGAATGATCGGGCGTGCGCAGGCGCAGCCACGCAAACATCACCAGGACCGAGGCAGCGGCGGCCAGCACCAGCCACGCCTGCCAACTCACCGCGCCGAACCCCGATACTCCGACCACCAGTTCGGCCGACAGGCTGATCCCGACGCCCACCCCGGCGTACAGCAACGGCGCCCCGGACGAAAACCCGACAGCCTGGAGCAACCACACCGACGCCGCAATCATCACCACGGCGCTGGCGACTCCGGCCAGAAACCGCACCACGGCCAGACCCACCGGCGGGATCGGCAACGCCATGGCAGCCAGCAAGAGAACCGTGGCAACCAACCCCCACCGCGTCAGCCCGGCCGACGTGGCCGCGCTCACCCGCGCCATGCCCAGCGCGCCGACCAGATACCCGGCATAGTTGGCCGAAGCGGCCAGCGACCCGCCGCCAATGCCCAGGATGCCGTCCTGGATCATCATCGGATACAGCGCGGTAAAAGCGAACCGCCCAAAGCCCATGGCAACAGCCAAGGCCAAGGCGGCGGCCAGGGCGTCAATGATTGCCGCCCTGGTCGTGTGGGGGTGCGTCACGTCCCAGCCTACTCCGTGTTCAGCCCTACTCCGTGTGTTCGGGGCAGGGATCGGGGATGGGGTTGCGCATGGTGACGAACTCCTCCGCCGCCGTCGGGTGGATGCCCACGGTGGCGTCGAACTGCTGCTTGGTCAGCCCGGCGCGAACCGCGATGCCGATGCCCTGGATGATCTCCGGCGCATCGACGCCGACCATGTGCGCGCCGATCACGATCTGGGTCGCGCGGTCCACGATCAGCTTCATGAGGGTCTTTTCCTCCCGGCCCGACAGGGTGTAGCGCATCGGCTTGAAGCGCGACAGATAGACGTCCACCGGACCCCTGGCACGCGCCTCGTGCTCGGGCAGGCCGACCGTGCCGATGGGCGGCTGGCTGAACACGGCGGCGGGGATATTGGCGTGATCCATGGTTATCGGGTTGTTGTTGAACTCGGTCTCGGCAAAGCACCGGCCTTCGTTGATCGCCACCGGGGTCAGGTTGACCCGGTCGGTGACGTCGCCCACGGCCCAGATGCTCGGCACGGAGGTCCGCGACCACGCATCGACCTTGATCGCGCCGGACCGCGCATCAAGCACCACCCCGGCCTCCTCCAGCCCCAACCCCTTGACGTTGGGCGCGCGGCCGGTGGCGTACATCACGGCGCCGCAAATCTGTTCGGTGCCGTCGTCGGTGAGGATGGAATACCGCCCGGCACCGATTTTCTCGATGCTTTTGACTTGGCAGTCGCGGCGGATCTTGATGCCCTTGCGCTGAAGTTCGTGGGCTAGGTCGGTGCGCACGTCGGCGTCAAAGCCGCGCAGGATGTTGTCCCCGCGCACGATCAGCGTGGTGTCGGCACCCAAGGCATTAAAAATGCCGGCGAATTCCACGGCGATATAGCCACCGCCAACGATAACGATTTCTTTAGGCAACTCCGGCAGGTCGAGGGCCTCATTGGACGTGATGGCGTATTCAATGCCCGGAATGTTCGGCAGGCTCGGCCAGCCGCCCACGGCGACCAGGATACGCTCGGCAGTCAATTTGCGCCCGCCGACATCGACCGTATGGGCGTCAACGACCGTGCCTCGCCCCTCGATCAATTCGACGTTGTTATCGCGCAGGATCCGCTTGTAGATGCCTTCCAGGCGGTCCAGTTCGCGGTTCTTGTTGGCAATCAGGGTCTTCCAGTCGAACGACACGTCGCCGACGGTCCAGCCGTACCCCTTGGCGTCCTCGATATCCTCGGCGAAGTGCGCCCCGTAAATGAGCAGCTTCTTGGGCACGCAGCCGCGCATGACGCAGGTTCCGCCGACGCGGGATTCCTCGATCACCGCAACCTTGGCACCGTAGCCCCCGGCCAACCGCGAGGCGCGGACGCCCCCCGACCCGGCGCCGATGGTGATCAGGTCGTAATCATAGTTGCCCATAACGCCCTCGCTCTAAATCCCGCCCATGCACAAGTATTTGATCTCCATGAAGTCATCCATGCCGTACTTGGAGCCTTCGCGGCCGATGCCGCTTTCCTTGACCCCGCCAAACGGCGCGACTTCGGTGGAGATGATGCCTTCGTTGATGCCGACGATGCCGTATTCCAGCCCCTCGGACACCCGCCAGATACGGCCGATGTCGCGGGAGTAGAAATAGGCGGCCAGACCGAATTCCGTGTCGTTGGCCAGCGCGATGGCCTCGGCCTCCGTCTCGAACTTGTAGAGCGGCGCGACGGGGCCGAAGATTTCCTCGCGCGCCATGGCCATGTCCTGAGTGACCCCCGTCACCAGGGTTGGCTCAAAGAACGTGCCGCCGCGCGCGTGGCGCTTGCCGCCCAGAACCACCTTTGCGCCCTTGCCGGTGGCGTCGGCCAGCAGGCGTTCGACCTTGGCGACGGCCTCCTCGTTGATGAGCGGTCCCTGAGTCACGCCGTCCTCGGTGCCCGCGCCGACCTTGAGGCCGGAAACCGCCGCCGCCAGTTTTTCGGCAAAGGCGTCATAGACACCTGCCTGCACATACAGGCGGTTGGCGCACACGCAGGTCTGCCCGGCATTGCGGTACTTGGATGCCATGGCCCCGGCCACGGCGGCATCTAGGTCAGCGTCGTCGAACACCATGAACGGCGCGTTGCCGCCCAGTTCCAGGGACACCTTTTTGACCGTGTCGGCGCATTGCTTCATCAGCAGCTTGCCGACCTCGGTGGAGCCGGTGAAGGACACCTTGCGCACGATGGGGTTGCCGGTCAATTCACCGCCCACATCGGCCGCGCGGCTGGTGGTCACGACGTTCAGCACGCCCGCCGGAAAGCCCGCCTGCTCGGCCAGCCACGCCAGCGCCAGGGCGGACAGCGGCGTATCCTCGGCCGGTTTGATGACCACAGGGCACCCGGCGGCCAGGGCCGGGGCGCACTTGCGGGTAATCATGGCGATGGGGAAGTTCCACGGCGTGATCGCAGCCACCACGCCGATCGGTTCCTTGAGCACAACGATGCGCTTGTCCGGGCCGTGGCTGGGAATGACGTCGCCATAGGCGCGCTTGGCTTCCTCGGCGAACCATTCGACGAAGGACGCGCCATAGCCGACCTCGCCCCGCGCTTCGGCCAGGGGCTTGCCCTGCTCGGCGGTCATCAGGCGGGCGAGGTCTTCCTGGTGCTTGAGGATGAGATTGAACCACGCGCGCAGCAGATTGGCCCGCTCCTTGGCGGTCTTTTTGCGCCATGCGGGCCATGCGGCGTTGGCGGCCTCGATGGCGCGGCGGGTTTCAGCGCCGCCCATGTCGGGGACCAAGCCGATGACCGACCCGTCGGCCGGATTGCGCACCTCGAACGTCGCACCCAAATCAGCACCGCACCACGCGCCGTCCACAAAGGCGGCAGACCGCAAAAGTTCGGGCGTATCGAGGCGCAACGCGACTGTCGTGGCGTTCATGAGCAAGTGTCTCCTTCCCAGGTGCGCTTGACTATAATCATTCTAAACAAAAGGGCCAGACCCAGAATCCCGGAGCCGCCGCCATCATGCCACGATGCCAGGACCTTGAGGAAGCCGCACGTCACGCCGCGCGAAACACCTCGCCACTGCGTCGCCACCTTACGCTTGCGACCGGCTGGGCGTTCATGGGATTGGGGATTGTGGGGCTGTTCCTGCCGGTGTTGCAAGGCGTGCTGTTCCTGATTGTCGGGCTGATGGTGCTGTCATCACAAAGCCCGTGGGCGGCACGCCAGTTGCAACGGTTTCTCGACACCCACCCGGCGGCCGACGCCCTTCATGCGCGGGCCGAGCGGTCCCTGCGACGGCTGCGGGCGCGGCTCCGGCTCCTCCGCCGACGCTGGACTCAAAGGTCCTTGTAGGTCTTTTCTCCAGTCTCGGGCGCATCGCGGAAGCCCCGGAGGAAGTCCTCCACCTTGTTCATTTGCTCGCGCAGCCACGGCACGGCCTTTTTGTATCCGACCTCGGCCTCGCACTGCGCCCGCGCGGTGGCGCAACGGGCAACGCACCCGGCCCGCGCGGAGTCGCTGTCAGACCGGTCGGAACAGGCCTGTTCGCAGACATCATAGGCACCGGCGCAGGTGTCCATGGTCGGCTCTTCCACCCCGGCGGCGGGGACCGTGAACGCCAGACCGGCGGCAAGGGCGACGGCGAACCGAAAGTGCGGCATGGCAATGAGGTCCTGCAATGGAAGGGCTCCCCTTTAAATAGATATGGCGGCCGGAGAATTCACCCCACTCCCTTGGGCGGTACCGCTGCGGCGCAAGGTCGGTCATACTTTCCAGCCCTCCCCAGCGCCGGACCCCACCATGCCCCCGATCACCGCCCCCCTGCCCGCCCTGATTTTTGACCTGGACGGAACCCTGGTTCACAGCGTCCCCGACCTGAGGGTGGCCGCCAACAAGCTGCTGGCCGAAGACGGCCGCCGCGCCCTGTCCGATGACGAGGTGCAGGGCATGGTCGGCAACGGCGTGCGCAAACTGGTGGAACGGTGCTACCGCGCAACCGGCGGGGCCCCGGAGGACGAGGCCGCGCTGGACTCGCTGGTGGCACGCTTCATGGTGCACTACGACGCGCACCCGGCCGACCTCACCCGCCCGTTTGACGGCGTGATGCAGGCACTCGACCAATTGCAGAGCGCAGGGCATCGCATGGCGGTGTGCACCAACAAGCCCGAGGGCGCCGCCCGTGCCATCCTCGATCAGCTCGACCTCAGCCGGTTCTTTGACGCGGTGATCGGCGGCGGGTCCACGCCCCACCTCAAGCCCCACCCCGAACCCGTCCTGGCCGCCCTGCGCCTGATGAACGCCGCCCCCACCGAGGCGATCTTCGTCGGCGACAGCGAGAACGACGTGGGCGCCGCCCGCGCCGCCGGTCTACGCGTGGTCTGCCTGTCCTTCGGCTACCGCCACTGCGCGGTTGAGGACTTGGGCGGCGACATCCTGATCGACCACTACCGCGACCTTCCCGCCGCCATCGAGACGGTCGAGAAGTTGGCCGCCGCCAAAGTGCAATAAAGGGGTGTTGACACCCCCCGGCCGGACCATTATACAACGGCCTCCCCACCTGCGGTGGGGTCCGCCGCACCCCGGCGGCCGCACGAGAGATGGGCGCGTAGCTCAGCGGGAGAGCACACCCTTCACACGGGTGGGGTCACAGGTTCAATCCCTGTCGCGCCCACCATCTCTCAAAGGTTCCTCCCCGCAGATCGCGGCGGAAGGTTCCTGAATGACCGATCTGTCCACATACCTGCAGATGACAACGGTGATCGACGCCGACCATCCGGCCGTCACCGCCCTTGCTGCGCGTCTTGCCGAGGGCCTCAAGAGTCCGGCTGAAACCGCGGCGGCGTGCTTCGCCTGGGTCCGCGACGAGATTTCCCACACCGGCGACGTCGGCCAAGGGCCGGTCCCCTGCCGGGCATCGGATGTCCTGGCCGCACGAACCGGGTTCTGCTACGCCAAAAGCCATCTGCTCGCTGCCCTGCTGCGGGCTAACGGAATCCCGGCCGGCTTGTGCTACCAGCGCCTGAGCATCGACGGGGTCGGCGCGCCGTTCTGCCTGCATGGCATGGTCGCGGTGCACCTGCCCGATATCGGGTGGTACCGTTGCGATCCGCGCGGCGACAAGCCGGGCATCGCCACGCGGTTCACGCCCCCCACCGAGAGCCTTGCCTACGCCCCCGCGCTGCCCGGTGAATGTGACATTCCGGGCATCCATCCAGCTCCCCTGCCGCAGGTGGCCGAAGCCCTGACCCGCCACGCCACCTGCGCCGCATTGGCCGACGATTTGCCCGACGCCGCGCCCTAAGCGGTCAAAGCCGCGTGCCGCTCGGCAAGATCGGCGTCCTGTTCAGGGGTCAGAACCTGGGACAGTGCGCCGAGCAGACCCATTTCTTCCTTTTGGACGTGGAACGTCTCGCGGTCGATGATGTCCTCGGCCAGCGTGCGGAACTTCTTCCAGGCTCCGTCATCAAATCCGTGCGCAGCGCCGGTGCGGGCCACCGCCGCCAGTTCCTCGGCGAAGGGGCGGATGTCGGCGTGTTCGGCCATCAGCATGTCCACCATGAAGCCCGCCCCGGCCTGACGCAGCAGGGGGAACAACTCGGTTTCCTCGAACCCGAAATGGCGGG
>JBAYSM010000135.1:0-9825 GCA_041676205.1 Rhodospirillaceae bacterium | reverse complement strand
GCGGTGGTCACAGATGCTTCGGGTCCCGCCATGATCAGACCTTCTCCACTTCGGGACGGCCCAGCAGACCGGTCGGGCGGAAGATCAGCACCAGAACGAGCACGCCGAACACGGCCACGTCCTTGTATTCAATCGTGAAATACGCCGACCAGAAAGCCTCGATCAGGCCGATCAGGATGCCGCCGAGCATTGCGCCGGGCAACGACCCGATGCCGCCGAGCACCGCCGCCGTGAAGGCCTTCATGCCAGCCAGGAAGCCGATGTAGAAGTCGATCACGCCGTATTGCAGCGTCACCATCAACCCGGCAACCGCAGCCAGAACGGCCCCCATGACGAAGGTCAGCGAAATGGTTCTGTCCACGTTCACGCCAACCAACCCGGCCATTGTGCGGTCTTGCTCGCAGGCCCGTTGCTGACGCCCCAACGACGTCTTGGTGATGATCCACGTGAATACCGCCATCAGCACCACGGTCAGGATGATGATGAAAATCTGCAGGTAGCTCATGACTACCGTGAATCCGTCAGCGCCCGTGAACAGCGTGACACCACCTTGAATGACCGGCTGGATCGGCTTGACGCGGGCGCCCTGGCTGATTTGCACGAAGTTCTGCAAGGCGATCGACATGCCGATGGCCGAAATCAGCGGAGCCAGCCGGAACGACCCCCGCAGCGGACGATAGGCAATGCGCTCAACGGTCCAACCCCAGGCCGCCGTGAACAGCATGGCTGCAAGAAGAACGACCAACAGCGCCAGCGGAATAAAGCTGACATCAAGCGCGCCGAGCACCAGGAACGCAATAACCGACACAAAGGCGCCAATCATGAAGATTTCGCCGTGGGCGAAATTGATCATGCCGATGATGCCATAAACCATCGTGTAGCCAATGGCGACTAGCCCGTAAATCGAACCGAGCGTCAGTCCGTTTATCAACTGCTGGAGAAAGTAGGCCAACTCAGCCCCCTATCATCGCCATGGAAGATGTGTACTGAAAGTGCCACAGGACGCCATGCGTTCACAAAAGCGTATACGAGCGACCACCCCTGTCAAGACGACAGTAATAATATTTCAATCTTGTGGAATACTTTTCGGCGGCCCATGTGCTTTGGACTGCGACGGCGCGACCACCACCTTCCGCCATGCTCCGAAACGGTGTAAACCGCCGGTGACGGGCTGCGCCCCCATGGATATACAGCTTCGGAACCGGTGATGAGCATGCACGATATCCGCGTCCGTGGAGCGCGTGAACACAACCTCAAAAACATTGACGTCACCCTGCCGAGGGACCGCCTCATCGTCATCACCGGGCTTTCGGGATCGGGAAAATCGTCCCTGGCGTTCGATACGATCTATGCCGAAGGACAGCGCCGGTACGTCGAGTCCCTGTCGGCGTATGCACGTCAGTTCCTTGAACTGATGCAAAAGCCCGACGTCGATTCCATCGAGGGCCTGTCGCCTGCCATCTCCATCGAGCAAAAGACCACCTCGCGCAATCCCCGCTCCACCGTCGGCACGGTGACCGAGATTTATGACTACATGCGCCTGCTGTGGGCGCGCATCGGGGTGCCGTACTCGCCCGCCACCGGCCTGCCGATCGAGGCGCAGACGGTCAGCCAGATGGTTGACCGCGTGATGGAAATGCCCGAAGGCACCCGCCTGTTCCTGCTTGCCCCCATCGTGCGCGGCCGCAAGGGTGAATACCGCAAGGAACTGGCCGAGCTTCAGCGCAAGGGGTTCCAGCGCGTCAAGGTTGACGGCGAAATGCACCTCATCGAAGACGTTCCGGCGCTCAACAAGAAACTCAAGCACGACATCGAAGTGGTGGTTGATCGCGTGGTGGTGCGCGAGGGCCTGGAAACCCGCCTTGCGGATTCTTTGGAACAAGCTCTGGCCCTGACCGATGGCCTAGCCTTTGCCGAAAACGCAGAAACTGGCGCACGGATGACCTTTTCGGCCAAGTTCGCCTGCCCGGAGTCCGGATTTACCATCGACGAGATCGAGCCGCGCCTGTTCTCGTTCAACAATCCGTTCGGCGCCTGCCCGACCTGCGACGGGCTGGGCGTGAAGCTGTACTTTGACCCCGTCATGATCGTGCCCGACGGACGGCGGTCCCTCAAGGGTGGCGCGGTGGCGCCGTGGTCGCTGGGCGGGCAGCCGTCCCCTTATTACATGCAGGCCTTGGACAGCATCGCCGACCATTTCGGGATCAGCACCGACACCCCGTGGGATGCCCTGCCCGAAGACGTCCGCAATGCCGTGCTGTTCGGGACCGGCAAGACCACAGTTCGCATGACCTACCGCGACGGCCCCCGCCAGTTCACGGTGGAGCGTCCCTTCGAGGGCGTCATCCCCAACACCGAGCGGCGGTGGCGCGAAACTGAAAGCGCCAACATCCGCGATGACCTGTCGCGCTATCAGGCCTCGGCCCCCTGCGAAACCTGCTCGGGCAAGCGCCTCAAGCCGGAGGCCCTGGCGGTCAAGATTGCCGGATGCGATATCTCCCAAATCTGCGAACTCTCCATTGCAGGCGGGCACGCCTGGTTCACCGCCCTGCCCGACTCCCTGCGTCCCAAGGACCGCGAGATTGCCGACCGCATTCTGCGCGAGATCAACGAACGCCTGGGTTTCCTCAACAACGTGGGCCTGGAATACCTGACCCTGTCGCGCACCTCGGGTACCCTGTCGGGCGGCGAGAGCCAGCGTATCCGGCTGGCCTCGCAGATCGGTTCCGGCCTGACCGGGGTTCTGTATGTTCTGGACGAGCCTTCCATTGGCCTGCACCAGCGCGACAATGACCGCCTTCTGACCACGCTCAAGCGCCTGCGCGACATCGGCAACACCGTCATCGTGGTCGAGCATGACGAGGACGCCATCCGCGCCGCCGACTATCTGGTGGACATGGGACCGGGTGCCGGAACCCACGGCGGCACCATCGTCGCCGAGGGGACCCCGGCCGAGGTCATGGGCAACCCGGCCAGCCTCACCGGCCAGTACCTGCGCGGCGAGCGTGAGGTGCCGATGCCAGCCGAACGCCGCCCCGGTAACGGCAAGGTCATCAGCGTCGTCGGCGCGACCGCCAACAACCTCCAGAACGTGTCCGTGGACATCCCGCTGGGCACCTTTACCTGCGTGACCGGCGTGTCGGGTGGCGGCAAGTCATCGCTGGTAATCGAGACATTGTTCAAGGGCTTGGCCCGTCAGCTTCACGGCGCGCGTGAACACCCCGGCCCGCACGAGCGCATCGACGGCATCGGCCATATCGACAAGATCGTCGATATCGACCAGTCGCCCATCGGCCGCACGCCGCGCTCCAACCCGGCCACCTACACCGGGGCCTTCACCCCGATCCGCGATTGGTTCGCGAGCCTGCCCGAAGCCAAGACGCGCGGCTACAAGGCCGGACGGTTCAGCTTCAACGTCAAGGGCGGCCGGTGCGAGGCCTGCCAGGGCGATGGCCTGCTCAAGATCGAAATGCACTTCCTGCCCGACGTCTATGTGACCTGCGACGTGTGCAAGGGCAAACGCTATAACCGCGAAACCCTGGACGTCACCTATCGCGGCAAGTCCATAGCCGATGTCCTTGATATGACAGTCGAAGAAGGCGTCGAGTTTTTCAAGGCGGTGCCTGCCATCCGCGACAAGCTGGTCCTGTTGCAGAAAGTCGGCCTGGACTACATTCACCTCGGCCAGCAGGCCACCACCCTGTCCGGCGGCGAGGCACAGCGCGTCAAGCTGTCCAAGGAACTGTCCCGCCGGGCCACTGGCCGCACCCTCTACATCCTTGATGAACCGACCACCGGCCTGCACTTCGAGGACGTCCGCAAATTGCTGGAGGTCCTCCAGGCCCTGGTTGAACAGGGCAACACCGTGGTCGTCATCGAGCACAATCTGGAAGTCATCAAGACGGCCGATTGGATTATCGACCTCGGCCCCGAGGGGGGAAGCGGCGGCGGTCATATCGTTGCCGCCGGAACGCCCGAGGATGTCGCCGCCACGCCCGAGAGTTACACCGGCCACTATCTGGCTCCCTACCTCACGGCCCGCGACCGCCGCACTGCGTAGATCAATGCGCAATAGTGGCAGGATTGTGGCTGGCAATTCGGCGATGCGGACATGATCCGGCCATAAGGCGCTGGTGAATCGGAAAACCGCTCTACCTCCGTCGATGAAAACGACGTTGGGCGTAGGGCCGCAGGGCGTCGCGCGGAACCGGAACCACGGTGGCATGGGTACGTTTATGGAAGACTAGTCCCGGTTCGGGAGGCTTCCATGGGTCAGACTTGCTCTGTCAGCGCACGCCCGTTAGGCGCGTCGGTTGCCCTACTTCTCAGTGCCATGCTATGCGGCGAAGGACAGGCAGAAGAATACACTTCGCCCGGCATGGTGTTACAGAGTGGGCACGTCAGCCACGACGCATGGCGCCATGCTCCCGGCAGTCGCGGCCTCTCCCTGACGTTTGAAGAACGCAATCAGGTACGCTCTGCCGCGCGGAAAGCGATCCGGCGTCTTGCCGACCGCCACTTGGATCTCCCCTCGCTGTCGCTTACGAGCCTGTTCCCGGACCTTGGCGCGCTTGCCGAGGCGGGCAGCAGCACAGCCAGCAACTTGGTCGCACCCTTTACCGCGGCGATGTCCACTCCACGTTCGATCGGTGGTCTGGACTTCGTGGCCCGCCCCCGCGTCGCCCTGGACGCCGACCTAACGGAAGTCGAGGGCCGCGTGGGATTGCACCTTCAGTGGGGCCACGGCCTCAGCCGCCCGGCTGAGGATGGCCGGCTGCGAGCCTTTGTCTACGGCGATTGGGAGGCCCGCGCCGGCCTCGACCATGTCCTCCAAGGAACGGAAAAAACGGGCGGCCACGATCTGGACGCCGGGTTGGGCGTTGCGATGGGCAACTGGAACCTGGCGATCGAGACAAATCTGATCGGGAGCGGCTTCGGTGACAAAGAAGGTCACGGCACGACCGGGCTACTCGGTTATGCCGTCCGCTTCTGACGGTGCTTACTTGCGGATGATCTCGTAACGGTGCAGCGCACTGTCCACGGTTTGGCTGGTGATTCCGCGCCAGAAATCCATGGCCTGCTGCCGACCGAACGGCCCATAGGATTCGGGGGCCTTGCCCGCCGCCATGACCGTGAAGCTGGCATCGGCATACTCGCCGCCGACAACATAGAAGTTATCGCCCTGAAGCTCCGCGGCGGCCTTCACCACGTAACGGACCATAGCGTTGTCCACGGTTTGTCCGGTCAGGGTCCGCCAGAAAATTCGGGCCTCCTGCTCGGTGAACGGGCCATGGGTTTCCAGCTCGGTGCCGGGCACGGGCTTGGTGAACGAGGTATCGGCGTATTCGCCACCGATCACGTAAAACTGCTTGTCGGACATGGTGCGCGCAGCCCCTTTTCCTCACGGAGTGACATTCCGGGCGCTCTTATAAGCCCTCGGAACACGGATGGGAACACCCTGCCCGCAAGGGTGGGAAGTTTATTGACCACCCACCCGTAATGCCCGATTTTTAGTCAGCGCTGCCGGGTGGTGGGCAGCCCCTCGCGCTTCCAGCGGACCATGCCACCGTCAACGACGTGAATGTCCTTCAAACCCGCCTTCTTGAACTGCTTGGCGGCGGTGGCGGCACGATTGGCCGTGCGGCAGACGACGTAGACCGGCGTGTCCGAAAACCCCTCGACGCTGGCCCGAAGTTCGTCCAGACGCCCCGCCAGATTCGGCAGGGGGAGGTTGAGGCTACCGGGGATGTGCCCCATATCGCCCGTAAACTCATCGGGATTGCGAACATCCACCACCAGCAGATCGTCCTGCCGGTCCAGCCTGACCTTGAGATCGCGCGGCTTGACGAACGGAACGCCCGCCATCACCCGCGGCAGCAGCTTCAGGACCAGAAACATGAACGCCGTGCCGAACACCACCACGGCGAGATCGTTAGACTTGAGCCACTCCTCGGGCATTGTACTCTCCACTCACCAGAAATCTCCGTCCTGTATAGCGAGTGCTGGACAGCCGCGCCAAGGCGGATTAGGTGATGGCCCATGAAAGATACATCGACCCCCGTTCATGTCATCGGCGGCGGCCTTGCGGGAAGCGAGGCGGCCTGGCAGATTGCCCGCGCCGGCATCCCCGTGGTCCTGCACGAGATGCGCCCGGTGCGCCGCACTGACGCTCACCAGACCGACCACTTGGCCGAGCTGGTATGCTCCAACTCCCTGCGCTCCGACGATGTCGAATACAACGCCGTCGGCCTGCTGCACGAGGAACTGCGCCGCGCCGGCTCGCTCATCCTGCACTGCGCCGACACCCACAAGGTTCCAGCGGGCGGCGCTCTGGCTGTGGACCGTGACGGGTTTTCCGCCGCCGTGACCAAGGCGCTGACCGAGCATCCGTTGATCACCATCGAACGGGGCGAGATCGCCGCAGTGCCGCCCGCCGAGTGGGGCCGCACCATCATCGCCACCGGGCCGCTGACCTCCGCCCCGCTGGCCGAGGCGCTGCGCACCCTGACCGGCCAGGATAGCCTCGCCTTTTTCGACGCGATCGCGCCGATCCTCTACAAGGACAGCATCGACTTTTCCAAGGCATGGTTCCAGTCTCGCTACGACAAGGGCACCGGCACCGACTACATCAATTGCCCGATGACCCGCGAGCAGTACGACGACTTCATTGCCGCCCTGCTGGCCGCCGAAAAGACCGAGTTCAAGGACTGGGAGAAAGACACCCCCTACTTCGAGGGCTGCCTGCCCATCGAGGTGATGGCCGCGCGTGGCGCCCAGACCTTGGCCTATGGTCCGATGAAGCCGGTCGGCCTGACCAATCCGCACAACCCAACGACCAAGCCCTACGCCATCGTTCAGTTGCGCCAGGATAATGCGCTTGGCACGCTCTACAACATGGTTGGGTTCCAGACCAAGCTGAAACACGGCGCACAGGCGGACGTGTTCCGAATGATACCAGGCCTGGAGAATGCGACGTTTGCCCGCCTCGGCGGCATTCACCGCAATACCTTCCTGAACAGCCCGCGCCTGCTCGACGGCACGTTGCAGCTCAAGACCGAGCCGCGCCTGCGCTTCGCCGGTCAGATCACCGGCTGCGAAGGGTACGTGGAAAGTACGGCGGTGGGCCTGCTGGCTGGACTGTTCACGGCGGCGGAACACATGGGCAAGACCCCTGTCTTGCCCCCGCCGTCCACGGCCTTGGGCGCCATCCTCGGGCACATCACCGGCGGAGCGGTCGCTGACACGTTCCAGCCCATGAACGTCAACTTCGGCCTGTTCCCCGAGCCGGAGGCGGCGCGGGACGCCAAGGGGCGCCCCATCCGTGGCCGCGAACGCAAGAAGCTCTACTCCCAGCGCGCCCTGGCCGACCTTGGCCCATGGCTGCAAGAGGCGTTCGTGGCGGGCTAATCAACGCGCCGAGAGCGGCAGAAACAGTGTGGAGTGCCCAGCGCCATAGGAACTGGCGCTGGCCGAAGCCGTTGTCGTGCCGCCGGTCGTGGTCAGAAGACCATGAAAGACGACGCTCAATACCAAGACCGTCAGAACGGCCAGGATGTGTTGGCGTGCCGTGAAGCGGGGCATGATCGGCTTCCTCCGCAGTTCCTGCACTTAGACCTCTCGGCGTTACTTTATGCCGAGTCGCCCGCGGCAACTTAAAGTGAAACATTAAGTTAGACGAAAGACTGGTGCGGCACAAGCAATACGGAATCACACTGTCAAGCGAACAATTTCGCCTGCCATACTGTACGCTTTGCCATGCTGACCCGTCCTCAGCACCTACGGCCTAAACCTTGAGGCAAAGGACGGGCGGCAGCCTGGCCTTAAGGGGAAGATTTGGCAAAATCCGCGACGAGATCCGCTAGATCATCAGCCGCGAAATCGCGGAACATATGACCGGCATCAGCCACGGTTTCGACCCTCACTCCATCGGGAACTCCCCCCGCAACCCGCTGGGGCAGGTCCGGCACGACATCGTCGCCTTCGCCGATGACCAGCAGAACCGGCTTAGGCATGGCTGAAAGCAGGCTCGGCGTATCAAAGCGTGGATCGGCGCGATAATAGGAAACCACCGCGCTCGCTGACGCCTTGGCCTTGTCGCAGTAGATGAAGCCCGGCAGGTCCATCACCGCATCGCCCTGCCCCGCCGCCACCTTGGCACGGGCATCGGCCAGGATGGGTGTCACGTCGGCGCCGAAGCGCTTCTTGTAATCGGTCACTTCCTCATCTGCTTCCCAGGTCGCTGGAGCCACCAGAACCCAACCGGCCACATCCTTGGCCCGTTCATGCCCGGTGGCGAACCATGCAACCTGATTGCCCCCGCGCGAATGACCGAGCACCGTCAGTGGGCCGCTGCCCTTTTCCTTCAGCCAGCCGACCCAGGCGGCGATCTCGTCAACGGCATCTTCGTGACGGTGGGTGTGCACCGTGGCACAGTCATACATTCCCGTGCGGGCGTTCTGCCCCAAGGACAAGGTGACGGCGAGCGAGGTAACGCCGCGTTCGGCCAGCCGCTGCTGCTGCCCTGCAATGATCTCCATGCCGTGGTGGGCCAAAGTGCCATGCACCAACAGGACGACACCATCGGCAAGTTGCTTGCCCTCGGCCAGGGTTAACTCTCCGGTCAGCGTCAGGCCACCAAGCGGCAGATTTACCGGCTCGGCCTGCGCCTGCGGGACACCGAAGGTGAGCGTGGCTGCAATCATTACTGTAGCGAGGCGTGTCCGCATGTGCTTCCTCCCGTAGTTTTCATTTTTGTGGAGAAAGCCTACAGGCGGGAATGCCTCCTGGAGAAGCGTTAATACCGCCCGACAAGCGCATTCAGCAGCAGAACCACCGGCCGCCGGTTGGGCAGGCTCATGCGGGGGGAAAATGGATCGTGGCCGACCTTCCGCAAACGTTCCAAGGCGGCCTCAATCAGTATTGCGGGAAGCAGCGCCGCCACCGTCGCGCGGCCGGGGCGTGGGTGCAGGCGCCGCGCTTCGCCCACGCTGGCAGTTGCGCCGGCGGCCACATCGGCGATCAGGGCGCGCACGGTTGGTTCCGCCTTGCCCGATCGGAGGGCATGGCGGTCTTCGTCGGTCAGGTCGGAAGCCGGAAGATAAAATCTGTCCTGGCTGGCATGAAACGGCACCGCACGGAGTAGCCCCGTCAACGCCCAAGCCCGCCCGACGGCGGCTGCCGCCCCCTGCCCACTTTCAGACGTGTCGCCGAGCATCCACAGCGCCAGTTGCGCCACGGACCCGCCAGTATCGTCGGCATAGGCAACCAGCGCATCGCGGTCGGCAATTGGCTCAGGCTCCATGTCCATGTCACGCGCATCGAGCAGGCGGTCAAACAGAGCGCGCGGCGGCTGGTGACGCTCGACGGCGGCAGCCAGAGCCTCGGCCACCGGATGCCCCTGCGGCACGCCTTTTCCCTCATACAACCACTCGATCACGTCGCGCCACCACTGCATCTTCATCAACCCGATCATCGGCTCGGTGATCGATTCGCGAATACGCGCCACCTCCACATTAAAGGCATAGAGAGCCATCACGTCCTCCCGCCGCTCGACCGGGGCGAACAGCGCGGTAACAAAACGGTCGGGGTCATGGCGGTGCACTTGGGCGGCAGGTAGGGACAGCGGCGGAACGTCAGCCATGCGGAGAGCTTTCAACAAAGGAGCATGGGGCATATATAGGGAAGACCGCCGCACCGCCACACCCATCGGAAAACCACCCTTCGTGCCAACGGCCTTACCCTCCACAGCCTCGCCGGTGGTCAGCCCACCAAAGACGAGCCGCGATGAAAGCTTTCCGGTTGCCTGGCTGTTGCCTGGCAACGTGC
>JBAYSM010000134.1:0-9906 GCA_041676205.1 Rhodospirillaceae bacterium | reverse complement strand
TGTGGAACGAGCCGTTCGGCCGCGTGGCGCTGGAGGCCATGGCCTGTGGCGCGGCGGTGGTCGCCAGCCGATGCGGCGGCCTGCCCGAAGTGGTCGGCGATGCGGGTATCCTGGTTGAGCCGGGCCACCGCGCCGCCCTGGTCAACGCCCTGCATGAAGCCATGGAGCGCGCCCCGACACTGGGCGCCTCGGCCCGGCGGCGTTATGAAGCCCTGTCGGCCGGGGGTGTGTCGGCCTTGCTGGCGGTGTATGATGAGGCTCTGGAAACCGCCCGCCGCAAGCACCAACCGAGTGCAAGGATTGCAAACAGAGGCACGGTACGCCCGTAGCGCCCGGCAAGGCGGCGCGGCTCGCAGAGCAGGCGGAACAACCATTCCAGCCCGCTGCGGCGCATCCATGGGGGGGCTTGTGGCACCATTCCGGCCAGGAACCCAAAGGCCGCGCCGCAGCCGATCAGCACGGGCGTCCGCAGCATCGGGCGGTGGGTTGCCATCCATAAATCCTGCTTGGGCGTGCCGAGCGATATCCACGCAATGTCGGCTTCCATGGCGTCCACGGTTGCTGCAACGCCCGAGTCCGGCTGGCTCGGCTCGGTGATGGTCGGACAGAGCGCGCCGACGATGCGCTGGTGAGGGAACCTAGCGGTCAGAACCTCGGCCAGACGGTCGGCCACGCCCGGTGCTCCGCCGATCAGGGCATGGCGTAACGGCGGGCCGGCCATGACGGCGGCCATCAGATCCGGCCCGTAAACCCGCTCGGCATCGCGTGCCCCCGCAATGCGGGCCAGCCAGACCAGCGGCATCCCATCGGGCAGGACGAGGCACGCCGTCTGTTCCGCAGCCCGTACCGCCGGATCGCGGCGCGCGCACAGCAGCCCGTGAGCATCACGGTGGAGGATAAAGCCACGGGTTCCCGCCCGCGCCCGCGCAGCGACTTCGGCTGCCGCCCCGACCACGGTCGGGGTATGCAGCACCGTGCCCAGCACATCCACCTTGCGCATGTCGCTTCTCCCGCCACTCAAGGGATTATTAACACGCTTGGGGCACAACAACAGAGGTGGGCGCTAGATGACGCGGGCCGCCGGGTCGGTTATGCTGCGGGAAGTCTTCTTCGGGACGCTAGGGATTACATCTCATTATGGCAGACGACGTGCGCGGCGGAACCACCCCGCAACCGAAGCTCGTCCAGTTCTCGCGCGATGGCCGGGGCGTCCAGGGACAGCCTCCTGAGGCGGACTGGAAGGCCGGGGGCATTGAGCCGCTGACCGTCGCCCGCTCACCCCGCGCATTCATGGTCGGCGGCGTGCTGAGTGCCCTGTGGATTGGCACGGTGGCGGCCTATGGTGGGTTGGTTGTCGGGATGCCGGGCTTGGCGGCCTTGGCGCCGCTGGAGGTGGCGGGTCTGATTAGCGCGGTGTTCGTGCCGCTCGCGTTCTTGTGGCTGGTGGTCGCCTACGCCGACCGGGGAGCGGGACTGCGGGCCGAGGCCGAGGCGCTGCGCCGCCATCTGGCCTTGCTGACCTATCCCGCCGAGGCCGCCGAAGGGCGCATCACCACCATATCCGAGTCCTTGCGCGCGCAGACCCGAGAACTGGCGCAGGCTACGCGCGAAGCGGGCAGTCAGGCCGAGAGCCTGCGCCTGTTGCTGACCCGCGAAACAGCCGAACTGCGCAGCCTGAATACCGAGATCGCCGGCGCCACGACCGACACCCTCAAGGGCGTCGCCGAGCGGGTCGAGGGCCTGCATTCGGTGGTCGAGCGCGTTGGCGGCTTGTCGCGCGACATGGAGCAATCCCTGAGCCGTCAGCACGGCGTCCTCGACAAGGCTACCGAACGCGCCGGGCAGGAAGCGGAACGTCTAGGCGGCGTACTGGATGCCCAGGCACAAGGGCTGGCCAAGGCTGCCGCCATGGTCGCCCGACAGGTGCAGGCGACGGAGGCCGTGGTGGCCCGCCAGGGCGCCCTGCTGGAAAGCGCCTCCGCCACCACCCAGGCCTTTACTGCCGCTGCCGAGGTTCTGGCTGCCAAATCCGGGGCGGCCATTGACGGCCTGACCCGCTACACGGCGCAACTGCGCGAGGAGAAAGAGAAAGTCACCGGGCGTGCCGCCGCCCTGGCGGCCGACCTGCGTGGGGCGCTCGAACAGGTTTCAGCACTGGCCGACGATGTTACCCGGCGTGCCGCCACCCTGGAGGACATCAACCGCCGCGTGGCCGAAACCAGCCACTCCGCCGCCCAGGAGTTGGACGCCGCCACCGCCGCCGCGCTGGGCGACTTCAACGCCTTTCGTGACGCGTCCGGCGAAGCGATGGAGGGCGCCCGCGTCGCCGCCGCCGCCATCCGCGACACCGTGGCACAGGGGGAAAATGTCCGCCGCATGCTGCACAATCAGGCGCGCGGTCTGGAGCAGGCGGTGCGGAGCCTGGGCGAGCAGGTGCGTGGCACTGGCCTCGCGCTCGATGAACAGTCGCAGGGCATCCACCAGACCTCGGAACGGGCCGCCGAGCGTATCCGCCATCTGGCCGAACTGTTGAGCCGCAACGCGGTGGACATCACCCGCACCACCGCCCGCGCGGTAGTCGAAATCGAAACCGTGTCCGAGGGTCTCAAGGCCGGTACCGGCGAGGTGCGCGGCGTGGTCACGGCCCTCCAGGACGCCGGGCAGGTGGTCGAACGCACCGTCGAGGCTGCCATGGGCCGCATCGCCGGGGCGCGCTCGGACATGGAAGATGGGCGGCAGGCGGTCAAGTCCGCGGTGGGCGAGTTCTCGGCCGTTGGAGAGCGGGTCGCCAATCTCGCCAACGACACCGTTCAGGCGCTCTCCACCCTGGCCGACGAACTGCGCGGCGAAGCCAACGGCATGGCGACGGCTGCCGATGCTGCTTTGGACCGCGCCGAGGCGTTGCGCAGCCAGCTCGATGGCGTCCTCAACACCTTTGAAAGCGGTGTCATGCGCGGGGCGGGCGAAGTGGACCGGGCCGGGGATCGCCTGCGGCTGGCCGCCGAGGTGTTCGAGGCCACTGCCAGCCATGCAGGCACCGCGATGATCGAGCGGGCCGACGAACTCGAAAATCGTCTGCGTGCCGTTGACCGTGCCGCCGCGATCGCGCGTACCGGCATCGAGGAGGCCAACGGCGCGCTCGACCATCACGCCGAACTCCTCGACGCAGCGGGCAAGCGCGGCGTGGAGAACGCCCGCAAGGCGGTGGCCGAACTGGGCCGTCACGCCGAAAATATCGTGGCGATCATCAAGGCGGCCGAGCAGCGCGCGCGCGAACTGGATACCGCCCGCGAAACCGTCGATGTGCAACGCTTCCTGACCGAAACGTCGTATGTGCTCGAACGCCTCCAGGCGACAGCGGTGGACATCGCCCGGATGTTCACCCCGGCAGTCGAGGAAGACCTGTGGAAGCGGTACTACAAGGGCGAGCAGAACGTCTTCCTGCACCATGCCGCGAAGACAATCACCCGCTCCCAAGCCACCGCCGTCAAGAAGCTGTTCGCCACCAACGGCGAATTCCGCTCCTACGCCGAACGCTACATGAGCGAGTACGAAGCCCTGCTGCGCGCCGCCCGCAACAACGACCGCGCGGACGTGCTGACGGCCGTGTTCACCAGCAGCGACATGGGACGGCTGTACATGGTCCTGGCCCGTTCAGTCGGGCGCGGGGGCGGTGGGACGTCGGGGACGAAGTAGCGGGCAGCTACTTCACCCCTCCGCTGATCTCCTGATAGGCAGCCAAGGCACGTCGGCGCGCGGCGTCGTGATCGACGATGGGCCGTGGGGCGGTGCCGAACAGCCCAGGGCCAGCCGCCAATTCGGGCACCCAGCGGCGGACGTAGTCGCCGCGTGGGTCGAACTTTTGGCCCTGGAGGGTGGGGTTGAACACCCGGAAATAGGGCGCGGCGTCGCTGCCGCATCCGGCCACCCATTGCCAGCCGCCGGGATTGTTGGCGGCGTCGGCATCGACCAAGGTGTCCCAGAACCAGCGTTCGCCCCATTGCCACGGGACCATGAGGTCCTTGACCAGGAATGATGCGGCGATCATGCGCACCCGGTTGTGCATCCATCCGGTGTGCCAAAGTTCGCGCATTCCGGCGTCCACGATGGGGAAGCCGGTGCGGCCTTCGCACCACGCCTTGAAGCCCGTGTGATCCTCAATCCACGCCAGATCGGCAAATTCGGGACGTAGCGGCTTGTCGTGCAGGGCCGGTTCCTGGAGCAGGAGGTGGTGATTGAACTCCCGCCAGCCGAGTTCGCGCAGGTATGCTTCTGACCGGTCGCCGATCATGGCTTGCGTGGCGTGCCACAGGCGGCGCGGTGAAATCTCGCCAAAGCGCAGGTGCGGCGAGAGTCTGGACGTTCCCGCGATGGCGGGGAAATTGCGGTCCGCGGCGTAACGGTCTGCCGGGCCGCTCAGAAATGTGTCCAGTCGGGCGAGCGCGCCGCTTTCGCCGGGCTGCCATGTCTCGCGCAGGCCACCGGCCCAGTCGGGGCGGGTGGGCAGCAGGTTCCACGCGTCCAGCGCGTCTCCGGGCGGCGGCGCCGACAGTCCGCGCAGGGTCTTGGGCGCCTCCATCGGCCGGGCAGGGGCATGGTTGCGGGCAAGCGCATTCCAGAATGGCGTGAACACGCGATAGGGCTTGCCGGACCCGGTGCGCATTGCCGTCGGTTCGGCGATCAGGTCAGCGGGACCAAGCCAAGCGCGCTGCACGGCTTCGGCCACTCGGGCATCGGCGGCGCGGAGGAAGGGCGTCGTGCCCCGGTTCCAAAAGACTTCCGCCGCGTCGATCTCGGCGGCTACCGCCGGAACCACCTCGGCCACCGGCCCCCGCCGCAGGACGAGCGGCACCCCAAAGCCCAAAAGGCGATCACGCAGGGCTGCCAGGGAGTGATGCAGCCACCACCGCGCCGCCGCGCCAAGCGGTCTGCCGTCGAGGCTGTCATCCAGCACATACACGCCGCACACCGGCGCGCCGCTGTCGGCCGCCGCCCGCAAGGCGGGGTGGTCGTCGGTGCGCAGGTCGTTGCGAAACCATATCAGGACCGGCCGGTCGTTCATGTCACTCCCCCTCTTGCCGCCGTGCAGCGTCTACGCCCATAGAGGGCGGAGGGATCACTTTCGGGCCGGCTGGAGGCTGTTGAGAATTGTCTCGGCGGTGGGCCGCCATTCGGCAAACAGATTTTGCGGGGCTGTGAACAGCCACACATGGACCACCGGCCCGGCAGGATTGGGCAGAAACACCGCCCACTGCCGATAGGGGATTTCGTCGCGTAGGAAATCGGCCACGATCTGCCGCCCGATCAGCGGCGCGGCCCCCTGGACATCCCAATGAAACGGAGCCTGCCGATGCACCTCCACCTGCCGTGCATGATTGCCAAGTTCACTCAGGTAACGTTCGGTGAGCAGGGCGACGCCCTCCTGCACGCCTGCCTCGTCGGGTTGGCGTGCATTTTCCACCGACACCGCGACGGGGCCGCCCGCAGTGGCGGACGGCGGGCGCAGGACGATGGCGAACGGTCCCGGCACCGTCAGGTCCCAGTTCGTTGGATAGGCAAGGGAGTAGCCATGTCCAGGCTCGGCAAAGGTTTGGTTGTCCTGGGCCATCGCCGCCCCAGCCGAGGCGAGCAGCAGCCCCGCCAGAACGACAAAAAGGCGGAGCATCACACGCTCCTCGGTTTGCCGGGCTTGTCGGGGCGGGGCGGGGTCATGGACTCACGCAGCATCCGCATGGTGTGGGCAAGGCTTGCACTGTCGTAAGGCTCGGGCGGTTGGTGGCCCCACACCGGCTTGGGCCACGCGGGGTCTTCCTTGAACCGCGCGATCACGTGGACATGCAGTTGCGACACGACGTTGCCAAGCGCCCCGATGTTGATCTTGTGCGCCTTGGTGGCATTTTCGAGGAGCCGCGCGGCCAGGGCTATTTCGTGGATCAGCCGGGTACGGTCCTCCGGCTCCAGGTGGTGCATCTCGATGATGTCGGCCCGCTGTGGGACCAAGATAAGCCAAGGATACGTCCGGTCGTTCATCAGAAGCACGCGGCACAGCGGCCAGCGGGCGACTTCGATCGTGTCGGCTTCGAGTTTGGGGTCGAGCGTGAAACGGGCGGTTTCGGGGCGGCTCATGGCGGGTCCACTCGGCAAGGGGGCGGCGGCAGAATCGGCTGACCATGCTAGGGGAAAGCCCCAGGCGTTGTCACGGGGCCGCGCAGTAGAGTAGGGTGGCGCCCGCCAAACACGGTTCAGTTCGCGCGCATTCTCCACCAAGGCTCATCATGTCCCAGCCGTCGCTCCTTCGCCGCGTTGTCGGCTCGCCGTATTTCATCCTCGTGTTGCCGCCCCTGTTCTGGGCCGGCAATGCCGTGGCCGGGCGCGTTGCCATGGACGGCATGAGTCCCTATGCGCTGTCGTTCTGGCGGTGGGCGCTGGCGCTGGCGCTGCTGTTGCCGTTCACCCTGACCGAGACCCTTACGGCTTGGCCTGTCATCAAGACGCGGCTGGGACGGCTGTTCGTGTTGGGGGCGCTGTCGGTGGGGGCCTACAACACCTTCCTGTACATGGCCTTGCAGACGACCGAGGCGATCAACGCCACCCTTGTCGGGGCGGTCATGCCGCTGATCATCATGGTGCTGTCGTTCATCGTCCTGCGCGAGCCGCTGGGCCTGTGGCGCAGCGTTGGACTTGTGGCGTCCATTGCCGGGGTGGCGCTGGTCATCGCGCGGGGCGATGTCGGAGCCTTGGCGGCGTTGCAACTGCACCAGGGCGATGCCTTTATGCTGATCGCGGTGATGGCCTGGGGCTTGTTTTCGGTGCTGTTGCGCCGCTGGCCGTTGGGTCTGACGGGGCGGGTATTCCTGACCGTGCAGATGGTCATGGGGCTGGTGGTGGTGACGGTGCTGTACCTCGGCGATCTGGCGACTGGCGGCGGGGCCGTTCCGATGACGTGGGAGGCTATCGGCATCATCGTCTATACTGCGGTGTTTCCTGCACTTGGAGCCTATTTCGCCTGGAACTATGGTGTTGCCAAGCTGGGCGCCAACGTGGCCGGCTTTTATACCAATCTGGTGCCGTTGTTTACGGCGCTGTTGGCTGCCGTGCTGCTCAACGAGGCGGTACAGTGGTTTCATGGCATTGGATTGGCGCTGATTTTCCTGGGCATCGGGCTGGCGACACTGCGTGGCCCCGCAGCGCGGTAAAGGGGTGGCGCGCCGGAAAACTGCGGTTATAGTGCGTCATGCGCGCGTCTTGAGGGGAACAACCGAATGCAGGGCTGGTTGGCTGGCAGCCTGTCTCGCCGCCTGATGATCACGGTGGCCGCTGTTCTCATGACGGCGTCGGCGGTGTTCCTGGTGTTGTTTGTCGGCCTGTATCGCGCCCAGTTGGAGGCCGAGCGGTCCGAGGCATCGGCTCACATCAACCGGCTGCTTCAGGCATCCCTTGAAAATGCCATGCTCAAGCGCGACCTGGACGGCCTCCAGGCGATCATCACACGCCTTGGCGAACTGCCGAGTGTTGCGGGCGTAATGCTGCTCGACCCGACGCGCGAAATTCGCTTTGCCAGCGACCCGGCGCTTTTGGGCACCTCGATGCCTGAAGAACCTCTCAACGAACACACCCGTTTCTTGACGGACGCCAAGGGTCGCCCGGTCTTGCGCAGTGTCAATCCGGTGGCGAACAAGCCGCAGTGCGTGATGTGCCATGGCGAGATTGCCGACAATCCGATCAACGGCGTCCTGTTCGTCGATTACGACGCCGAGGCGCTGACCAGCAAGGCGTTGGGCGGGGCGTTGACCCTAGCGGCATCGGGCCTGATGGTGCTGATTCTGACGCTGGGGCTGATCTATGTATTGCTGCGCTCGTTGGTCGTGCGGCCGGTCGAGGCGCTGGTCGCTGCGAGCGATGCCTTGGCCAGAGGCGACCTCTCGGTCCGCGTGCCGACGCGCGGGGCTGACGAGATCGGCCGGCTTGGCGCGACGTTCAACCACATGGCCGCCAACCTGGAACTGTCGGTGGAGGCCCTGCAACGCCGTGATGCCTATCTTCAGGCCTTGATCGACGGAATCCCTGACGGCGTGCGGGTCCTCGACCGTGATTTTACCATCGTGGCGGCGAACCGCGCTTACTGCGATCAGCTATTGGTTGCACCGGGCAGCCCCGTGGGCAAGGCCTGTTACGCGTCGAGCCATCACCGGGAGCGGCCGTGCGCGGCGACCATGGTGACGTGTCCGCTTCACCTGCTGGGGCCTGAGAGTTCTGCCATCAAAGCGGTCCATCAGCATGTGCGGGCCGATGGCTCGACCTTTTTCACCGAGATCACGGCAGCGCGCATCACGGTGCCCGGCGTGGACGGTTCACCCCGCGATCTGATCGTGGAGTCCATCCGCGACATGAGCGCCGACATCGAAGTATCGCATGGTCAGCGCATGTCTGAAGTGGCTGAACTCGCCACCGGCGTCGCTCACGAGGTCCGCAATCCCTTGGTCGCCATCCGCCTGACCTTGGAAGGAATCGTGCGGCGGGGCGACGTGGCCGACCCGGAATTGGCCCGCTACCTAACGATCATGCGGGACGAGATCGAGCGCTGCCTAGGTGTCACCGAACGTCTGCTCGATTTGGCGCATCTGCCGACGACGGGACCGGAGGCGGTGCCGGTGGCGGCCGCGTTGAGCGACGTACAAGCCCTGCTGTCCTATGAGGCGCGTGTGACCGGCGTGGACTTGGCCGTCACGCCGCTGCCGGCGGGCGCGTGCGTTTGGATGACCGGGGCTGAATTGCGCATGGTCGCCATCAACATGATGCAGAACGCGCTGCACGCCATGCCCACCGGCGGAACGTTGACCGTTTCGGCCACGGTCGAGGATGATCGGCTGGTCTTGCGCTTTGCGGATACCGGCGTCGGTATTCCGGCCGAAACCCTGGGGCGGATTTTCGACCCCTATTTCTCGGCCCGCGCCGATGGCGCGCAGGGCACCGGCATGGGATTGGCGATCTGCACGGACATCGTGGAAAGCTACGGCGGGACCATCACCGTGGACTCTGTGGTCGGCGAGGGGACGACGTTCAGCGTCAGCATGCCTCTGCATAAGGAGGAGGAACTCGTCCAGCCTGATTGACTCCTTTGAGGCGGGCCTTGTGGTCGCTTACACTCGACCAACAAAAAAAGCCCCCACGGAGGATTCTTATGGCCGAAGCCGCTTTCACGCCCCCGGTGCCGCGCGACGTGCGCATCAACCCGGTCCGCGACGGCGCACGCTGGTTGGCCATGCGGGCGGCCTGCGCGAAAGACCCTGGCGCTTTCCACGGGGCTATTGCAGCGCGCAACATCCATTGGTTCCACCCGGAACGCGGGGCGTGGCTCACGCAGGGGGAGGACGGAGGCTGGAGCGGTTTTGACGCCACCACCGGCGCGCCGGTCCGACTGGATGCCGCATGGACGCCGTGGACCACCGCCTTTGACGACAGCGATGCGCCGATTTACCGCTGGTTTTCCGGCGGCCTGACCAACGCCGCCTTCAACGAGGTGGACCGCCATGTCCTCGCCGGGCATGGGGCCGAGGTCGCCTATTGGTACGAAGGCGACCGCTGGGACCCGGAAGCCAACGGCGGCAAGGGCGGCCCGGTCCATCACCGCACCCTGACCCGGCGCGACCTGTTCGTGCAATCGGTCATCGCGGCGGTGGCCTTGCGGAACCTCGGGCTGGGCAAGGGCGACCGCATCGCCTTCAACATGCCCAACATCCTCGACCAGATCGTGTGGACCGAGGCCGCCAAGCGCCTGGGCGTCATCTATACCCCTGTGTTCGGCGGGTTCTCCGACAAGACCCTGTCCGACCGCATCGAGAACGCCGGGGCCAAGGTGGTCATCACCGCCGACGGGGCCAGCCGCAATGCCGAGGTGGTGCCGTT
>JBAYSM010000133.1:0-9928 GCA_041676205.1 Rhodospirillaceae bacterium | reverse complement strand
TCCAGGCCAAGGGCGTGCGCAGCATCGATGTCGGTTGCATGCAGATCAACCTGTTTTACCACGGCAAGGCCTTCCCCGACCTGGAGACGGCCTTTGACCCCGCGTCCAACGTCGCCTACGCCATAGAATTCCTGACCAACCTGAAGACCGAAACGGGTTCCTGGAACGCTGCCGCCGTCAGCTACCACTCCAAAACCCCAGAGTACGCCAACCGCTACCGCGCCAAGCTGCGCGAGGAATGGACCGATCTGGCGTCCGATGGCCGCCCGCCGCGCGACACCGCAGCGGCCGAAACCACCACAGCCTCCGCGACACCACGCGCCACGACCCTCAGCCGGGAACTGGCCCAAGCACGGGCGGAACAAGCCGCCGAACGCGCCGCCCGACTGGCGGAAACCGCCCGCCAGCAAGCCGCCGCGCGTGAGTTCGCCGAAGCATGGCGGGCCGAGCGTCTGGCAGCCTATCGACGGGCCAAAAATGGAGAATCCTGAGGTTCTCTGCGCCCTGCCGCTTGAACCTGTGGGGTTTGACCTCATTTTAGATGGGTGATCCTCCGCCCTTCCCGTCCACGGTTTGGGAGCCTGCGCCTTGCCCAGTCCCTCCGCGGTATTTCATCCGATTGCCCAGACGCCCTCCGCGCTGGAGCATTTCGACGCCGTGTGCGCGCGGCTGAACGGACGTCGCCCGGCGCTGTTTCTCGACTACGACGGCACCCTGACCCCCATTGTCGAGCGCCCCGAACTGGCCGTGCTGTCCGACGCCGCCCGCGCGACCGTCAGCACCCTGGCTCAGGCCTTGCCGGTCGCCGTGATATCCGGCCGCGACCGCCCCGACGTGGAACATCTGGTCGGCCTGGACACCCTGATCTATGCCGGAAGCCATGGGTTTGACGTGGCGGTTCCGGGTCAGGGGCCGCTGGACCATGGGGCGGGCGACTTCACGGCATTGCTCGACGGCGTTGAGGCCGCACTCCATGTCCGCCTGGACGGTATTCCCGGTGCTTTGATCGAGCGCAAGAAGTTCTCCATCGCGGCCCACTATCGGCAAGTGGCCGACGGCGACTATCCGGCGTTTCGGGCGGCGCTGGACGACGTGATGACGGCCACCACGGGCATCAAGGAAAAACCGGGCAAGAAAGTGTTTGAGTTCCAACCGGACGTGGATTGGGACAAGGGCAAATGCGTGCTGTTCTTGCTCGACGCCCTAAACCTGAACGACGGCGCCCATGTGCCAATGTTCTTCGGTGACGACGTGACCGACGAGGACGCCTTTCTTGCCCTGCAAAACAGCGGCGTCTGCGTCGTGGTGGCCGAGGACGATGACCCTGGCCGCATCACCGCCGCGCATTTCCGGGTCGCCGACCCCGGAGAGCTTGTGCACCTGTTGCGGAGGCTGACGGATAACCAGACGCAGGCGGCAGCACACCCCTCCGGTTGAACGTTCTACTTCTGCCCCTCAAAGCCAAGGAGACGACCGTGGCCCGATTAGTGGTGGTATCGAACCGGGTGGCCGTTCCCACCGACCAGGCAGTCAACACGGGCGGGCTGGTCATGGCCTTGCGCGATGCCTTGCAGCAGGATGGCGGATTGTGGTTCGGCTGGAGTGGGCAGGTCGGCTCGGAGACACCCGAAGAACCCTCTTTGCAGCAAGATGGGGCCGTCACTTACGCCACGCTTGATCTGTCGGAAAAGGATTACGGCGAATACTATAATGGCTTTGCGAACCGAACCCTGTGGCCGCTGTTCCACTATCGGATTGATCTGGCGGATTTCAACCGGCAGGACTACGCGGGATATCTTCGGGTCAACACGGAATTTGCCGAAAGCCTGCTGCCGCTGCTGCGACCCGACGATGACATCTGGGTCCACGACTACCACCTGATCCCGTTCGCCAGCGAGTTACGACGGCTTGGCGTGACGAACCGCATCGGCTTTTTTCTCCACACCCCCTTCCCGGCCATGGAGATCTTCATCACCCTGGCCAGTCACGAGCGGTTGGCCCGCTCGCTGTGTTCCTATGATTTGGTGGGGTTCCAGACCGCCAATGACCAGCGCGCCTTCATCGACTACGTTGTTCACGAGGCCGGCGGCGAGATGATCGAACAGAACCGCCTGCGGGCGTATAACCGCATGGTGCGGGTGGATGTGTTTCCGATCAGCGTCGAGGCCGATGTGCTGGCCCGCCTGTCGGCCCACGGGATGCAGCACCCCGACGTGCGTGCTTTTCAAAAAGCCATGCACGGCCGCGTGTTCATGATCGGCGTCGATCGCCTGGACTATTCCAAGGGCATCCCGGAACGCTTCCGGGCTTTCGAGAAGTTCCTGGAAACCCACCCTCAGTACCACAACAAGGTAGTGTTGATGCAGATTGCGCCGCCGTCGCGGTCGGAAGTGCCTGAATATCAGGTCATCCGCGATGAACTGGAGCGCGAGGCCGGGCGCATCAACGCCGCCTACTCGGACCTTGGCTGGGTGCCCATTCACTACCTCAATAAGGGTTTTCCGCGCGACGTGTTGATGGGGTTCTTCCGATCCTGCGGCGTCGGCGTGGTGACGCCCTTGCGCGACGGCATGAACCTCGTCGCCAAGGAATACGTCGCGGCGCAAAATCCCCGCCAGCCGGGCGTTCTATTGCTGTCTCGCTTTGCCGGCGCGGCACGGGAGCTTGACGGCGCGCTTCTGGTCAATCCTTATGATCGTTCGGGCGTGGCCGACGCGATGAACCGCGCCCTGACCATGAGTATCGAGGAACGCCAGGAACGCTGGGAGTCGATGATGCGCATCATCCGCGAGAATTCCATCGACACATGGCGCGAGACCTACCTGGCCGCCCTGCGCGCGGAGCCGAAGCAGGAATGAGTGCCGGACCCGGACTGATCGCCGACATCGGGGGCACCAATGCCCGTTTCGCGCTGGCCGACCACCGTGGCGGCTGGAGCGATGAGCTTTCCCTGCGCTGCGCCGACTTCGCCGGGCCTGCCGAGGCCGTCCGCGCCTATCTTGAAGCGGTCAGACCCCCGGCTCCGCCGACCACCGGCGCCTTTTGCGTTGCCAGCCCGGTGCTGGCCGATACGATCACACTGACCAACAACCCGTGGCAGTTCTCCGTTGACGGCACCCGGCGGGCGCTGCGTCTGGAGCGGTTGCGGGTGGTCAACGATTTCGTCGCCAATGCGCTCGCCTGCCCGCGTCTGCACCCCCCCGATTGGATGCAGGTCGGCGGCGGGGTGGCGCAGGCAGGCTTCCCAATCGCCGCCCTCGGACCGGGCACCGGACTGGGCGTGGCCCTGCTGGTGCCGTGCGATGGCGTCTGGCAGCCGGTCGCCACCGAAGGCGGCCACGCTACCCTGCCCGCCACCACAGACCGCGAGGCGGACGTGCTGGCCGCCGCACGTGCAATTCTGGCGCCCACGGGCGACACGCATGTTTCGGGAGAACGTCTTGTTTCCGGGCCGGGGCTTGCACTACTGCACGCCACCCTATGCCGGATGGCCGGCCGGGCCTGCGCCGCGTTGACACCGGCCGAAGTGACCGAGGCGGCTCTGGCCGGAACCGACTCTCAGGCCGTGGAGGCCCTGGATCTGTTCTTCGGTTTCCTGGGGAGCCTTGCCGGAAACCTGGCCCTGACCACAGGCGCGCTCGGCGGAGTATTTATCCTGGGCGGCATCGTGCCGCGCATGCTGGAACCCTTTGCACTCAGCCGCTTCCGAGACCAGTTTGAAGCCAAAGGCAGGTTCAGCGGCTACCTGAAGGGCATCCCGACGATGGCCGTCACACACCCGTATCCGGCGTTTCTGGGATTGCAGGGCCTAACCGATCCTTGAACAAACGAGGGACGAACAGCACGTCTTCCTCGTCCTCGATCTGTTCCGCGAATAGGCGCAGCAGCCCGCCGAGCGTCGCAACTCCGCCGACGAGGACCCCAATCAGCCCGACACCCGTGCCAAGTAAAAGGTGCGGCGGACCCCAAGCTTCCAGGTGGAAGGCGCATGCACAGAACAGCACCGCGGAGAGGAACGTCGCCCCGGCCATTCCCAACACCATCCAAGCGACGGCAGACGTCGCCATCAGGGAATCACTGTCGCGTCGCAGGTCCCGCATCATGTTCTCCCCGTGTTGTTGATGGTACTGGACGGACTTCATGACCCTTTGGTTGAGCAGTCGATGGTACGCCCGGCACTGCCATCCCGTAACTAGCCTGTGGTCATATGCCCCTATCCCTTTGGTGGATATTCGCCATACTATCGGTAACTCCGCAACGGGTTGCGCGAGTTGAACAGGTGCCGGGGTGTGGGTCTAAACCACGCCCCGCGCCTTGAGGTCAGCCAGTTCGGCGCTGCTCAAGCCCAGCAGGCCTCCATAAACGTCGGCGTTGCCCTCGCCGAGTTCAGGGCCAAGGGTATCCACGTGCCCCGGCGTGGCGGACAAGCGAGGGACGACATTGGGAATGGCGATCTCGCCCAAGAGCGCATCGCCGATCCGCAGGATGTTGTCGCGTGCGGCAAAATGCGGATCTTCAAAAATATCGGCGATGGAATTGATCGGTCCGGCGGGAACCTCATGCGTCAGACACCGCGCCATTACCTCGGCGCGCGGGTGCGCACGGGTCCAGGCCGTCACTTCACCATCGACGATCATGCGGTCACGCAGGCGGTCGGCCACTGCGGCGAAGCGGTCGCCCAGATCGGGCCGCTCCATGGCCCTGCACAGCCGGGCGAACATTTTGTCGTTGGTGCAGGCAATCGCCACCCACGCCCCATCGGCGCAGGCGAAATGTCCATGGGGACAGGCGTTCAGAGTGCCCGCTCCTTCACGCTCTCGGACCGTCCCGGCGAAGGCATAGCGCGGAGCCAACTCGTCGAGCACCCGGAACACGCTCTCGTACAGCCCGATGTCGATGAATTGGCCTTCGCCCGTCGCATCGCGGTGGCGCAGCGCAAGCAGGATGCCGATGGCCCCATAGAGGCCGCTCATGTAGTCGCCAAGCGACGTGGACCCCGGCGTCACCGGCGTTTCACCGGGCATCCCGGCCAGAAAGGAAAGCCCGCCGACAGCATGGGCGATGCGCGCGAAGCCGGGACGGTCGCGGTACGGCCCCGTCTGGCCATAACCCGACACCCGCAGCATGACGAGGCGTGGGTTGACCGCCCTTAACGCTTCCCAGCCCAGCCCCCAGTTTTCCAGGGTTCCCGGCCGAAAGTTTTCGATCACCACATCAGCCTGCGCCGCCAGACGCCGGAACAGCGCCGCACCGTCCGGCGCCTTGAGATCGAGCGTGACCGACCGTTTGTTCCGTGCCTCGGACAGCCACGCCAGCGTGTCACCACGCGGCGTGGCAGTGCCGAACCGCCGCATGGGGTCGCCGCCGGAGGGTTGCTCGACCTTGATCACCTCGGCCCCGAACTCGGCCAGGATAGCCCCCGCGTAGGGTCCAGCAATGAAGGTCGCGGCATCCAGAACGCGCACGCCCTGCATGGGCCTTTTCGCATGGCTGTCCTGTAAACTGCTCATAATCGACCCCACATCCCACAGTAAAACTCGCGCATGATGACCGGGGCACACGGCCACGGCAAGCGGTACGCCATTGACATCTGTCATGGCGGCCGCACGCCGGCACAGCGGACTGCCGTGGGTGCCTTTGTCGATCACGTTCGAGCGGCTTGATGTGAGCAACAGTGTGGTCCAGGATGGCGGGATGCTGAAACTTCTCGCCATCCTGGACCGCATTCCGCTTCTGTCGCTTGCCATCGTCGCCGCGATGCTGGCCGCCTCGCCGTTCGTGCCCGAACCCCATTTGATCGAAAAGCTGCGCATGTTGGGTCAGGGGACGCTGACCCGGCCGGTCGATATCTTCGACTTGCTCGTCCACGGTCTGCCGTTGGTCCTGGTGGCGCTCAAGCTCGTCCGCATGGCGCAGGTGCGGCGGAGTTAGAGCCGCCGCCCCCGGAACACGTCCACGGCAAAGGCCGGCACCTCGCGCGCGGCGGCGACCCACCAGCCAAGGCGCCCTGCCCGCACCGGCGCGGCGCATCCCTCCACAGACAGCCTTCCGGCGGCGGCACGCCGAAACAGCATCAAAGCGCGCGGCAGGTGCCACGCATCGCTGACCACGACCACCCGCCCGATGCCCAAGGGCGCCAGCATCTCCAGACAGAACCGCGCGTTCTCGCGCGTGTTGCGCGCCCGCGACTCGACCAGGATGGTGTGGCCCGGCACCCCCATGTCGGCGGCCAGCAGGGCCATGACCTCGGCCTCGGCCGGGCGGGAACCGCGCACGCCCCCAGTCGGCACAAAAATGTCCCCGGATCCGCCCAAAAACAGCGCCACGGCCCGTTCCACCCTACGATGCACCGTAGCCGAGGGTGTGCCGTCAAGTCCCACCAGGGCGCCCAGCACCACAACCGCGCTTTTGGGCCTAGCCGATGGTGGTATCCCCGCTTCGGTCATGATACTGTCCCGGCCTGAATTTGTTCGGTGGACATTTGAACCCACTTTAACAGGCTGCCGACGTGACGAGGAGGGGGCAACTCGTCCGGAGGCCATAGGGACGATATTGCCAAGAAATGGCCGCAGTCATCTCACCGATCACGTTGTTCCGTGAAAAAAGCACCGTTCATCGCTTCGGCTTCTCCGGCGCAGAAGGCGGGGACGAGGCGGTACTGTCCATCCGATCCAACCGGGTTACGCTGAACTTGAAGTCAAGTGGAATCCAGGAAACCGTCGTGGTTCGCGGGCAGAACATTCCGTCGACGCTGCGCCTCACATCGTTGGTTGTCGAACGGTTCAACAGGCACCCGACCATATTCAGCGACGAAGACGTCACGCAGCAGGATTGGCTGGAAAATTGGATCCAGCGCGTGTCCAGCTACGAGCGTCAGTTCATGCAGGAATCGTGGGTGTCCCTGCACCACGAAGGCCGCACGGTATTCACCACCAACCCTTCGGTGTCGATCGAGGAGATCGAGATGCTGGCCGTTGGCGGTGACGTCAACGACACGGTGGTCCGCAATGCCGCCTCCCGCCTGCTTGGGTCGAACGATGATATGGTGACGGAGCACGATAGCCAGACGGCCGTCGTGTTCACCCCCTTTGCCACCTATCACCGTGCCGCCATCCTGGAACGCCGGGGCGGTCGCACGGGGTCCTTCGCAGTCTCCGCCCACCATCCACAGAAGCCCAAGAAGCCAGTGCGCTACTCGGGCTTTATCAGTCTGTGCGCCGACATGATCGAGGCCCTGACCCTCAAGGTATTCCTGGACCGCATCAAGCAGATGGTTGAGGAAAACCGCGTCAGCGGCCCGACCATCACGCCGGCCCAGGTGGCGGGCGCGATGGGGCGGCGCCGGGACCTGATGCAGTTCGTGGTCGGCTATGAGCGCGCCAACAAGCTCACCTACCGCCCCGAGCGGCCCGAGTTCTTTTAACGCCGTCATGCGGCACATCAGCAACCACCGCATGGTGCTGGAAACCCTGGCCGAACACCGGCTCGTGGGGGCACGGGTGGTCGATGTGGGCTGCGGCGACGGTCGCCTTGCCCGCTCGCTGGTCGAGCACGGCGCGGCATCGGCGGTGGGTATCGAATGCAGCCCCCGGCAACTCGCCAAGGCACGCGCCCTTCCCGCCATGGACGGTGTGACCGTTGTTGAAGGCGTGGGGCAAGCGCTTCCGCTGGCCGATGGAACGGCCGATATTGCTGTGTTCTTCAACAGCCTCCACCATATCCCCGCCGCCAACATGGCAACGGCATTGGGCGAGGCGGCCCGCGTGCTGGTTCCTGGCGGGCTGGTCTATGCCTGCGAGCCGATTGCCGAAGGCGCATTCTACGACCTCTGCCGCCCGGTCGATGACGAAGCCGAGGTGCGGCGGCTGGCCCAGGAGGCCCTCCACAGCGCCGCAGGACTTGGACTGACCGTGGAACGGGAAGAAGTCTACTGCCACCCCGTCCGCATGGCCGATTTCGAAACATTCCGCGACCGACTGGTATCGGCCAACGCCGAACGCGACGAAGCCTTCGGCCGCCTGTCTACCGAGTTGCGGGCGTCATTTGAACTCCTGGCAGGGCGCGATCCCACCGGGGCATACACCTTCGACCAACCGGCGCGCATGACCCTGCTGCGGCGGGTGCTGAACCGGTAATCCATAAACAGGCTGGGCTGCTGCCCAGACCCGCTCGGGGCCATTGGCCCCGAACCCCGTTCTAAGCGCGGCGGGGGCCATAGATTTCCGCGGCGCGCAGCGCATCACACCTACCTTTGGGACTATCGCCTGCGGCGCAGTGGCCACGCATTCTCTGTGACCTCTGTGCCTTCCTCTGTGGCCTCTGTGTTTCACCCGCTTCACTTGACCGCTACGTGAACCAAAAAAAGGGCGGCCCCCGAAAGGCCCGCCCAATTCTTTTCCCGAAGGTCAGGAGCCGTTACAGGCCCTTGACGATTTCTTCGGTCATCTTCTTGGCATCGCCGAACAGCATCATGGTGTTGTCGCGGAAGAACAGTTCGTTTTCCACGCCAGCGTAGCCGGATGCCATGGACCGCTTGATGAACAGCACGGTCTTGGCTTTTTCCACATCCAGGATGGGCATGCCATAGATCGGGCTGGTCGGGTCGGTCTTGGCGGCCGGGTTGGTGACGTCGTTGGCGCCGATGACGTAGGCGACGTCGGCGGTGGCGAACTCGTTGTTGATGTCGTCGAGTTCGAACACTTCGTCATAGGGCACGTTGGCTTCGGCCAGCAGCACGTTCATGTGACCGGGCATGCGACCGGCGACGGGGTGGATGGCGTACTTGACCTCCACGCCTTCGGCCTTGAGCAGGTCAGCCATTTCGCGGAGCGAATGCTGGGCCTGGGCGACCGCCATGCCGTAACCGGGCACGATGATGACCTTGGACGCGTTCTTCATGATGAAGGCCGCATCGTCGGCCGAGCCGGACTTGACGTTTCCGCCGGTCGGGCCACCGGCCCCCACAGCGGCACTGTCACCACCGAAACCCCCAGCAATCACCGAGATGAACGAGCGGTTCATGCCCTTGCACATGATGTAGGACAGGATGGCGCCCGACGAGCCGACCAGCGCACCAGCCACGATCAGCAGGGTGTTGCCGAGGGTAAAGCCGATACCAGCCGCCGCCCAGCCCGAGTAGGAGTTGAGCATGGAGATGACGACCGGCATGTCGGCGCCGCCGATCGGCAGGATCAGGGTGAAGCCCAGCACGAAGGCCAGCGCCATCAGCAGGAAGTAGGCGGTGTAGCTCTCGGTCGCGGCGAACCAGATGATCAGGACGATCATCAGGATGCCGAGGCCCAGGTTGATTGGGTGCTGCATCGGGAACGACAACGGCTTGCCGCTGACCAGACCCTGCAGCTTGCCGAACGCGATCAACGAGCCGGAGAACGTGATGGCGCCGATGGCAGTGCCCAGGCTCATTTCAATCAGCGAGCCGGGGAAGATATTGCCGATGGTGCCGATGCCGTAGCTTTCCGGCGACAGCAGGGCGGCCGTCGCCACCAGCACGGCGGCCATGCCGACCAGCGAGTGGAAGGCGGCGACAAGCTGCGGCAGCGCGGTCATGACCACCTTGAGGGCGATCACGGTACCGATGGCACCGCCGATGACGATGGCCAGGACGATCCAGACATAGGACTGGACCACCGGGGCAACCAGGGTGGTGACGATGGCAATGGCCATGCCGACCATGCCGAGGATGTTACCGCGCCGCGAAGTCTCCGGGTGGGAGAGTCCGCGCAGCGCGAGGATGAAGCAGACGGCGGCGACGATATACGCCGCCATCGTGAATCCGGTCGCGGTCATTGTGTGCGGCTCCCCTTACTTCTGCTTCTTTTTGAACATCTGAAGCATGCGCTGCGTGACGATGAAACCGCCAAAGATGTTCACCGAGGCCAGCATGACGGCAAAGAAGCCGAGCACCTTG
>JBAYSM010000132.1:0-9979 GCA_041676205.1 Rhodospirillaceae bacterium | reverse complement strand
GGCGACCAGCCCGTCTCCGGTGGTGGCATGACCGCCGAGCACGATATGCCCGGACTGCTCGCCGCCCAGGTTATATCCATCGGCCCGCATGCGCTCGACCACGTATCGGTCGCCAACCGCCGTGCGGATGAGGCCGAGGCCATGGCGCTCCAGGTACTTCTCCAGGCCCATGTTGGACATCACGGTGGCAACCACGGCCCCGCCGGTCAGCGTCCCCCGGTCCTTCCACGAGCGCCCGATCAGGCCCAGGACCTGATCCCCGTCGATCACCGTGCCCTTTTCATCGCACAGCACCACCCGGTCGGCGTCGCCGTCCAGGCCTATGCCGATGTCGGCGCCATGGATAAGCACCGTCTCGCGCAGCAGGTTCGTATAGAGAGAGCCGCAATCCTGGTTGATGTTCACGCCATCGGGCGTGACGCCGACCTTGACCACTTCGGCGCCCAGTTCCCACAGAACGGTGGGCGCGGTCTTGTAGGCTGCACCGTTCGCGCAGTCGATGGCGATCTTCAGCCCATCCAGCGTCAGACGGCGCGGGAAAGCCTGCTTGGCAGCTTCGATGTAACGCCCGCCGGCATCCTCGATACGGCGCACGCGGCCCAATTTGGCCGGTGCGGCCAGACCGTCGCTGATGCCGTTGTCCATCAGGAGTTCAATCTGGCGCTCGACATCGTCGGACAGCTTGAAGCCATCGGGGCCGAACAGCTTGATCCCATTGTCCTGAAACGCATTGTGCGAGGCCGAGATCATGACCCCAAGATCAGCCCTCATGGAGCGCGTCAGCATGGCCACCGCCGGGGTCGGCAGCGGCCCGCACAGCACCACATCCATGCCTACCGAGACGAAGCCCGCCGTCAAGGCCGGCTCGATCATATAGCCGGACAGGCGCGTGTCCTTGGCGATGACCACCGTATGGCGATGGTCGCCGTTGGTGAAGATCCGCCCCGCCGCCATGCCGATCTTCAGTGCAGTCGGCGCCGTCATCGGTTCGGCGTTGGCGGTGCCGCGCACTCCGTCGGTTCCAAAATACTTCCTGGTCATGGCGTTCGGGTCCTGGGTAAGAAACAGAGCGAAGCTGTGAGGCCGTTATATCAACGCTCAGGCGGTTAAGAAACCGTCTCGACGGCACGTACCACAGCCAAGGCCTGGGCAGTCTCGGCCACGTCATGTACACGAATGAACTGCACGCCTTGCGCCGCGCCCAAAACGGCGCCAGCCAAGGACCCGGCGAGCCGGTCGGCGGGAGGCTCCCCCCGCGATGCGCCGCCAATGAAGCTCTTGCGCGACATGCCCAACAGGACCGGGCAGCCCAGTCCGTGGAACATCCCCAAGCGTTTGACGATCTGGGCGTTATGGTCCACGGACTTGCCGAAGCCCACGCCCGGATCGACACAAATGTCCGACCGCGCGATACCCGCCGCCAAACAGGCCTCAACCCGCTGCTCCAACCAGTCGAACACATCGACCGGCGCGAAGGCATAGCATGGGCTGGCCTGCATGGTCTTCGGCTGCCCCTGCATGTGCATGAGCATCACCGGCACGCCGAGACGGACGGCAGTGGGCAGCGACGTTGCATCCTGAGTCAGCGCCGTTATGTCATTGATGATCGCCGCACCGGCTGCCACGGCAGCCTCCATCACGGAGGGCTGCCGCGTATCGACCGAAACCCGTGCGCCGCGCTCGGCCAGGGCACGAATAACCGGCACCACCCGGCGCAGTTCTTCATCCAGGGGAACAGGATCGGAGCCGGGCCGCGTGGACTCACCCCCCACGTCGAGAAGATCGGCCCCGGCATCCAGCATGGCTAGGCCGGATCGCACGGCATCCTCGACCGCGAAATGTCGGCCGCCGTCGGAGAAGCTGTCGGGCGTGGTGTTGAGGATGCCCATGATGCGCGGCCGGTCCATGGACAGGCCTGCAAACTCAGGGCGCACCCCTTCGACCGCCGCCATCCGCCGCTTGACGTGAGCGGTCAGGGGTTCACCCCCGGCCCGCCCCCACTCCAGCAGCTCGGCGCGCCCAACCGCCGTGGTGGTGAACGCATCGGATGCGGTGCGCAGGATGACCTCCCACGCCGCCACCGGCCGACCGCGCCCCCCAAGCCCCAGCGGGTTGAGGTAAACCGCACGAACAATGGTCTCAGGCTCGGGAGAAAAGCCCCGCCGAAGGGCGGGGCTTTCCGTCAGGGTTGCCGTATCAGGCATTACGCACCGGGCTGTGGTTCGGGTCCCATACCGCCCGGCAGATCGCCCGACTTGGGCTTTCCGGCCGTCGGAACCGACGACTTCTTGCGGGCTGCCGGAGTTTCCGGGGCATTCCCGCTGCCGCTATCGTCATCCCGCACAATGGGTTCACCCTTCAGCAGGCCCTTCAATTCGGCGCCCGTCAGAGTCTCGTACTCCAGCAGGGCCTGAGCGATGGTTTCCAACTGGTCACGATGGGTGCGGATGATTTCCTGCGCCTTGTGATAGCCGCCTTCGACCAACCGGCGCACTTCCTGGTCCACCTCACGGGCGGTTTCTTCGGAGATGTGCTTGTGCTGGGTGACGGAGTGGCCGAGGAACACCTCGCCCTCCTCGCCGCCGTAGGCCAGCGGGCCGAGTTTTTCGGACATGCCCCATTCCGTCACCATGCGGCGGGCGCGGTCGGTGGCGACCTTGATGTCCTGGGACGCGCCGGACGTCACCTTGTTGTGCCCGAACACCTCTTCCTCGGCCACGCGGCCACCCATGGCGATCGCCAGGAAGGATTCGAGGTATTCGCGCGACACCGAGTAGCGATCCCGTTCCGGCAGGCTCTGCACCAGACCCAGCGCACGACCGCGCGGGATGATGGTGGCCTTGTGGATGGGGTCATAGGCCGGCATATGCAGGGTGATCAGGGCGTGGCCGCCTTCGTGATAGGCGGTCAGCTTCTTCTCATCCTCGGTCATGACCATGGAGCGGCGTTCCGCGCCCATCATGACCTTGTCCTTGGCTTCCTCAAAGTCGATGTGCGTGACAACGCGCTTGCCCTTGCGGGCGGCCATCAGCGCGGCTTCGTTGACGAGGTTGGCCAGATCGGCGCCCGAGAAACCGGGCGTGCCACGGGCGATGGTGCGGACATCCACGTCCGGCCCCAGAGGGACCTTGCGCGAGTGGACCTTGAGGATCTTCTCGCGGCCCAGCACGTCGGGGTTGGGCACCACGACCTGACGGTCGAATCGGCCGGGACGCAGCAGCGCAGGGTCGAGCACGTCCGGGCGGTTGGTCGCGGCGATAAGGATGACGCCCTCGTTGGCCTCGAACCCGTCCATCTCGACCAGCAACTGGTTGAGGGTCTGTTCGCGCTCATCGTTACCGCCGCCCAGACCGGCGCCACGATGGCGGCCCACGGCGTCGATTTCGTCGATGAAGATGATGCAGGGCGCGTTCTTTTTACCCTGCTCGAACATGTCGCGGACACGACTGGCGCCGACACCGACGAACATTTCCACAAAGTCGGAACCCGAGATGGTGAAGAACGGCACGTTGGCTTCACCGGCCACGGCGCGCGCGGTCAGCGTCTTGCCGGTGCCGGGAGGACCGACCAGCAGCACGCCCTTCGGAATCTTGCCGCCCAGGCGCTGGAACTTCTGGGGATCGCGCAGGAATTCCACGACCTCCTCAAGCTCCTGCTTGGCCTCGTCGATGCCGGCGACATCGTCGAAGGTTACGCGGCCCTGCTTTTCGGTCAGCAGACGCGCCTTGGACTTGCCAAAGCCCATGGCCTTGCCGCTGCCACCTTGCATCTGACGCATGAAGAAAATCCACACGCCAATCAGCAGCAGCATCGGGAACCACGAAATCAGGATGCCCCAGAACGTCGGCACGTCGTCGTCCGGCGGCATGGCCGTTACGCGCACGTTGTTCTGCCGCAGAGTCGGCACGAGGCCCGGATCATCCGGCGCGTAGGTCGAGAACTGTCCGCCCCCGGCGTAGTGGCCGGAAATGCGTTTGCCCTGAATGGTGACGTCCTGCACCTCGTTGCGCTCGACTCGCTCCATGAATTCCGAGAACGGAACCGAAGCCGCCGGGGTCCGAGGCGACGACGTCTGGAACAGGTTGAACAGCGCCACCAGTAGGACGGCGATAATCACCCACAGAAGCAGGTTCTTGCTGAAATTCAACGCGCTGCCCTTCCTCTTCCGACTGCCTTCCGCCAGTGCCGACCATTCGGCGCGGCGAAAGCCATACAATCACTATCATTCAGATAATACTAGACGGCGCGGGCGCAAGGCGAAAGGCGCTAGAAAGAAGAACCTGCCGCGGCGCCCAAACGGCCTGAAAATCCGCCTTTCGCTCCAGGTCCAAGCCAGGTACCGCAATCACCTGTCCGGCCCGCCACAGGGCCGGCATGGTTAGGCGGACAGCGGCGGGAAGCCCCCTGTCCGCCGTCCGGTCCTTAATTAGCGCCCAGCCCGCAGCCCCCAGCGCACAAACCTGCCCCGGCAGTTCATCCGCCCCGAGCCTGACCCGGAAACGCCCGTCCCACAGCGCCTCGCCCCCCGGTTGGAGGTTCACCTCCGGCAACGAGCGGGCCTCGCGCGCCACCAGAACGTGGGCACCCGGCTGCGGCAAGAGGCGGCAGCCGCCCACCGTAACCGCATCGCAGCCGAGCCTTTCCAGCGCCGCCTCGGCCCGTTCCGACCGGGGACCGAACGGACGCCCTCCCACGCAGGCCAGCACCAGACGCAGGCCGCGCAAGCCGACCTCCGCCGGCGCCGCCCGGAACGCCACGGGATCAACCCACGCACAGGCTGCCGGATGGAGAGCCACGGCCTCGGCCAGCAGCCGGGTAACAGCAGCCTCCACCGCCTGCCGGCTCGTCCCCAGCCGCCGCGCGGTTGCGGCGAGGCGGTCCGCACCGGCTCCCTCGCCGTCCAGAACCGGCATCAGGCGGCGCATCCGTACGCGGCCATAGCCCACATCGTCATTGGAGGGATCCCGCACCCACGGCTGCCCGCGTTCAGTCAGCATCGCTTCGAGCGCGGAGCGGTGCACGCTCAGCAAGGGCCGCAAAACACGGACTTCGGGCGTCCAAGATAACGCCGCCATGCCGGAAAGGCCGCCTACCCCACTGCCTCGGGCGAGACGGAGCAAGAAAGTTTCGGCTTGATCTTCAAGATTATGGGCCAGGAGAAGGTGCAGCACGCCGGCGGAACGGCACCAACCGCGCAGCAGCCCATGGCGCAGGGCGCGGGCTTCCGCCTGGATGTTGCGCATTGGCGGCGGACCCTCGCCGCGCAGCACCGCATGGGGTATACCCTCTGCCGCCATCCAGCGACCCACCTGTACCGCCTCGGCCGCTGCTTCGGGCCGTAGGCCATGATCGACCGTCAGCGCGGTGACCATGCCACCCCGCGCCCGCGCCCAGCGTGCGGCCAACAGCACCAGGGCCAAACTGTCAGCCCCGCCCGAGACGCCCACCGCCAGATGCGGCGCGGATTCGAAGGGGCCGAGCGGGTCCATCAGATCCGCAAAGGCCGAATCGGAGAGCGTTACTTGCAGACGAGTTGCTCGCGTTCCGCCGTCGCACGGCGCTTGATGACATCGGGCGCCTGCGGATATTCCGAGATCAGGCGGCCGAGCGCGGCGCAGGCCTCAGCCTTCTGGTTGAGGCGGCCCATGGCGATACCGAGCTTGAGTAGATTGTCAGGCGCCTTGGAATTCTTGGGATAGGTTCGGTAGCCATCGAGGAACGCCACCGCCGCCTTTTGCAGGTCGCCGCGCACATAGTGGGTTTCCCCCAGCCAATACTGGGCATTGCCGGCCAGTTCGTGCTTCGGATTGGCCTTCAGGAAGGCGCTCAGAGCCACTTCGGCGTTGGCATAGTCACCCTTGCGCAGCAGGCCGAAGGCATGGTCGTACTGATCCTTTGCTGAACCACCGGAGGGCAAGGCAGCCACTGCGGCGGGCTGCGTGACCGCCCCGCTCGTTGCGCCGTTGCCACTAGGCATGACACCCAGAACCCCCTGCCCCGTCCCGGCACCGGGCGGCACAGCCGCCATGCCAGCCCCTGTGGCCGACGCTGTCGCCGCGGCGGGGATTTCAGTGGTGGCCGCATCACCGGCCGCAGCCACGGGCGCGTTGCCCTCAAGCTGGTTGAAGCGGAAATCCGCGTCCTTGATGAACTGATCCAGGCGTTCGCTGACCTGCCGGGTCTGGAACTGCGTTTGCTCAACGCGCCCGGTCAGCTCCTGCACCAGCCGTTCCAGTTCGCTCATGCGGACTTGCAGGCGGCCAGCCAGATCGCCCGGCATCTCGCTGAACGCCTGGCCCTGCGGCGCAGGCTGGCCCTGCACGGCGCCGCCCCTGTATACCTGCCGCTGCAAGGTGGTGATTTCGCGCTCCAACCGTTCCATGCGGTCGAGCAGCGGGCGCACGTCCTGCTGTTGGGCCGCAGCCGGTGCCATGGGCAGGGCAACGGCAACCGCGGCGGCCAGCAAAGCCGCGCGAATCCGAGTACCGCACACGGGATGGAAAGAAGTGGAGAAGTGCGTCATCGTCCGGTCCAGCCTGAAAGTGTCGCGCAACCGGTCGGCTAAGACCGCGCGCGGGAAGGCCCGAACGGTAGCACAGCCGGACGGCAAAAGTTAGGCGCCTGCATTGCGGCTTCCACGGAAGCAGCGACGCAGGCGCCCAAAGTGGCAGTGAGGTGAAACCCCTCTGCAAGGAGATCGGGCTGGGGTTCCCGTTACGAAACCCCAGCCCGCATAACCTGCTCTACTGGAGAGCCGTCACGCCGCGACGGTTCTGGGTCCAGCAGCCTTCGGCGCTGTCACCGCAAACCGGGCGTTCCTTGCCGTAGGAAATGACGCGCAGACGGGTCGGCTCGACGCCCTGAGACATCAGGAATTCGCGCACCGAGTTCGCACGACGCTCGCCGAGGGCGAGGTTGTACTCACGGGTGCCGCGCTCGTCGGCGTGGCCTTCCAGAACGACGCTGTGGTTGCCGTAACGCTTCAGCCACGCGGCCTGCTGACGCAGGGCGGACTGGGCTTCCGGGGTCAGGTTGTACTGGTCATAACCGAAGAAAACGCGGTCACCGACAACCTTCATGAACTCCTCGACAGAGCCAGCGGCCGGGCCGGTCTGGGTCTGAGCGGAGGCACCGGTGCCAGCACCGGTGGCACCCGCATCTTCCTGAGGAGCGGTGGAGCAGGCCGCGAGAAAGGCGGCGGCAGCGATAGCAGGCAGCAGGCGGTACTTCATAGTTTCCCCTCGACTCGCAGATGGGGTTTCGAATACTTGTGGGTTGCCGGTTTAACGGCCAAGCCTTTCGGGGGCTTAAGCGTATTCTCTGACGCTCGGCGCACCTTATACTGTGTTTTGGAACGCCCGTACAGAGCTACTTGACACCCTTTGGCACAATGTTCTAAGGCGCCTTTTCCGGCCTCACGGCCGGGTTGTCCCCCCTGTGCTTTCATAGGCGGACGGAGACCAAGCGGGGTCCGAGGCACCTTCCGGGGTAATGACACGGCGTTCATTATAGCCCGTCAGGTCGATAGAGTAGAGTTGCGGCCCACCAGCGCCCCGTTCGGAACGGAAATACTTCAAAACGCGTCCGTTGGGCGCCCACGTCGGGCTTTCCACAAGGTAGCCTTCGGACAACATGCGCTCGCCCGATCCATCGGGGCGCATGACGCCGATGTAGAACCGCCCGCCCGACATCCGGGTGAAGGCGATCAAGTCCCCGCGCGGCGACCACACGGGCGTCGCGTAGCGGCCCTTGCCAAAGCTGACGCGCTGCGGATTCGATCCATCGGCATTCATCACATAAAGCTGCTGCTCGCCGCCCCGGTCGGAGTTGAACACGATCTGCTGCCCATCGGGAGAATAGGACGGCGAGGTGTCGATAGCCGGGTGCGAGGTCAGTTGCCGGGTGCGCCGCGTCCGCAGATCCATTTCATAGATCTCGGAATTGCCATCGCGGGCCATGGACAGGATGACCTTGTTGCCATCGGGCGAGAAGCGCGGGGCAAAGGTCATGCCGGGGAAATCGCCCAGCAACTCCTGGCGGCCCGTGTCGATGTTGAGCAGGTACACGCGCGGAATGTCCCTGTAATAGGACATATAGGTGATTTCCTGCGCGGTCGGCGAAAAGCGCGGCGTCAGGACCAGCGAGGCCCCATCCGACAGGTAGCGATGGTTGAAACCGTCCTGATCCATGATGGCCAGCCGCTTGCGGCGGTTTGTCACCGGACCCGACTCGGCGATATAGACGATGCGGGTATCGAAATACCCCTCTTCGCCGGTCAGCCGCTTGTAGATTTCGTCGGACACGATATGCGCCACGCGACGCCAGTTTTCCGGTTGGCTGAAGTACGCCTGGCCGTGGATCTGCGTCCCGCCGAACACGTCCCACAGCCGGAACGCCACCCGCAGGCGCCCGTTGGGTTCGGCTTCCACCGCGCCATGCACCAGCACCTGCGCGGCGATGGCACGCCAATCGGCAAAGCGCGGCTGCACGTCCAGAGACGGCAACGACTGAATATAAGCCGCCTGATTGATCGGCGCGAATAGGCCGGACCGCTCCAGGTTGGCCCGCACCACTCCGGCAATGTCGGCCCCCACGCGCGCCGTATCCCCCTGCCCGGCGAAATCGGGAATGGCGATAGGCAGCGGCTCTACCCGGCCGCGCGTGATGTCGATGCGGACCTGAGCCTGTGCGGCCGAAGTCACCGCCAAAACAAAAAGGACGGCCGACAGGGCGAGTATGCCCGCCAGGCCTGTACGAATGCGGTAAAGCGCGGTCATGGGCTGCGTGTTCCTTGGGCTGACGGGTTTCACGGCATCATGCATTACAGGCGGCCTTCTGGACGGAAGACGAGAGTCATCAGCTTAAATTCATTGTACTTCTGGACGGGATACTTCAGCGGGCTGGCCTTGAACGCGGCCCGCCGGGCGCCTTCGGCCACGCTGCGGAAGTGGCCGTCGGTGGCTACGCGGGCACGGTCCATGATCTGAGCTTCAACCACTGTGCCGTCCGGGTTTATCCGCACTTGCAGTTCTATGACCATGTTTTGCAGATCCAACGCGCCGGGATCAATGAACCAGTGCTGCTCGATCTGAGCGCGGATGGCATCCTTCTCGCTCATGGTGGCGCGATCCCCAATGGGCGCACCGATAACCGGGGATGACGCGGCAACCGCGGGCTTCTGCGCCGTGTCCTTCGCCTTAGAGTCTTCCTTGGCCTCCTGTTGCCGCTTTAGGGCATCAAGAGTCATCTCAAGGCTCTTAGCAAAATCATCCGGTTCCTCCCGCTTCTTGGGCGGAGTCGGCTTGGGGTCTTCCTTCTTGGTTTCCGGCTTGGGCGGCGTCGGCTTGGCCGGCGGCTTGGGAACCGGCGGATTGGGTTCCTCGGCCTTGGGCGCTTCCTTGGCCGGTTGCGGCGGAGCGGGCGGCGGCGGAGCAGGAGGCGGCGGGGCCGGAGGCTCTGGAGCGGGCGGAGGCGGCGGCGCGGGGGCTGGCGGCGGAGCGGGCTTGGGGTCTTCCTTCGGCGGCGCCGGCTTGGGGTCTTCCTTCGGCTCGGGCGCCTTGGGCTTTTCCGGCTTGGCGCGCGCCGAGGACGGCGCCTGAGTGATCTCGGCGACCTCTACCAGCTCGACAATGATCGGCGTCTCGACAGTCTCGTAGTCGCGGGCCAAAAACGGCAGCCCAAACGTGGCCAGAATCACGACCACGATATGGATGACGATGGACAGGATGAGTGGGAATTGCATATCCGTCGCCGCCCGCGCGCGGGCTTCCGTTCCTGGTTGAGGGACCCGCTTAGCGGCCCTTGGGGGCCGTCTGGGCGGACGGCTTGGTGATCAAGGCGGCCTTGAAATACCCGGCGCCGTGCAATGTGCCGAGCACCTCCATGACGCGGCCATAGCTGATGCCGCTGTCGCCGCGCACATAAATCCGCGACTCGGTGTTGGCATCCTTGATGGCCTGGAGGCGGGCCGGAAGATTGG
>JBAYSM010000131.1:0-10086 GCA_041676205.1 Rhodospirillaceae bacterium | reverse complement strand
CATGCTGCCCATCGACATGGTACGGTTCCAGCGCCTGCAACAGCTCTCACCCATGGAGAAGAAGGTGTTGTCCTGCATCTCTCAGGGCATGACCAACGAAGCCATTGCCGTTGAACTTGGCCGTACCGAGACCCACGTCAAAGCCATCGTCAAGCGCATCCTGTCCATCCTGGGCTTAAGAAACCGTACCGAGGCAGCGGTGTTCTTTTACCGCTCGACCGCTGGCGGCACCCGTCCGCCCGACGGCCTGCCGGCACGGGATCTTGCCGCCGATGCGACCGCTGCGAACAGTGCAGCCGGCGAGCCGATCGTCGATGACCATGCCGAACTGGAGGAAAGCCCCGAAGGCGACCTGCCGGTGCCGGGGGAACCCGACGACGAGAAGGAATAAAGGGCCGCTCTCGACCCGTCGCGCGCGTCCTAAAGCAGTTTGCTTTTTATCTGAACCGCCAGCGGGCGGGCGTCCGCTTCAAGGAAGTGAAGCGGGGAATCACAGAGGACACTGAGGAAGGCACAGAGTACACAGAGAGTCCATGGCCACTGCGCCGCAGGCGTTAAATCCTCAATAGGGTTTTATGCGCTACGCGCAAAATTCTGCACCGAAATCTCTGTGCCTTCTCTGTGGCCTCTGTGGCCTCTGTGGTCAATCCCTTCACTTCCTCGCCCCACTGCATGGTGATTCAAGTTAAGAGAATGCCGCTTTAACCATCGCGCCCCATCGCGCGCCCCCCATCGCCTGCTCCCCCCTGTCGCCTGCTCCAACGTCACACACAAAAACAGCCGGCTATCGGACCCTAGCCAGGTCCGATAGCCGGTTTGTCTTGTGTCCCGGACCTGTCGCTCAACGCGTGGAGGACAGCCCCACCCGCATAGGCGACTCCGCCTCCGAGGTGGCTGATCCACCGGCGACGCGCATGCGCCCCTGTGGTCCCCGCGACGTCGGCCGGATGGCTCCACCAGGCCCCGTGCCACGGGCGATGCCGTGGTGAAGCGCCCAGATCGCCGCCTGTGTCCGGTTGGCGGCATTGATCTTCTTCAACAGGCTGCGCAGGTGAACCTTAACCGTCGCCTCGGTGATGCTGAGGTGGCGGGCAATGATCTTGTTCGGTTCACCCGAAACCAGGAGCTGAAGGATGTCCACTTCCCGTTCAGTCAGGTTGTGGTTTTCCTGCTGCTGAGGAACGATCATCATCGGCGTACCAGAGCCGCGCAGCAGCCAAGCCAGCAAATTGGCGGGATAAACACGTTCACCTTCGACGATCAGGGCCAATGCTTTTACCAGCACGCTGGGCTTCATGGTCTTGATAAGGTATCCGTCGATCTCGCCCTTCAGGCATTCGGTCATGGCGACCGGGCAGTGCTTGCCGACCAGGGCCACGACGCGGCTGTCGGGGAACGCCTCCCGAATAGCGATGATGCCTTCCAACGCCTCCTCGTCGTCGGCCGGCAGTTCAGTGACCACCAGATCGGGCTTTTCCCGGTCCAGATAATCGCGGGCTTCCTTGAGGGTGCCCGCCTCGAAATCGATACGGAACCGCGTATCGCGCAGGATGCTTTTCAAGCCTTCACGAAAGAACGGGTTACTTTCGATCAGACACGTGTGGATCGTACTATTTTCCATTCTCTTCCCCCTTACCTGTTGCCTCCCATAAGGCAGGTGGGATTTAGAACAAAGTCGTCGTTCGTCGGAGTGATGCTAGCCAGAAACGCCGCTCATGATACAGACGACGAGGGTAGTAAAAAAGGTCCCAGAGGTGGTATATGCGCCTCTATATCCTCAGAACACCGCTCCCTTACGGCAAGAGTAAGTAGGCCTCTTTATCATGACGTGCAGTGTACATCGTGCCACTACACTTTGGAAGGAACAATAATCGGCCAGCCCCATAGGCGACACTTCAAGACGTTCGCATGTGCAAAAAAATATATTTGTGCGATTGAAATTTTGTTTCTCATACGCCCCTACGCGCCGTAGGTGAATTTCCTCCCGGCAAATCCTACGTCACAGGATAAAGTTTTGTTGCTCAAGTCCCTGTGCAGACTTCAAAAATCCTGAGCGGCGCCATCGGCCCCGTGCAGCGCCTCAAGCCGCTTTGTGGTGCAGTTGAGGGTCATAGGGTCCGGTGTTTACTGCACGTTGATTTATGGTGCGCGCGCTAACGGCTGCCGAGATACCCAAAAAAAGTGCGTCTGGGCGGACACGTGTTGATAAAGCGCCGAAAAAATGGGCTGCCGGAGTGTTTTTTAGGTGCGCCCGATGGTCCTCTGGAACTGCCTCCTATCCCCCCTTCTATCCGATAAAACTAAGCCGGTCCAAATTCCGAGCTGCCCAACCGAACGGCGTAGACCAGAAGATCACTCGACGTCCGGGCTGTATTGGGAGATTCTAAATTCACCTTCCGTGGGAAGGCCCCGGCCTACAGCAGCGGCCCCTCACACCCCCCACCCCCCCCTGACGCTGCTGTAGGCCGCCCCCACTTCCCCCACCCCGCCATCGGCGGGGTTTTTGCGTATGAATGCGGCAAAACGTCACTTTCAGCCCGAAGGCCGCTCGGGTAGGCTGCGCCTCTTTCCTACAGGGAATGGGATAGCCCGTGTCGCAATCGTCCACGCCGTCCGACAGCCGTTCCACCGAAGCGCCCGAGAGCCTTCCACGCCTGCTCGCCCGGATGCGTTTCAAACGCGACGACTCCCTGGTTTTGGGGCCGGGACGCGTCGATCTGATGCAGGCCATCGTGGCCACCGGCTCGATCTCCGCCGCCGCACGCAGCATGGGCATGTCGTATCGTCGGGCATGGCTCTTGGTGGAGGAAATCAATAGCGCCTTTGCCCGGCCCCTGGTCGCGTCAGTCTCTGGAGGCAAGCACGGCGGCGGCGCCCGCCTGACGGACACCGGACGCGCCGTGGTGGCGGCCTATCAGCGCATGGTGGTCGCGGCCGACAAGGCGATGGCGCACGACAGGGTGTTGATCGAGGCACTCCTCGCCCGCACCGCTCCTCCGGCGACCAAGAAGAAGTCCGGCACCAAATAGCTCCAGCACCGGATAGCTCCAGACTGGCGGAAGTCCTCCGCGTCAGCGCACCAGAAATCCACAGCCGTCAGGCCGTAATCGGAAACGTCCGGCGAATGATGGGGGCGAATTCGGCGACCACACGGGCATAGACATCGCGTTTGAACGGCACAATGCTCTCCACCACCTGATCCACCTCGACCCACTTCCAGGCGTCGAATTCGGGGTTGTGGGTGGCGATGTTTATGTCGGCGTCGGCCCCAGTGAATCGCATCAGGAACCACTTCTGCGTCTGCCCACGATAGCGGCCCTTCCACACCTTGCCGACCAGATGGTCGGGCAGGTCGTAGAGCAGCCAATCGGCGGTTTCGGCAATGATTTCGGCGCGATCGGTGCCGATTTCCTCGTGCAACTCGCGTTGGGCGGCGGCGCGGGGGTCCTCGCCCTTGTCGATGCCGCCCTGGGGCATCTGCCAGTGACCGCCCGGCGTGTCGATGCGGCGCGCCACGAACACCTGCCCGGCATCGTTCACCAGCATGATGCCGGCACAAGGGCGATAGGGCAGCATCGACGCGTCAGTCATGAACAATGGCCTCTTTCTTAGCTGGACGGGCCAGGCATGACCGCCGAGGCCGGGGCGAGTGCAACACCTTTGCGCGGAAGGTCGGCAACCCAACGGACCAGACGCTCGAACGTCACCGGACGCGCGCTTGCCACCGCAATCGTCGCGCCGCGCACCTTGGCAACCTCCTCCAGCCATGCCAGTCGGCCATCAATGGCTTCGCGGAACGGCCGGGCATCAACATGCGTCACCGCCATCATGCTGGGCGCCGACAAATCGCCGCTGCCGGTCAACCCGCTGGCCGGAGCGGTGTGGACATAGAGCAATCCACGCTGCGCCAGTTGCTCCAGAACGGTGCGCATATGCACGCGCGACCCGCCGAACTTCGCGCCGGGCGTTCCGACAAAGCCGGTATATCCGACCGCCCGGCCCATCACCTGCTCCAGGCGGGTGATGTTTTCGGCCTGCGGCAACAGACTGAGCATCGACAGCGGGCCGGGATCGTGGCTGGGGAACTGGTCGTCTTCAAGCGGCAGGTCAAGCAATACTTCATGACCATGGGCACGGGCGCGCGTCACCTGCTCGGCCAGCTTCGGAGCGTAGGGGCTGAACGACAGCGTGACCTCGGCCGGCAGGCGGGCGATGGCGGCCTCGGTGGCTTCCGGGTCAAGACCCAGGCCCGACACCACCAGCGCAATGCGCGGCGTGCCCGCCGGAGCGTCAAATGGGCGGGCATAGGTTTTCCACGCCATTTCCCCCTGCGGACCGACCACCGGCATCACCCCGTTCGGCGAGTTCCGCGCCACGGCCACCACCGGTGCCTTGCCCAAAGCGGCAGGCGGTGCCTTAGGGACGGGCAGGCGTTCATAGGCCGGCATGACGTGCTGATCGGCCGGTTCAGCCGGGAACAGGGGTTCTTTCAGGGGCGGCAGGTCATCCACGGGATCGGCCGCCACGGCCAGCCGCTGCTCAGGGGGCAGCGACACCGGGGTTTCAGGCTCGGCCGGCACCGGCTCGGGTTCGGTTGCGGCGGCTGCCGGTTCCGGAGGGACTTCGGCGGGTTCAGGCGCAGCGGCGGTGTCGGCGGGCTTTTCAGGCGCCTCGACCGGCTTCGGTTCAGCCTGGGCAGCGGTGTCGGACGCATCCCCAGTTGAGTCCGGCGCGGCATCGGCGGTTTCGTTCAGCCACGGCCGCCGGCTGAGCGAGCGCCCATTGCCTTCGGTGGCCGTGCCTTGCAGGGGGGCAATGGCCGGCATGGCCATGGTAATGGTGCGTCCCGACTGCGGCGTGGTGGCCGAGGCCAATTGATCCTCGGACCCCTCGGCACCGGCCTCCAGCCCTGCGGTGTCATCGTGCGATCCGCCGAACATCCACCAAGCCCCCCCGCCAAGGACGGCGAGAAGCACCGCCGCGGCAACCGATCCCGTCAGGACGGCGCTTCGCTTACCCTTCTTGCCGGCGTCGTCCTCAAGGTCGTCGAGGCCGAGCGGCATGTCATCGTCGTCGAACGGCATGTCGTCAAGCACAGGCGCCGGCCCAGAGTCCGGCATATCGACGTCGGGCCGGTTGTGGCGGGCGCCATCGGTATCGGGTTCGTCAACCGGGGCAGCTACCTCGTCCTCGGGCACGTCCGCGGGCGGGGGCAGGCTGGAAACTTCGGCGGCAATCAGCGCGAGGACGGCGGGATTGTCGAATGGATCGGGTGCCGTCGGCTCGCCCTTTCCCTTCTTCGGCTTCTTGGACTTGGCCCCCGTCTTCGGAGCGGCTTTCTTGCCACCGCCGAACAGCGAGCCGAAGAAGCGCCTGCCGGGCTTCTTCTCACCCTTCTTGCCGGCGTCGTCATCGCCGGCAAGAACTTCCTCGGGGCCGTCGTCACGCGCAAACGGCAGGTCGTCGTCGTCCTCAGCCTTGCTGGACGACTTCGCCTTGTTCCCGCCTTTGCCTTTGAACAACCCCAGCATCGCGCTCTGTCCTCAGGATGGTGGCAGCCCTTAATTGGCCGCCACGCGTTCCCGATAAAGCGCCACCCCACGCAGAATGTCCAGAGCGCGCGCCAACTGATAGTCTTCCACCGTGGCGGGACCGCCGGCATCGCCGGGGCCTGCGGGGACGGCTTCACCCTCGTTTTCCGCCCCATTGGGGGCAGCGGCGGGGGGCGCGGTCGGGGTTACGGCCGGAGCCGCATTTTCGTTGGCCGGAGGCGTGTCACCATTGCGCAGGGCGTTGCGCAGGCTGGCTTCGCTGCGGCTGACATCCCCATTGCCCGCGTCGGCCAGCTTGAGCTGACGCACGGCAATGTCCGGCTCGATGCCGACCGCCTGAATGGACCGGCCCGACGGAGTATAGTAGCGCGCCGTGGTCAGGCGCATGGCACCGTGGCCGGGCAGCGGCACGATGGTCTGCACCGATCCCTTGCCGAACGACTTGGTGCCCACGACGATGGCGCGGCGGTGGTCCTGCAACGCACCGGCAACGATTTCCGACGCCGAGGCCGAGCCATCGTTGATCAGCACGACCAAAGGCAGACCCTCGGCCAGATCACCGCTGCGGGCGTTAAACCGCTGCGTCTCGTCGGCATGGCGGGTGCGGGTCGACACGATCTCGCCGGTATCGAGGAAGGCGTCGGACACCGCAACTGCCTGATCGAGCAGGCCGCCGGGGTTGTTGCGCATGTCGAGCACGAAGCCCTTCAGGCGGTCCTTGCCAATTTCCTGGCGTAGCGTTTCAACGGCCAGCTTGACGCCGTCATAGGTCTTTTCGTTGAACGACGTGATGCGGATATAGCCGACATCGCCTTCGCGCTGGTGACGGACCGAGCGGATGCGGATGACGTCGCGGGTGATGACCACGTCGAACGGCTCGGTGTTTTCCCGCCGGATCTTGATGGTGATCTCGGACCCGACCTTGCCGCGCATCTGCTCGACGGCTTCCTGAAGCGTCATGCCCTGCACGGACTCGCCGTTCAGGTGCGTGATGTAGTCGCCCGGCTGCAACCCGGCGCGGAAGGCCGGGGTTTCGTCGATCGGCGAGACGACGCGGACCCAGCCGTTTTCCAGGGTCACTTCGATGCCCAGGCCGCCGAACTCGCCGCGCGTCTGCACCTGCATGTCGCGGTAGTTGTCGGCGCTGAGGTAGCTGGAATGGGGGTCCAGGGATGTCAGCATGCCGTTGATGGCGGACTCGACCAGTTCCTGGTCGGTCACGTCCTCGACATAGTCGCGGCGCACGCGCTCGAACACGTTCCCGAACAGATCAAGGAGCCGGTACGTCTCCTCGGTGGTGCGGGTCTCGGCCAGCGCCGGGGTGGACGCAGCGCCCAGGTAAAAGGAGCCAACGGTGAGAACGGACACGGCGCACGCCGCGAGAAGGGTTTTGCGCATCATCTCTCTAAGATCAACCTTTGCGAGCCGAAAGCCAGGGCAGCGGGTTCACGGGTTGGCCATCGCGACGGATCTCCACGTACAGGGTCGGCGACCCTTCGGGAGCCATCACCCCCACCGGCTCCCCCGCTAGGAGCCTTTGCCCGACGGCGGCATCGATCCGGGACATCCCGGAAAGGAGGGTATGATATCCCCCGCCATGTTCGATTATCAAGAGTTGCCCGTAACCCCTGAAGGTACCAGCATAAGCAACCACCCCATCACCAGGAGCGATGACCTGGGCCGCCGGTCGGGTGGATACGACAATGCCGCGGCTGGCGGACCCGGCGGCGTCGGCCTCGCCATAGCGCGTGACCAGGGTGCCGCGCGCCGGCATGGGCATGGCGCCGCGGACCTCTTCGAGGGACCGCAACGCCGGTGAAGGCGTGCCCGCCGTACCCGTCGCCACCGACTGGGGGCGCGCAGGTTGGGCCGGGGCCGGAGCGCGCCCGGCCGAGGGCGCGGGCGGCGGGGCCGGTTTGGCGACGGCCAGGGCCGCCAGACGCACAGCTTCCGCCTCGCGCCGCTTGCGTTCCTCCTCCAGCTTGACCAGCAGATCGCGCAGGTTTTCCGCGTCGCGGGCCAGGGTGGTGGCGCGCTGTTCGGCCTTGCGCAGTTCCGCCTCAGTCGAGCGGCGCAAGTCTGCCTTGCGGCGCAAGAGCGTGGCGAGGTCGCCCTTTTGGCGGTCCAGACGCTTGGCGGCGCGCCCGATCTCGGCCTTCTGAGCAGAAATATCGCTGCGCACGGCGGCCAACGTGGTCAGCTCCCCGCGCAGGTCCGCAGCTTGATCGTTCAGGGTCGGCACCACGGAGCGCAACAAAATCGTGCTGCGCACCACATCATGGGCGGGCATGGGCTGTGCCATCATCGCTTCCGGCGGGCGGTAGGCCATGCGTTGCAGACCGGTCAGCACGGTTGCCATCTGGTCCTCCCGCGCGCCCAACTCGCCCCGCAGGCTCTTTTCGCGGGCCTTGAGGTCCCGCAGGCGGCTCTCCAGGGTGGAGAGTTCTTCCTCGGTATCCTGCGCGGAGCGGGCCGACGATACCGCCTGTTTCTGCAAGTCCTCGATCTCGGCAGCCAGCGCAGCGGCCCGTTCGGTCAGTTCCTTGCCGCGATCGCGGGTCTGCTCGATGGCCTTTTCCAGGGCTTCGAGCTTGCGTTCGGGCTGCTTGACGGCCTGCGCCAGCGCGCCATCGGCCACGCCGACAGCCCCGCCAATCAGCAGCATCATCCCATAAAGGCGCGCATCAAGCCGTGGCAGCGCGTTTCTCCTCGGCGCGACGCCCGAACAGCGGGCGCCCGGTCATTGCGTCGGGCTGCGGCAGACCCATCAGCGCCAGGACCGTCGGCGCCAGATCGGCCAGCCGCCCGTCGGCCATCTCGGTGATGCCGGGCGGGGCGTTGACCAGCACGGCCGGAACTTTGCCCACCGTATGCTGGGTAAAGGGCGCGCCCGTCACCGGATCGCGCATCTGTTCGGCATTGCCGTGGTCGGCGGTGATCAGCATCACGCCACCTGCCGCAACGATCGCCCGTTCCAGCCGGGTCAGGCTGGCGTCGATGGTTTCAGCGGCCTTCATGGCGGCTTCCATGATGCCGGTATGGCCGACCATGTCGCCGTTGGCGAAGTTGACCACGATCAGGTCATAGGTGCCCGAACCGATGGCCGCGACCAGCTTGTCGGTCACTTCGGGCGCGCTCATTTCCGGCTGAAGGTCGTAGGTGGCGACCTTGGGGCTGGGCACCAGGATGCGGTCCTCGCCGGGGTAGACCTGCTCCTCGCCGCCGTTCAGGAAGAACGTGACGTGGGCGTATTTCTCCGTCTCGGCGATGCGCAACTGCCGCAATCCAGCCTTGGACACCACATCACCCAGGATGAACGACAGTTGTTCGGGCGGGAACAGGGTGTCGAGGAACCGGGTGTGGTCCTTGGAATACTCGGTCATGCTGGCGGCGGCGGCAAAGCGCACCGTCTTTTTGCGGGCGAACCCGGCAAACGTCCCGTCGGCCAGGGCCTGAGAAATCTCGCGCGCCCGGTCGGCCCGGAAGTTCGCCATCAGCAGGCCGTCACCGTCCTTCATCCCGGCGTAGTTTCCGATCACCACCGGCAGGATGAACTCGTCGGTCTTGCCCGCCTCGTAGGACGCCGCAATGGCCGCCGTGGCGGTCGGGAACCGCTCGGCCTGCCCCAAAACCAGGGCGTCATAGGCCAGTTCCACGCGGTCCCAGCGGTTGTCGCGGTCCATGGCGTAATAGCGTCCGGCCACCGTGCCGACCGCCATCTTGGGCAGGTCGCGGGTGGCCTTGAGGAAGTCTTCGAGGAACCCCTTGCCCGACTGCGGCGCGGTGTCGCGGCCGTCCATGAAGGCATGGACCACCACCGGCACCCCGGCGCCGTTCAACTCGGCAGCCAGCGCGGCCATGTGGTCCTGATGGCTGTGCACGCCGCCGGGACTCATCAGGCCCATCAGATGCGCGGCGCCGCCGGTGGTCTTGAGCGCGGCGATGAACTGTTGGAGCGTGGCGTTGCTGGACAGCTTGCCGTCGCGGATGCAGTGGTCGATGCGCGGCAGATCCTGCATGACGACGCGCCCCGCGCCGATGTTCATGTGCCCAACCTCGGAGTTGCCCATCTGGCCCTCGGGCAGGCCGACGTCGTTCCCGCTGGTTTCGATCAGGCTGTGCGGACAGGTGGCGACCAGCCGATCCCACGTCGGCGTGTTGGCCTGCGCAATGGCATTGTCCTCGCGCTCGGGTCGATGCCCCCAGCCATCAAGAATGCACAGCACAACAGGCTTCGGACGCGGGGTAGTGGCATTGGTCATGGGGCAGACGGGTCCTGGGTCGGCAACTGCGGAAAATGGGATGGCCCCAATATAGGGGAAACCTTCAGGATTACGAGAGGACTGTTGACACCCGCGCAAGGGAAAACGGAGGCCGTTTAGGCCTCCGTTCGGTGGTGTGCGGACGAATTCGGCGAACAGCGCGCCCGGCGCGCCATCCGTCAGCGCTTTTCGGTCTGACTGAGCTCGGGCGATTCGTCGAGGATGTCCCTCATGCAGCCGCAGCATTTGCCGCACTGGGCCTTCACGCCGTG
>JBAYSM010000130.1:0-10123 GCA_041676205.1 Rhodospirillaceae bacterium | reverse complement strand
GCAGCCGCGTGACCCCGCCAGACGCGCGCCGCCGCAGGGAGGGGCATGCCCCTCCCTGCGGCAACAAACTGGCGGTCAATTGATGTGCTACCTGCGTCGGTCAGTTTCATTTGCTTCCGACACTTGAAGAAACGGTTGTTGGCCTTCAGCGCGACGAACGCGCTGTGCAGCATGGAGCCGCGACCGAACGGCACGGCCACCTGATCGGCGCTCAGGACGTCCACGGGCAGGCCGCGCAGGGCCATGGAGTTGTATGCAGCGCCTGGGTTGCGCGGTAGGTAGTGCCCAAGGATTCCTTACAATAAGCGCAAGAACGTCACCTTTGCCTTGCCGTAGCGCCGCTCGTCGACGACTTCCATACCTTCAGGCGCCGTAATATCGAGTGTGATGGGGCCTTCGCAGACGACGATGGCGCCCGGTGCCAGCCAGCCGCCCGACAGCAGGGCGGCGACGGCGGGTTCGAGCAATCCGCCTTCATAGGGCGGATCGAGGAAGGCCAGTTGGCACGGCTGAGACGGGCGCGGCGGCTTGGTCGCGTCGGTGACTTCGACGCGGGTTTCGGCTTCGACCTTCATGCCCTGGATGTTGGACTTCAAGGCCGCCAGGGCATCCCGGTTGTTTTCCAGGAACGTGACGTGGGCCGCCCCGCGCGACAGGGCTTCCAGGCCCATGGCGCCGGTGCCTGCAAAGGCATCGACCACCCGCGCCCCGATCAGCGTGAAGCCACGCCCCGAAAAGCGGTGCATCAGAACGTTGAAGATCGCCTCGCGCGCGCGGTCGGAGGTCGGCCGCACGGCGTCCTTGCCTTCGGGCGCGGTCAGACGACGGCCCCGGAAGCGTCCGGTAACAATACGCATCAGCGGTCGTCCTTCGGTCGGCGCGTGGAGGGTTTGCGCGGCCCGGCGCTGGGGCCATGCTTGCGGCGGTCAACAGTCTTGCCGCCAGCGGAAGGCTTGCCACCAGAGGGGCGCTCCTCGGACGGCTCGCGGTCGCGCGGCGCGTCGTCGGAGCGGTCGCGGGCGGGGCGCCCCTCGCCCGGCTTGCGCGCGACGGGCTTACCGCTGGCTGGACGGCTGCCGCGCGGCTTGTCGTCAGAGTGGTCACGGTCCGGCCGTCCTTCACCCGGCTTGCGCCCGGCGGGCTTGCGGTCGCCCAAGGTGCGCTCCTCGGACTTTTCCCAGAACGGGCGTTCCTCGGTGCGGTTGCGGAATCGGGGGTTGTCCTCAACCGGTTTGCGGGCCGCGGGCTTGGCGTCGGCCGGTTCGGGCGGCGGGGCGTACTTGCTGGTCGACTCACCCTTTTTGAAGCCTTCACCTTTGGCCAGCGCGCGTTCGCGCGCCTTCTCTCCGGGCTTCACGGCCTTGGGCTTGGACTTGGCCCACTTATCGGTGCTGACCTTGGCGCGGCGCAGTTCCGGCGGCACGGCATCGCCGAGGCCGCCCAGGTGGTCGCGCATCACCTTGCCGAGAACTTCGTCAACCTCGCCACGCGGCAGACGGCCGAGCGCAAACGGGCCGTAAGACACGCGGATCAGCCGGTTGACGGTATATCCCAGGTGCTCCATGACGCGGCGCACTTCGCGGTTTTTACCCTCGGCGATAGACACCACGATCCAGGCGTTGCTGCCCTGCTGGCGTTCCAGTTCGCAGTGGATGGGACCGTACTGCACGCCTTCGATGGTCACGCCGTTGGCGACGCTTTCCAGCTTCTTGTCCGACACAATGCCATGGACGCGCACGCGATAGCGCCGCATCCAGCCGCGCGACGGATGTTCCAGCGCACGCGCCAGATCGCCGTCGTTGGTCAGCAGCAGCAGCCCCTCGGAGTTCAAATCCAGGCGCCCGACGCTGATGACGCGCGGCATTTCACGCGGCAGGCGGTCGAACACCGTGGGACGGCCCTGGGGGTCCTTATGCGTGGTCATGACGCCCGGCGCCTTGTGATAGCGCCACAGGCGGGCCGGTTCGGGGCTTTTCAGCGGAGCGCCGTCCACGGTCACGACATCGTCGGGACCGACGTTGACGGCCGGGCCGGTCAGTACGCTGCCGTTCACCGCGATGCGGCGGGCGGCGATCATCTTTTCGGCGTCACGACGCGAGCAGATACCGGCGCGGGCCAGCACCTTGGCGATGCGCTCACCGGTCGGGGAGTCGGGGGAGGTTTCGTCAGTCATCGTCCGCAGGCCGCCAGGAAAGTGTCAAAGATCAGGCCGTCGGCCGGGCTGACGTGATATTCAGGGTGCCACTGGACACCCAGGCAGAAACGGGCCGACGCCAGCTCGATGGCTTCGACCACGCCGTCTTCGGCAACGCCCGACACGATGACGCCGGGGCCGACGGCCTTGACCGCCTGATGATGGGCGGAATTGACCGCGATTTCATCCACCCCGGCAATGCGGCGCAGCAGGCTGTTGGGCGCGATGCGCACAACATGGCCCGGTTCGTTGCGCGGGTTGGGCTGTTCGTGGGCGAGGCATCCGGCGACTTCGTCGGGGATGTGCTGGATGAGCGTACCCCCCAGCACCACGTTCAGCAACTGCTGCCCGCCGCAGATGCCCAGCACCGGCATGTCGCGCTCGATGGCGGCGCGGGTGATGCCGAACTCGAAATCGGTGCGGCCGGATTTCAGCGTCACGGTGGCGTGGCGGTCAGTCGCCCCGAACAGCGCCGGGTCGATATCAAACGCGCCACCGGCCACCAACAGGCCGTCCAGGCGCTGGATGTACTCCCCCACCAGTTCCGGCGCGTGGGGCAGCAGCAACGGAACCCCGCCCGCCGCAATCACCGAGTCGCAATAGTTCTGACGCAACGCGTACCAGGGCAGCTTGGAATAGCCGCCTCCATCCTCGCTATCGAGGGGAATGCCGATCACAGGTTTTTTCATAGGACCTTCATGTCAATTGCCCTCAGGCGCCGGGCGTGCGCCGTCCAGCATCGCCGATCCTGTCGCCGATGCTGGTACAGATAGCCTTCCTCCGGACTTCCGGCAATTGATAATGCGCCTTGACGCGGCGGCAAGCTGCCCCGACCCTGCGGCCTATGATGGACCGCTCCGCCTTTATGTCCGAAGCCCTGGCCGAAGCCCGCGCCGCCGCCGCCCGTGGCGAGGTTCCCGTGGGCGCCGTGGTGGTGCGCGACGGCGTCATCCTCGCGCGGGCCGGAAACCGCACCGAGGAAACCAACGACCCCACCGCCCACGCCGAACTGCTCGCCCTGCGCGCTGCCGCCGCGACGCTGGGCGACCCGCGCCTGCCGGACTGCGACCTGTGGGTGACGCTGGAGCCTTGCGCCATGTGCGCGGCTGCCATTTCGTTGTTTCGGGTGCGCCGGGTGTACTTTGGCGCGTATGATCCTAAAGGCGGCGGCGTCGAGCACGGCCCCCGCCTGTTCACCCAACCCACGTGCCACCACGCGCCGGACGTTTACGGCGGCCTGCGCGAGGAGGAGTGCGCCAGCCTCCTGCGTGATTTCTTCCGCGACCGGCGCTGACAAAGGAGACTTTGGTAGCATGCATAAAGACTGGACTCAAATTGCCGACGACCTCACCGCCAACATCAAGGACCTGCGCGGGGGCATTCCCGACGTCATGAAGGCGTTCTCCGGGCTGGCCCAAAGCGCCACGGCGGCCGGGGCGCTCGATCTCAAGACCAAGGAACTGATCGCGCTGGGCATCTCCATCGCGGCGCGTTGCGACGGCTGCATCGCCTTTCACGTCAAGGCCTGCGTGCGGCATGGCGCGACCCGCGCCGAAGTCTGCGAAACCATCGGCATGGCCGTCTACATGGGCGGCGGACCGTCGATGATCTATGGCGCGCAGGCCCTGGAAGCCTTCGATCAAGTCACTGCGGCAGCGGTGTCCTGATGTGGAAATGCCGGAGCCTGATCGGCCTTACCCTTGGCGGCCTGCTGCTGGTGGCCACCGCGCCGGGTGCCGAGGCGGCACCGGGTGGAACCAAGGTATCAAAGGCACGGACCGACGTCGATGACGTCGGCGGGTCTTACATCCAGCCCGAACCAGTATGGGTTCCCGTGCTCCCCAAGAGCGGGCGCGGCAGGCCGATCTTCCTGGGCCTGACGTTGCGGCTGCATCCCGTGAGTGAGCGGCGTTTCGAGGCGTGCATTCTGGCACCCCACGTTACCGACTGGGTTATTGTCGATTTCAACCGTCAACCACCGGAGCGACCCGACTTCGACGACCTCGACAAAATACGGCACCGTATAACCGAGTTGATCACCGCATCGGCCGGGCGCGGAATTTTCCGCCAAATAGAGGTGATGCAGGAGCACCGGCCAGTCGACGAGGCCTCTTTCAACCTGACGGAAATGTGCAAGTAACACCACCGGGCGGAGTGGAACCAATACCTTTTAGGAGTGTTTTCCTCATGCGGGCCGCCACGGCCGGCACCTTTTGCTGCGGTGCGAAAGGGTTGGATCCGCCACAGCCACCACTGGATGCCAAAATACCCCTGTAGCTCGCAAAGGGTCAATTTTGTTGTAACAATGTTACGGCTTTTGGCTGTTTTCATGCGCGTAAATTGCGCTACACTGCACAAGCGGCATGGCGAGTCGCCCGCCGTTGGACGCACCAAAGAAGATCGAAAGTAGGGAGACAAAGTATGGCTCAAGGTCGTGTTGCCGTTGTGACGGGCGGAACCCGTGGTATCGGGCAGGCCATTTCCGTGGCGCTCAAGAACGCGGGCTACACCGTGGCCGCCAACTATGCGGGCAACGACGAAGCCGCCAAGAAGTTCGAACAGGAGACGGGCATCCGGGCCTTCAAGTTCGATGTCTCCGACTTCAAGGCGTGCGAAGCCGGCATCAAGAAGATCACCGAGGAACTCGGCCCGGTGGACGTGCTGGTCAACAACGCCGGCATCACCCGCGACACCACCCTGCACCGCATGACCTATGAGCAGTGGGAACAGGTCATCCACACCAACCTGACGTCCTGCTTCAACATGTGCCGTCTGGTCATCGACGGCATGCGCGAGCGTAGCTTCGGCCGCATCGTCAACATCGGTTCGATCAACGGTCAGGCTGGTCAGTACGGCCAGGTAAACTACGCCGCCGCCAAGTCCGGCATCCACGGCTTCACCAAGGCGCTGGCTCAGGAAGGCGCTGCCAAGAACATCACGGTCAACGCCATCGCGCCGGGCTATGTGGACACCGACATGGTGCGTTCGGTCCCCGCCGCCGTCCTGGAAAAGATCATCGCCAAGATTCCGGTCGGCCGTCTGGGCCGCGCCGACGACATCGCCCGCGGCGTTCTGTTCCTGGTCGCCGACGATGCCGAATTCGTCACCGGCTCGACCCTGTCGATCAACGGCGGTCAGCACATGTATTAAGAGCTGCCCTCGCAGCTCTGGCACCAACGGCCGCCCAGGCATCTGGGCGGCCGTTTTGCTTGAAGGAAGAGGAAGTGAAGGGATTGACAGAGGGCACAGAGGTCACAGAGGAAGTCACAGAGATTTCGGTGCAAATGGCCGCGCGCAGCGCATAAAATCCGACCAGGATTTATCGCCTGCGGCGTAATGGCCACGGACTCTCTGTGTTCTCTGCGAACTCTGTGGTTCCCCCCTTCACTTCCTTGCCTTTTCAGGATGCCGCCATGCCACCCAACCCCGATACCCGCACGCGCGCCACGTTGATTGGTGGGATCGCCCTGGTGGTGTGGGCGACGCTTGCCGTCCTGACGGTGTATGCGGGCAAGACCCCGCCGTTCTTGATCGTGGCGATCTCGTTCACCATTGCGGCGGCAATTGCAGTCATCAAATGGGTGGTGCGAGGCGAGGACGTCCGGGGGCACCTGCGCATCCCACCAATGGCTTGGGCGTTGGGGGTGGGCGGTTTGTTCGGCTACCACGCCCTGATCTTCTTCGCCCTTCAAAATGCTCCTGCGGTGGAGGCCAATCTTGTTAACTACCTGTGGCCGCTGCTGATCGTGTTTTTTTCATCGTTCCTGCCCGGCCACCGGCTGCGCTGGTTTCATTCGGTGGGCGCGTTGATGGGATTGGCTGGCGTGGTCGTCCTGGTGATCGGCAAGATGGATGGCGCGCTGGCCTTTGAAACCACCCACGCGCTGGGATTTGCCGCCGCGTTCGGGGCAGCGTTCGTGTGGGCCGCCTATTCGGTGCTGTCACGCCTGTTCGCCCAGATTCCGAGCGATGCCGTCGGCGCATTTTGTGCCGTCGGCGCGGCCTTGGCATTTGCCTGTCATCTGGTGTTCGAACCATCGGTGTGGCCGCAGGGAGCGGAATGGATCGCCGTGGCCTTGCTGGGCCTGGGACCGGCGGGCGGCGCATTCTTCGTGTGGGACATCGGCGTAAAGCGCGGCGATATCCAGGTGCTGGGCGCCGCCAGCTACCTCGTGCCCCTGATGTCCACCCTGTTGTTGATCGCGGCGGGCAGCGGAGCCTTCACCCCCGAAGTCGCCGCCGCCTGCGCCCTGATCATCGGCGGAGCGGCGCTCGCTGGGCAAGACATGCTGCGCCGCCGCGCGCGGGCGTAAGGGCCAGGGTTCAGGCCACCGAAAACGCGTCTGCATCAGGCACCACCGCTTCGGCCAGCCATTCCGAGTCGCGGCGGGCCAGGGTGATGAAGGTCTCGATATGGATATCGTCCGGGCAGGTCCGCGGCGTGCTGTGCTGGATCACGTAAACAGCGTGACCATGCAGCAACCGGCGCTGCTCATCGTTCAGGCTGGCGGCGCCGTCGGACGCCATCATCCGCGCGATTCCCCGCCAGAGCCCAAGATTGAAGGCCACGGCGCTGCGCAGGGCGGCTGCGGTCCGGGCATCGTCCAGCATATTGGCGGCCTGGACCAACAGCCCGGAAACACGGTCAAGCGTCGGCGGCCACGCCCGAATGGCATAGCAGTGCCCCCCATTGCGCCGACCGTTTTCACCCCGCAGGGCGGTACGTGCAATAACCAGAGCCCGTGCCATTTCGCCGGGTCGCACGCCATTGCGGCCCATCAAGCGGCGAACCGAAGCATCAAGCATGAGGCCGCTCAGTGCATCATCTTCACGAAGCGCCATCGCTTCCTCCATTCTATGCCGCCGGTGTGCGTCCGGTGGCGGGCGGGGAGGGTTGTGACGCGCCGGGTTCCCGCACAACACCCTACGAATAGTACGGCATAATGTCAGCCTAGCCCAGTAGGGCAAAGGGTATAGGTGGCTCATAGTCTAAACAATTTTAAACAATCATAGTGTAATTCCATGGTCAACTTAGGACCGCAAGCAATGCAAGGATGTTCCGCCGGTCGCGGCACGGAAGGATAACTAGCCGAGAACTTCCCCGTGTTCCAAGGGTCCAGCTCCGCAGAAGTGGACTGCGCGGCCTTTCCCCGGCGCCCTTGCCGCCCCATGTTGGGAATACCCGACACCTGAGGAGGCCGCCATGTGGTTCATGCCCCGCCACAAAACCGAACTTCCCGCGCCCGCTGAGGCCCTGCCAGGCCGCGCCGATGCGATGCCGGTAGCCGAGCAGCACGCCGTCCTGGGAACGCCCCTGTCCGGCCCGGTGCCCGCAGGCTATGAAGAGGCAGTATTCGGCCTGGGCTGTTTCTGGGGTGCCGAGCGTAGATTTTGGCAGATACCTGGAATTTATGCGACGGCGGTAGGCTATGCCGGGGGCCATACGCCAAACCCGACCTATGAGGAAGTCTGCTCCGGCCGCACTGGCCATGCCGAGGTCGTGCGGGTGGTTTTCGACCCAAGCCATGTGCCTTACGAGACACTGCTCGCCGCGTTCTGGGAAAGCCACGATCCGACGCAAGGAATGCGTCAGGGCAATGACGTCGGGACGCAATACCGCTCGTGCATCCACACCCATACGGCAGCCCACAAGGCGGCAGCCGAGGCCAGCCGGGATACCTATCAGAAAGCCCTGGCCCCCGCTGGCCACGGCGTCATCACCACCGAAATCATCGCCGCCCCCGCATTCTACTTCGCCGAGCCGGAGCATCAGCAATACCTGTTGAAAAACCCCAATGGGTACTGCGGCCTCGCAGGGACCGGCGTGCGATGCCCGGCGGATGCAGCCGGGCACCTGCGGGACGCCAATGCGCTGTAGAGGCTTCATTATTCCCCGTGCCATGCGCAAAACGCATACCTGCCGATGCCTTTTTGCCGTGGTACTGTCCGGCGCACTGGACTAAATAAGCCATTACGCATGTTGCGTCGCAACTGCACGAAATCGACGGAACGGCCTAGCGCCCTTCCCCGTCGCCGCCGGGTTCCCAGCCCGGCACAGGGTCCTCGGATCCTACGTCTCCCAGACGTGAAGCCTCCCTGTTCAAACTTCACCCCCGGCCTAGTGCCGGGGGTTTTCTTTTGTGGCTAAAGGGCCTCCGGGACTAACGGGGGACTAAACATTTAAGCAGCAGGTTGGCTTGTAGGCTGTGGAGTGGGGCCACCGCCTCTGTGGTTCCCCGCTTCACTTCCACCCATTACCCGGTGAATGCCTGAATCCCCGTCTGGGCGCGGCCAAGGATGAGGGCGTGGATGTCGTGGGTGCCCTCATAGGTGTTCACGGTTTCCAGGTTGACCATGTGGCGGATGACGTGGAATTCGTCGGAAATGCCGTTGCCGCCGTGCATGTCCCGCGCCATGCGGGCGACGTCCAGCGCCTTGCCGCAGGAATTGCGCTTGATGAGGGATACCGCCTCGGGCGCCCAGGTTCCGGCGTCCATCATGCGCCCGACCTGAAGGCAGCCCTGAAGACCCAGCGCGATTTCGGTCTGCATGTCGGCCAGTTTCTTTTGGATCAACTGGTTGGCGGCCAGCGGGCGGCCGAACTGGGTGCGGTCCAGGGTGTACTGGCGGGCGGCGTGCCAGCAGAATTCCGCCGCGCCCAAGGCCCCCCAGGCAATGCCATAGCGCGCCTTGTTCAAGCACCCGAACGGCCCGCCCAGACCGCTGGCGTCGGGCAGCAGGGCGTCGTCGGGCACAAACGCCTCGTCCAGCACGATTTCGCCGGTGACGGAGGCGCGCAAAGATACCTTGCCCTCGATCTTGGGGGTGGAGAACCCTTTTGTGCCGCGCTCGACCACGAACCCCTTGATCTTGCCGCCGTGGGAGTCGGACTTGGCCCACACCACGGCCAGATCGGCGATGGGGCTGTTGGTGATCCACATCTTCTGACCGGTCAGGATGTAGCCGCCATCCACCTTTTTGGCGCGGCTTTTCATGCTTCCGGCGTCCGAGCCATGGTCCGGCTCGGTCAACCCGAAACACCCGACCCATTCGCCCGACGCCAGCTTGGGCAGGTACTTGCGGCGCTGTTCCTCGGTCCCGTAGGCGTGGATGGGGTGCATGACCAGCGATGACTGCACGCTCATGGCCGAGCGATAACCGCTGTCCACCCGTTCGACCTCGCGGGCGATCAGGCCATAGGCGACGTGGTTGACCGCCGCCCCGCCGTATTCCTCGGGCAGGGTCGAACCCAGTAGGCCGAGCGCCCCCATTTCGGTCATGATCTCGCGGTCAAAGCGTTCCTCGCGGAAGGCGCCGAGCACGCGAGGCTGGAGCTTTTCCTGGCAATAGGCGCGGGCGCTGTCGCGGATGGCGCGCTCGTCGTCGGAAAGCTGCCGGTCGAGGAGGAGGGGGTCGTCCCACTGAAACATCTGTGCGGTCCTTGGTCTAGTTATCCGGAGCACGGCTCGTTGGAAGATAGAATGGCTGTCTCCGCGCTCTGGGGCAACAGGCTGTCCAGGGGGCGGCAGAGGTCGTTCAGGCATACCTCATAGGGCGCGGCATACTCGGTCAGGCCCAGCCGCAGGGAGGCGACGCTCAGGCGGGTGGAACGGTCAATCCACCAGCCATCGACCAGCACCGCGCCCTCGGGCGGCTCCATGCCCGCGCCGCTGGTGCGCATCCGGCTTTCCGCCAGGGTCAGGCCGCCGTCGGGGGCGGGCAGCCACCGTTCATGCCATTCCGAACGCTCGACCGAGTGGATCCAGCGCAACTCGAATCCGTCGGACGGCAGGGTCAGCGCCACAACCGCCCCTGCCGCCACAATGCACAACAGGCTCATGCCGTGCGGGCCAGCTTGCGCGCCCGCCACAGGTGCCAGCCGATCAGGGTGACGGCCAGCGCCAGCCCCACCTCATCGGTGATCGGCTT
>JBAYSM010000129.1:0-10173 GCA_041676205.1 Rhodospirillaceae bacterium | reverse complement strand
GTCGGGCCGCGCCATCATCCCGGCCAACCTCAACCACCCTGAACTTGAGCCGATGGCGATCGGGCGCAACTTCCTGACCAAGATCAACGCCAATATCGGCAATTCCGCCGTGCTGTCCACGGCCGCCGACGAGGTCGAAAAGATGGTGTGGTCGATCCGCTGGGGCGCCGACACCGTGATGGACCTGTCCACCGGCAAGGACATCCACAACATCCGCGAATGGATCGTGCGCAACAGCCCCGTGCCCATCGGCACCGTCCCGCTCTATCAGGCCCTGGAGAAGGTCAACGGCGTGGCCGAGGACCTGACTTGGGAGGTTTACCGCGACACCTTGATCGAGCAGGCCGAACAGGGCGTGGACTATTTCACCATCCATGCCGGTCTGCGCTTGGCCCACATCCCCCTGACCGCCCGGCGCGTCACCGGCATCGTGTCACGCGGCGGGTCGATCATGGCGAAGTGGTGCCTGGCCCATCACCGCGAGAGCTTGCTGTACGAACGGTTCGACGAGATCTGCGAGATCCTGCGCGCCTATGACGTGGCGGTGAGTCTCGGCGACGGCCTGCGTCCCGGCTCGCAGGCCGATGCCAACGACGCCGCCCAGTTCGCCGAACTGGAAACTCTGGGCGAACTGACCAAGATTGCCTGGGCGCGCGATGTGCAGGTGATGATCGAAGGCCCCGGCCACGTTCCCCTGCACAAGATCCAGGAAAACGTCGAGCTTCAGCGCAAGCTGTGCGGTGATGCCCCGTTCTACACCCTCGGGCCGCTAGTCACCGACATCGCGCCGGGCTACGACCACATCACCTCGGCCATCGGGGCGGCCATGATCGGGTGGTTCGGCACCGCCATGCTGTGCTACGTGACGCCCAAGGAACACCTGGGCCTGCCGGACAAGGAAGACGTCCGGGTTGGGGTTGTGACCTACAAGATCGCCGCCCACGCCGCCGACCTCGCCAAAGGCCACCCGGCAGCGCGCACCCGCGACGATGCCCTCTCCCGCGCCCGCTTCGAGTTCCGCTGGCAGGACCAGTTCCACCTGTCCCTGGACCCGGAGAAGGCTCAGGATTTCCACGACAAGACCTTGCCCAAGGACGCCCACAAAACGGCGCACTTCTGTTCCATGTGCGGGCCGAAGTTCTGCTCCATGAAAATCAGCCACGAAGTCCGGGCGGAAGCCCAAAAGGGCATGGCCGAAATGAGCGAAAAGTTCCGCGAAGGCGGCGGGGAGATCTACCGGACGGATGCGACGGAGTAGGAAAGGCACGTTTTTCTGTGCCATCCTCCCTCAAAGATCGTCATGGCCGGGCTTGACCCGGCCATCCACGCCCCACCCCACCACCGCGCCAGCGGCACCCCGTGGGTACGCGGGTCAAGCCCGCGCACGACAGCGGTGGTGTATGGCGTTCACAGGATCTGGTCGTAAAGGTCCACCCAGCCGGGATTGTCCTTCAGGATGAGCTGAACCTTCCAGGCGCGGGACCAATGCTTCAGGTTCTTTTCCCGCTGGAGCGCCGTGCGGATATCGTCATGCCTCTCAACGTAAACGAGGCACTTCAGGCCGTACCGTTTGGTGAAGCCATCGGCGACGCCCTCGCGATGTTCCCAGATGCGCCGCGCGAGGTTGCTCGTGACCCCAATGTAGAGCGTCCCATTGGGCCGGTTGGTCATGATGTAGACCCAGGCGCAGGCCACGCCTATCCCCGCACCCGCAACCATTCCGGCGGTACCCGGTCCACGAAGGTATGCCGCACGGCGTCCAAAGCTACCCGGTGGCCGTGGTGAGGGACGCGGGTGGCGGCTTCCTCTAGGCTGACCCATTCCCACTCGGTGTGCTCGCCGTCCAGGACCACCTCGGCGCCCGGTGCAACTTCGGCCAGGAACAGGGGCACCACCTCGATGCAATCGGCGGCGGGGTTGTAGAAGTGGTCCACCCAGCCCGCCGAGTAGAAGGCGGTGGGCACCAGTCCGGTTTCCTCGGCCAGTTCGCGGGCGGCGGCTTGGGCGGCCGTTTCGTCGGGTTCGATGCCGCCGGTAACTTGGGTCCACACGCCCTCCATGGGGCCATCGGCGCGTTTGAGCAGCAGGACTTCCGCCCTACCGCCCGTGCGGCGCAGGGCGATGCAGGCCACCGCGCGGCAGCGGGTGGGAATGTCGCGGCCAAAGGTCATGGGGTCAGCAACTCCCTCAGTCGGTATAGTTGTTCCAGGGCCTGCTTGGGCGATAGGTCATCTGGATTGACGGCTTTCAAGGCTTCTTCGACCGGGGAGGGGCCGTGCGCCGCCTCTTTCTTCTCGGCCTTTTTCAGCGCGACGGCAAATAGTGGCAGGTCTTCGGCCAGACTCGCCACCGCGCCGCCCTGATCGCCCTTTTCCAGGCGCTCCAGGACATCCTCGGCGCGGTGCAGAACGGCGGCGGGCAGCCCGGCCAGTTTGGCGACGTGGATGCCATATGACCTGTCTGCCGCTCCGGCGGCAACTTCATGAAGGAATACAATGCTGCCCTGCCATTCCTTGACCCGCATGGAGTGGCACGACAGTTCCGGCAGCTTTCCGGCCAGCAGGGTCAGTTCGTGGTAGTGGGTGGCGAACAGCGCCCGGCAGCGGTTCACATCGTGGATGTGCTCGACCGTGGCCCAAGCAATGGACAGGCCGTCAAAGGTCGCCGTGCCGCGCCCGATTTCGTCCAGGATGACCAGGGATCGCTCGGTCGCCTGATTGAGAATGGCCGCCGTCTCGACCATCTCGACCATGAACGTGGACCGCCCGCGCGCCAGATCGTCCGCCGCCCCGACGCGCGAGAACAGCCGGTCCACCGCCCCGATGCGCGCCTTGGCGGCGGGCACGAAGCTGCCCATCTGGGCCATCACGGCAATCAGCGCATTCTGGCGCAGAAACGTGGACTTACCCGCCATGTTCGGGCCGGTCAGCAGCCACAGCCGGTTGCCGCCCGACAGGTCGCAGCCGTTGGCGACGAACGGCCCGTCACCGGCCCGCGCCAGGGCGGCCTCGACCACCGGATGACGGCCGTCCTTGATGACGAATTCGGTGCCGGTGGTGATTTCGGGCCGGGTGTAGCGATGCTCGGCGGCCAGTTCGCCCAGGCTCGCCAGCACATCCAGGGTGGCGAGCGCGGCGGCGGCCTCGGCGATCTCGGCGGCGCGGGCCAGGACTTCGCCGCACAGGTCCTTGAACAGTTCGGTTTCCACGGCCAGGGCCTTGTCGGCCGCCCCGCGCACCTTGTCCTCAAGCTCGGACAGTTCGATGGTAGTGAAGCGGACGGCGTTCGCCATGGTCTGGCGATGGATGTAGGGGCCGTCCTTGTCCATCATCGGGTCGGCCCGCTTGGCCGCCACCTCGATGAAATAGCCCAGCACGTTGTTGTGCTTGACCTTCAGGCTGTCGATGCCGGTGTCAGCGACGTAGCGGTTTTGCAGCCCGGCGATCAGCCGCTTGCTCTCGCCCGCCAGGGTGCGCAGTTCGTCCAGCGCGGCATGATACCCCTCGGCCACGAACCCGCCGTCGCGGGCCAGCAATGGAAGCTCCGGGGCCAGCGCGCGGCGCAGACGGTCCACCAGTTCGGCATGGTGGCCCAGCCCGGCGGCGACCTCCTGCAACAGCGGCGGGGTGCCTAGCGCAGCACCCGCCAGCAGTGCCCGCAGCCCCGGCCCCTCGGCCAGCGCGTCGCGCACATTGGCGAGATCGCGCGGCCCGCCCCGGCCGAGCGACAGGCGCGACAGGGCGCGTTCCATGTCCGGCACGCGCTTGAGGCGGTCGCGGATGTCGCCGCGCAGGCGGTCATCCTCGGCAAAGGTCTGCACGGCATCCAGGCGGGCGTCGATGGCCGCCGGGTCGGTCAGTGGCGCGGACAGCCAGTCGGTCAGGCGGCGCGCCCCCGGCCCCGTCACCGTGCGGTCGATGACGGCCAGCAGGCTGCCTTTACGCTCGCCATTCAGGGTTTCCAGGAGTTCCAGATTGCGCCGGGTGGCGGCGTCGATCTCCAGCGTCGCGCCCTGGGCCAGCCGCTTGAGCATCCCCAGGCGCGGCAGGCGGCCCTTTTGGGTCAACTCGACGTAATCCACCAAAGCCCCGGCGGCGGCCACCTCGGCCCGGCTGAAGCCGCCAAAGCCGTCCAGCGCCTTGACCCCGTACAGGGCCTCCAGGCGTTTGCGGCCGTTCTGGCTGTCGAACCGCGCGCCGGGCAGGGGCGACAGGCAATCGCGCCACTCGGCCAGCACCTCGAACAGGACCTCGCGCTGGGTGATGCGGTCGGGCAGCAGGATTTCTCCTGGCGCCAGCCGCGCCAATGCCGCGCCGATGGTCTTTTCGCCCACCGCCTGCACACAGAAATCGCCCGTCGAGACGTCCACCCAGGCCAGCCCGTAGTCGGCCCCGACATCGGCCAGACAGGCCAGATAGTTGTGCCGCCGGGCGTCGAGCAGGGCGTCCTCGGTCAGCGTTCCCGGCGTGATGATGCGCACCGCCTCGCGCCGGACCAGGGTCTTGCCGGCGCGCTTGCGGGCCTCGGCGGGGTCCTCCATCTGCTCGCACAGGGCCACCTTGAAGCCCTTGCGGATGAGCTTGGACAGGTAGACATCGTGCGAGTGGACCGGCACGCCGCACATGGAGATGTCTTCGCCCAGATGCTTGCCGCGCTTGGTCAGGGCGATGTCCAGGGCCTCGGCCGCCTTGACGGCGTCGTCGAAGAACAGCTCGTAGAAGTCCCCCATGCGATAGAACAGCAGGCAATCGGGATGGTCCGCCTTGATGCCCAGGTACTGGGCCATCATCGGCGTCACGTCGGTTGCGGCAGGGGGCGGCAGGGGGCTTTCGGGCACGGGGGACTCCGCTTGCGTGCTGGCACTGTTAAAGCGCGGCGAAAATAGCATGAAATCCGGTTGGTAAGACTAGGCATTGGCGCGCCGGTGGGGCAGAATGGCCGCCCTTTCGGATCGAAACAAGATCAGGACCTGCGTCGTTGACCGACTCCGTGACCGACAATGCCTCTGGAAATGGCCCTATTGCTTGGCCGCCCCGCGAACTGGTTGGGCTGTTTTCTGAGCCTGAGCCGCTAATCAAGGCCATCAAGGACCTGCTCGGCAGCGGCTTCGAGCACGCCGACCTGTCGGTGCTGTCCAGCCATGAGGCGGTCGAGGCCGCAGACCCGCACGGTCAGACGTGGCGCGACCGCATGATGCCGCTGCTCGATGAGCCGCGCTATGAAGTGCCGCTGTTGACGGGGGCGTTGATCGCCATCGCCTCCGGGCCGGTCGGGGCGGTGATCGCCGGACTGGTCGCGGCCGGAATCGGCGGCGTGGCGCTCAAGGAAATGCTGGAGAAAGTCGTCTCCCTTCCTGACACCCAGGAATATGCCGAAGCAGTGGAAAAGGGCGAATTGGTGCTGTGGGTCAATAGCCCGGACGCCAAGGCCGAGGGGCGGGCGCGGCCTGTCCTGGAACGCCATGGGGCGCGCAATATCCACATTGTCGAACGCACGCCGGCTGACCGGCCGGACACCGACGCCTGAACCTTGCCCCGCGCCCCCTTGATCGGGGGCGTTGAGCTTCCCGCACCTATTTTTGGACGCAGGCCAGAGACCGATGGACGATACCCCCAAGATCAATATCGAGCACGAATCCCTCCTGATGCACGCCAGCGGGCGCCCCGGCAAGATCGAGATCGTGCCGACCAAGCCGCTGACCACGGCGCGCGATCTGTCGCTCGCCTACAGCCCCGGCGTCGCCGCCCCGTGCAAGGAAATCGCGCGCGATCCGTCTCTGGCCTACGACTACACCGCAAAGGGCAACCTCGTTGCGGTGATCTCCAACGGCACCGCCGTTCTCGGCCTCGGCGATCTGGGAGCGTTGGCCTCCAAGCCGGTGATGGAGGGCAAGGCCGTCCTGTTCAAGAAGTTCGCCGACGTGGATTCCATCGACTTGGAAGTCGATACCCGCGATGTCGATCAATTCATCAATGCCGTGCGTTACCTCGGCCCGTCGTTCGGCGGCATCAACCTTGAGGACATCAAGGCCCCCGAATGCTTCATCATCGAGCAGCAACTGCGCGAAATGATGGACATCCCGGTGTTCCATGACGACCAGCACGGTACCGCCATCATCGCCGCCGCCGGCCTTATCAACGCTTGCGACCTGACCGGCCGCGACATTACCGATATCAAGGTGGTGGTCAACGGCGCGGGCGCGGCGGGCATCGCCTGCCTGGAGCTCATCAAGGCGATGGGCGTCAAGCACGACAACGTCATCCTGTGCGACACCAAGGGCGCCATCTACAAGGGCCGCACCGACGGCATGAACCAGTGGAAGTCGGCCCATGCCGCCCAGACCGATGCCCGCACCCTTGAGCAGGCCATGGAGGGAGCTGACGCCTTCCTCGGTCTGTCGGTCAGGGGCGCGGTGACGCCGGAAATGGTCGCCGCCATGGCGCCCAACCCGATCATCTTCGCAATGGCCAACCCGGACCCGGAGATCACCCCGGAAGAAGTCCGCGCCATCCGCACCGATGCCATCATGGCCACCGGCCGGTCGGATTATCCCAACCAGATCAACAACGTGCTGGGGTTCCCCTACATTTTCCGCGGGGCCTTGGACGTGCGTGCGCGGACCATCAACGAAGACATGAAGATCGCCGCCGCCCACGCCATCGCCGCCCTGGCGCGCGAAGACGTTCCCGATGAAGTGGCCGCCGCCTATGCCGGACGTCGCTTGCGTTACGGCCCCGAATACATCATCCCGGTGCCGTTCGACCCGCGCCTGATCGGCGCCATTCCGGTTGCCGTGGCCCAGGCCGCGATGGATTCGGGCGTGGCGCAAAAGCCGATCATCGACATGGACGCCTATCGTCACGAGCTTTCAGCCCGCCTCGATCCCATGGCGGCGTCCATGCAGGCGATTTCGGCCGAGGTGTCGTCCAACCCGCAGCGCGTCGTGTTCGCCGAGGGCGAGGAAGAAAAGGCCATCCGCGCCGCCGTCTCGTTCCGAAATTCCGGGTTCGGCTACCCCATTCTGGTCGGTCGCCAGGACCGCATTGAACAGACCATGAAGGCCATGGGTCTGGGCAGTCTGGACGGAATTGAGATCCAGAACGCCGCGAAGTCGCTCCACAACAAGGAATATACCGACTTCGTTTACAAGCGGCTGGCCCGCAAGGGGCACCTGTACCGCGATTGCCAGCGTCTGGTGAACCAGGACCGCAACGTGTTCGGCGCCTGCATGGTATCGCTTGGCGATGCCGATGCCATGGTCACTGGGCTGACCCGGACCCACGCCGTGGTGGTCAACGAGATCACCCGCGTCATCGACCCCAACCCCGGCGAGCGCATTTTTGGCATGACCATGCTGCTGGCCCGTGGCCGCACCGTGTTCATCGCCGACACCACCGTCCACGAACTGCCGACCAGCGAAGAACTTGCCGACATCGCCATCGGCGCGGCCAAGAAGGTCCGCCAGATGGGCCATGAGCCGCGCATCGCGTTCCTCAGCTACTCCACTTTCGGCAGCCCCGAAGGCAGGGACGCCCAGCGGTCGCGCGGCGCGGTCAAGATCCTCGACGAGCGCAAGGTGGACTTTGAGTACGAAGGCGAAATGGGCGCCAATGTCGCCCTGGACGCCGAGTTCCTCAAGGTCTACCCGTTCTCGCGGCTGTCCGGCCCGGCCAACGTGTTGATCATGCCCGGCCAGCATTCGGCCAACATCAGCTACAAGATCATGCAGAAGCTGGGCGGGGCGCAGGTCATAGGCCCGATGCTGATCGGCGTGTCGGCCCCGGTGCAAATCGTGCACCTGGATGCCAACGTGTCCGACTTGGTGACCATGGCGGTGATCGCCGCCCATGACGCGCTGAAGCAGCGTTAAGCCAGCAGCCAACACGGAAGGGGGACGGTGGCCGTCATGCCTGAGCAACGCCGCTCCTCCGTTCCGCTTGGCCGGGTGCTGGGACTGACCCTGCTGCTGACCGCCCCGGCGGCGGCGGCCCTGATCGCCCTAATATTGCTGGGCGAAGTGGCCATGATCCCGGCCGTGGCCGCCGGTTTGGCCGTGGTCATCCTGACCGGCGCGGTGGTGCGGCCCATCGTGGCCGATCTGCTCGACGTTGCGGCTTATCTGCGAGCCGACCTCGGCGAAGACCGCCCGCCCCCCGAAGCACGGTTCTCCGAAGCGGCGCGCGACGTCGCCTCGGCGGGCACATTCCTGCGCCAGCGGGCGATGGCACGCGTCGCTGCGGCCGATGCGCGTGCCGCCGCCCATGCTGCCTTGCTCGACTGCCTGCCCGGCCCGTTGCTGCTGATTGATCGGGTTCGTCAGGTCGTGCGCAGCAACCCGGCCGCTGAACTCCTGCTCGGCCGGGCGGTCGAAAACCGGCCACTGGCTTCTGTGCTGCGCGATCCGCAGATACTGGCGGCGGTTGACGCGGCGTTGGATAGCGGCAAGCGCAGTGAACTCCAGATTGTCTTTACCGGCCCGGTCGAGCGCAACTTCGAGGTCCTGGTCGAACCTGTGGCCGGAAATGCCGCCGCGGCGGACGAGCCGCGTCTTCTCGTCCAATTGCACGACATCACGGCATTGGTCCGCGCCGAACAGATGCGCGCAGATTTCGTCGCCAACGCCAGCCACGAACTGCGCACGCCGCTGACCAGTGTGTTGGGCTTCATCGAGACTCTGCGCGGACCGGCGCGCGACGATCAAGAAGCCCATGACCGCTTTTTGGGCATCATGTTCCAGCAGTCCACGCGCATGAAGCGGCTGATCGAGGATCTGTTGAGCCTGTCGCGCATCGAACTGCGCGAGCACACGCCTCCCACCGCACGCGTGGATCTGCGCCGCATTGTTACGTCGGTGGCCGAAGGGCTGCAAATACAGGCCGGAGACAAGGGCGTGGAGGTGGTCCTGGACATTCCGGCCAGCACGCCCTTGGTGATCGCCGATGCCGACGAGTTGACCCAGGTCTTCCAGAACCTGATGTCCAATGCCATCAAATACGGCCGCCATGGCACGCCGGTCACGGTCAGTGTCGAACGCGTGCCGCGTGGCCCAGCCGCCATGCCTCACGCCACGCGGGTCGACGCGGTTGCCGTGCACGTGCGCGATTCCGGGGAGGGCATCGCCAAGGAGCACCTGCCCCGTCTCACTGAACGCTTCTACCGCGTGGATACCGCCCGCTCCCGCGAAATGGGCGGCACCGGGCTGGGCCTGGCCATCGTCAAGCACATCGTCAACCGCCACCGGGGCGCGCTGACCATCGACAGTACGGTCGGGCAGGGCAGCACCTTTACGGTTTTTCTGCCGCCGTGGCGGGGGGAATGACGATTTCTGTTGCGTGCCGCGCCCCTTGGCCCAAAGTCAGATGACGTTCCCATGTCACGACACTGACGGAGACTGGTCGCCATGCCGCCCTTCGGCACCCCGCACACGGTGCGCGCCTTCGACGCCGAACTGAACACGCTGAACCAGAAGATCGCCCGCATGGGCGGACTGGCCGAAACCCAGTTGAGCAATGCCGTGCTGGCCTTGACCACGACTAACCCGGCGCTGGCCAATCAGGTGATTGCCGGCGATGACGCGGTGGACACCACCGAGGATTCGGTCAACGAACTGGTGGTGCGGATGCTTGCCCTCCGCCAGCCGATGGCCGATGACCTGCGGGTTGTGATGTCGTCGCTGAAGGTGGCGGGCGCGCTGGAGCGGGTGGCTGACCACGCGGCAGGCATCGCCCACCGCGTCCACATCCTCAAGGACCAAGCCCCGGTGCCGGCCCTCAAGTCAGTGGGCCGCCTGGGCGGTCTGGTCCTGGATCTTCTCAAGGACAGTCTCGACGCCTACGCCAACCGCGACACCGACCGCGCCGTACGGGTTTGGGAGCGCGATGAAGACGTCGATGCCTTGTACTCCAGCCTGTTCCGCGAACTCCTCACCTACATGATGGAGGACCCGCGCAACATCGCGCCATGCAGCCACCTGCTGTTTGTCGCCAAGAACCTGGAACGCATAGGCGACCACGCAACCACCGTGGCCGAAGTCACCCATTACATCGCCACCGGCCAGCGTCTGGGCCGCGCCCGACCAAAGGGCGACACCACGACCAAATTGGACGTGTCCGGGGCAGGGGAGGGTTGACCAGGGGTGTGGGGAAGTAAAGTGAAGTGGGAATCACAGAGGAC
>JBAYSM010000128.1:0-10346 GCA_041676205.1 Rhodospirillaceae bacterium | reverse complement strand
TTGCCGGTCGGCGTCATCGGGAGCGCATCGACGAACGCCACCATCCGGGGATAGGCATGCGCGGCCATCCGGTGCTTCACAAATCCCTGGATGTCCTTTGCCAGTTCGTCTGTCGGATCGTGACCGTCCTTTAGCACCACAAAGGCCTTGACCACTTCGGTCCGCGTTGCATCGGGCACGCCCACGGCAGCGGCCAGCGCAACGGCCGGGTGCTTCATCAGGGCATCCTCGACCTCGCCGGGGCCAATGCGGTATCCGGCGGATGTGATGACATCGTCGTCACGGCCCAGGAACCAAAAGTATCCATCATCATCCTGGCGGCCCATGTCGCCGGTCAGCAGCCAGTCGCCGATGAATTTGTCAGCGGTGGCAGACGGATTGTTCCAGTAGCCGAGGAACATCACCGGGTCAGGATGGCGCACGGCGAGGCGGCCGACCTGGCCGGGGGGCAGCTTTTGCCCGGTCTCGTCGATGACCGCGACATCATGGCCGGGAATGGCGCGGCCCATGGCGCCGGGGCGGACCTCCATCAGCCTGGCGCAGTTTCCGACCACCAGATTGCACTCCGTCTGGCCGTAGAACTCGTTGATGGTCAGCCCAAACGTGGCCCGGCCCCAGTCGAGCAATTCGGCGCCCAATGTCTCGCCGCCCGACCCAATCGAACGCAACCGGGTGCGCGGCGGATTGGGCACCTGACGCATCAACTTGAGGGCGGTCGGCGGCATGAACACGTTGCGGACGCCGTGACGGTTCATCAAGGCAAACGCCTCGGCCGGATCGAATTTGCGTGCGCGGTGAGCCAGGACCGGAACGCCGTGGTGCAGGGCGGGCAGAAGAACGTCGAGCAAGCCGCCGATCCACGCCCAGTCCGCCGGGGTCCAGAACAGGTCGCCCGGTTGCGGGAACATCTCGTGCGGCATTTCCACGCCCGGCAGGTGGCCGAGCAGGACGCGGTGGGCGTGCAGGGCGCCCTTGGGCTTGCCGGTGGTGCCCGAGGTGTAGATGATCAGCGCCGGATCATCGGCGGTGGTGGCGACGGGGGTGAACTCGGTCCCGGCATTCCCTAAGGCCTCGTGGAAATCCACCGTGCCGGTTCCGCCGCCGACGCACAGCACGGTGGTCACGGCGTTCAGGGCCAGCACCCGGTCGCGGTTGGCGACGTCTGTCACCAGCACCTTGGCGCCCGAATCGCCCAGGCGGTAGCTCAGGGCATCTTCGCCAAACAGCACGAACAGCGGCACCGCGATGGCACCCAGTTTGTAAACCGCGATGTGGGCAACGGCGGTTTCCATCGACTGAGGCAGCAGAATGGCAACCCGGTCGCCCCGCTCCACCCCCAGCGCGCGCAAGGCGAGGGCGCAGCGGTCGGAGGCCTCCTTGAGCGCCCCGAACGTGTGGCGCCGCACGGTGCCGTCGGCCTCCTCGACGATCAGCGCAACACGGTCGGGGGTGGCGGCGGCGTGGCGGTCGCAGACGTCGGCACCGATGTTGTACAGTTCGGGAACCTGCCAGCGGAAGGCGGCGGCTCCTTCCTCGTAGGACGTCATGGATTTGAGCATCACCTGTCCTCCCTTATTGGACTACGGTAGGATGAGTGTTCGACTACAGCAACAAGGGAACTCTGTTCATGCCACTTCCTCCTTCGCTTGATGGCCGTCTTCGTCTGCCGGTCGTGGCGGCGCCGATGTTTCTGTGTTCGGGGCCGGAGTTGGTAGTGGCGTGCTGCCGGGCCGGCGTTCTGGGGACGTTTCCCGCCCTGAACCAACGGTCGACCGAGGGTTTCGAGGACTGGCTCAATGCGGTTGAAAGCCAGGTCGGCCCGGCAGATGCCCCATTTGGCGTGAACCTGATCGTCCACCGGAGCAATGAACGTCTTGATGCCGACCTTCAAGTGGTGGTGCGCCATCAGGTGCCGGTGGTTATTACCTCGCTGGGCGCCGTGCCGGACGTGGTGGAGGCGGTGCATTCCTACGGCGGCGTGGTGTTCCACGACGTCACCACCCGCCGTCATGCCGAGAAGGCCGCCGAGGCTGGGGTGGATGGCCTCATCCTGGTGTGCGCCGGGGCCGGTGGTCACGCCGGCACCCTCAGCCCTTTTGCTCTGTTGCCCGAGGTGCGGGAGGTGTTCGATGGCACCATCCTGCTGGCTGGAGGCCTGTCGAGCGGTGCTCAGGTGGCCGCCGCTCTGGCCATGGGGGCTGACCTCGCCTACATGGGCACGCGCTTCCTGGCGACCCAGGAATGCCAGGCTTCGGATGCCTACAAGGCCATGCTGACCGAAGCGCGGGCTGCGGATATCGTCTATACCCCGGCGCTGTCGGGGGTGCCCGCCAACTATCTGCGCCAGAGTATTCTGGCTGCCGGGCTGGACCTCGACAGCCTGAGCGCCAAGGACAAGGCCGCCCTGAACCTGGACCCGGCCAAGCGGGTGTGGCGCGATATCTGGTCGGCCGGGCAGGGGGTCGGCGCAATTGCCGACGTACCAACCACAGCCGCCCTGATCGACCGGCTGGAGCAGGAGTATCTCGCCACATTGGACCGCATGGTTCTGCTGGCCCAAGGATTCGAGGAAACCTGACATGTTCCTGCCAGACGTGCTTGCCGGTCGTTCAATCGCCGTGGCCATGGCCGCGGCCACTCCCCTGGCCGAAGCCGTGGCCGACGCAGCCGGAAGGGCGGGAGCGGTGGTTGTCCTGTGCGGCCCGGATGTCGAACGCCTTGATGAATTGGCCTGGGATCTGGCCGAGCGGCGTGATGCCCCGGTGGAGATCGTCGCTTGGGATGGCGTGGATCCGGGCGCGGGGTTGCGGGCGGCGCTTGACGATGCGGGACACGGCGATGCGGCGCTGGTTCTATTGGGCGGAACGCGCTGGGATGCAGCGGCGGCAGCGGCGTGGCAGCGGACGGCGCCGGTCGTGGTGATTGCCCCGGCAGGCGATGCGGCGGCGGGCCCGGCAGCGGGATCGGCCTGCGTTCTTGTCGTTGCGCCGGATGCCGTGCCGGAGCATCTGGGGGCGTGGGCGGCCTTCCTGCTGAGTCCAGCGGGGGGCGGGGCCGCCGGCCAGGTCATCCATCTGATGTAAGTGCGCGGCCCTGTTTACGCGCTGTTTACATTTTATTACCGCAGGTTAGTCGGCTGCGGCTTGGCGCCGGAGTCGATTGCGCTAGGATGGCGCCATTCGGTTCCCCGAATACTGCGGGGAAGGGTGCCGCCGGCGTTGCCGCGCGGTTCAGTGCTGGCGATGGGGGCATCGGCTTGCACCTGAGGGAACCTCCATTGGAGGCGACTAACCTTTCCCCGCACTTTTTCCTTCCAGGTCATATATCTTCGAGTGCTCACCGCTTGGTGATGCAGCCTTGGCGGCCACACCCCCGTTATCCATGCAAACCACTTCCGATGGGGAGACGGGCGTGCTGCGGCCCTTGGGACCGGGACTGTGGGTGGCGGAACACGATTTCCGGCACCTTGGCGTGACATTGCGCTCGCGCATGACGGTGGTGCGCCTGGATGACGGGCGCCTATGGCTGCATTCGCCGGTCGCACCTCATGCCGCCTTGGTGCGCGAGGTCGATGCCCTGGGGCCGGTCTGCGACATCGTCGCCCCAAACCGGTATCATCATCTGTGGGCGGATGCGTGGCGGGCCGAAAAGCCTGAAGCGCGATTGCTCGCGCCGCCCGGACTGGCTGCAAAACGCCAGCGTTTGCAGGTCGATGAAGTGCTGGGCGATGCCCCGCCGGCACGGTGGCGTGGCTGCCTGTGCATGATCGGCCTGGATGGCGCGCCCCGTTTGGGCGAAATGATTTTCCTGCACCGGCCATCGCGCTCCCTTATTCTGACGGATCTGGTCAGCAACGTCGGCCCCACCGATCCGTGGGCGTTGCGGATGTGGATGCGGATGAATGGAGCCTATGGGCGGCCCGGCACGGCCCGCGCGGTTCGCCTGCTGGTGCGAAAGCGCCGGGCGGCCCGTGACACGCTGCGCCATGTCTTGCGTTGGGATTTCGAGCGTGTCGTGGTCGGCCACGGCAACGTGATCGAGTACGCCCCCAAACCTGAACTGCGCCGCGCCCTGCGTTGGCTGGGGCTGGAGGAGTGATACCCTACTCTATTCCAGTTCCACCGAGGCTTCGAGCGGCTCATAGGCCTCCATGCCTTCGAGCATCACGCCGTCAAAGCCCAGTTCCATGAGGCCCGAGAACGCCTGACCGATCAGGGCGCGCCACGCCGGATGCCAGTACTGGACCGCATGGACACCGGGTCGGTTGGGCAATTCTTCGCCCAGCCAGACGGGTTCGCCGGGCACCCAATCGCGCTTCCAGTACCAATGGGTATCAACCGCCTCGCTGACGTGCAGGCGGGCCAAGACCAACCGGCGCGACCCCAGGTGCTTGGTCTTCAACTCGGCCACTTCGGCGTTGCTCAGAGGCTCGCGGTTGCGGTGGAAGGGGTCGAGCACCAGGACGTCGTGGTTGGTCCGCCGCAGGGCCAGCAGCCAATCCTGCTTGGTGGCATAGGTTTCGTTCTGATCGACCACCAGGATGTTGCGGGCCTTGCCCAGGCTGGTCACGTTGTCGGAATTCTCGCCGAACGGAGCGCCTGCGGGAATGCGGCCCAGCGGCCCGGTGCCGCTGTCCACATGGGGCAGCAATCCATTCGTGCGGGCCACCGTATAGGCATCGCTGGCAGCCTCGGGCGTGCCGCAGTGATCGACCACCAAGCCGACCAGGGCGCTTTCCCGGATGAGGTCCAGGTATCCTTGGCTGGCGGTCACCGGATCGGCGCAGAACTGGCCGTCCAGCACCACGCCGTCGATGGACTGCACGAAGCGGCGTTTGAGGGTGCCGGGCGCGACCGGGCGGAAGTCCTCCTTCCCCTCGTTGACCAGGGACTGGAGCTTGGCCTCCCACGTGCTGTGGATAAGCAGGCCGAGGCCCTGGCGGATGACGATGACGAAGCTGCGGCTGCGCCCCTTGCCGTAGGTGCTGAGTGTTTCGACCGTCTCGCGCAGACCGTCGCGGAAGTTGGGGACCAGCAAGGGATCCTGGGCGCGTTTGGGTTGAATCACCGGGCTGGTCAGTGATGGCATGGGCGGCGCCTGCTGCGCGGCGGCGGGCAGCGCCCCGGTCATCAAGGCTAACGCCAGAAATCCGGTGCGCAATGTCAGTCGGGCCATGCTCATTCCATCCTGTGCGCCACGTGCTCGGCCAGCGCCAGGGACGACGTCAGGCCGGGCGACTCTATTCCGTAAAGGGTAAACAGTCCGTCTACGCCGCTTTCGGCGGGTCCGTGCAGAATGAAGTCGGGAGCCGTGGCATCGCCCGGCGCCTGCACCTTGGGACGCACGCCGCTGTAGGCGGGCTGCAACGCGCCGTCGGGCAGGCCCGGCCAATAGCGGCGGATGGCCCCATAAAACACGTCGCCCCGCGCCGCATCCACCGCATAGGGCAGGGTGGCCGGATCGAAGGTCCGTGCATCGGGCGACGGCAGCCACTCGACGTCCGGGCCGAATCGGCCGCGCCCGGCCATGTCGACGGTGTAGTGCACGCCGAGGCCCGCCGCCACCGGCATGGGGTAGACCAGCCGCTGAAACGGCGGTGACGTGGCGAGATCGAAATAGCTGCCCTTGGCGAGATGCAGCGCCGGAACGGCTGCCGCGTCGGCCCCGTCGATGGACAGCGTGAGGCGTTGCGCGCCCAGCCCGGCGGCATTGACCACGGTTCGGCACAGCAGGTCCATCGGTTGTGCGCCGCCGCATAACAGGCGAATGCCGCCGTCTTCGGCCACGCCGCCAAGGACGGGGGTGTTCAGGGCCAGCGCCGCGCCGTGTTCCTCGGCGGCGCCCAGGTACGACAGCATCAGAGCATGGCTGTCCACGATGCCCGTGGCCGGGGACAGCAGGGCGGCCACGCAGGACACGGCAGGCTCCAGCGCGCGGGCCTGCGCACCGTCCAGCACTTCAAGCGCCACGCCGTTGGCGGCGGCCTTGAGGCGCAGGGCGTCCAGGGCGGCGGCCTCGGCGTCGTCGGTGGCGACGATCATCTTGCCGACCCGGCGCGTCGAAACGCCGTGGGTATCGCACCAGGAATAGAGCGCGTCGCGCCCGGCCACGCACAGGCGGGCCTTGAGGCTGCCCGCCGGGTAGTAGATCCCGGCGTGAATGACTTCGGAATTCCGCGAACTGATGCCCGTGCCGATGGCTGGGGCGGCCTCCAGGATCACCACCTCGCGGCCCCGGCGGGCGAGGGCGGCGGCAATGGCGAGGCCGACCACCCCGGCCCCCACCACTGCGACATCGACCGTAGCGATGTCACTGCCGCGCGGCGGCCGGGGGCTTGTCATGCCTTGAGCTTTTCGACATGGCCGGTGGTCAGCGAGGTAAAGATGCCTTCGCACACCATTTGCAGGTTCTCGAAATTCTTGGCGTTGCTGGACTCACGGGGGGCATCGGGCTGGTAATTGTAGTTGTTGTTGAACTTGGCCGGAAGCTGGTTCCAGATCGGCTTGCGTTCAGGGTCGGACATATAGCGTTCCAGGTCGGCCCGCGTGAACCGCTCGGCCGCCAGGGTCAGCAGGTCGCGGGTCAGGATGCGGTTCTGGATCTGGCCCAGGATGGTGCCGATTTCCGGCGGCATTCCCCGGCACGACGGCCCGATCACGGCAACAATGTAGTCGGGGCAGTTCAGGGCATTGCGCAACTGCGTCTCGTCGCGCACCACGGACCATACATCATCGCGGAAGATTTTGGTCAGGCGGCGCAGGGCTGAATCGGCGTTGTTCCCCATGCCTTTGAGGACTTCGAGGCAATCGAGATGGCGGGTCAGCAGCAGGTCGAATACCCGGCGCTCGTCCTTGAGCGCGGCGGCACGTTTGGCGGCAATCTCGACTTGATCGTCGGTGGGCGAGGGGCGGCGGTTGCTCGAGTCGATGCCCTGAAGCGCCTCGGCGTGGATACGGGCGTAGCCGCGCGCCATGGACACGTCCTCGGACCGCACCAGCAGGGCCGCTTCCATTTCCTTGGGCGTGCGGAAGTACTGGATCAGGTCATCATAGGCTTGTGCCTGCCGCGTGGACAGGCGGGCGTATAGGGGAATTAGCCGGAACTGCCATTCGTGCTCCAGGTGTGGCTTGATCGCTTCGTAGAGGCCAAAGCCTTCATAGTCGGCGCGGTAGTCCTCGGCGTTGAACTCTTTCGTCTTCCCGGCAAGTTCCTTGATGCCTTCGGACAGGCGGCCGGTCAAGGTGCCGCGTTTTTTGTCCTGTGCCTTTTTCCACCGCCGTTGTTCCTCGCGCGCCCTCGCCGCTGCCCAGTCCTTCTCCAGGCGCAGGAAGTACAGGCGGGCCGCGCCGTACAGGTGGGACTGCATGACCTCGTTGAAGGTCCGGCCGCAGGGGTGGATAGGCTCGTCGCGGGTCTGCACCGGCTGGCGGGTCTCGGCGTTCAGGAACAGGTCGGCGAACTTGGCCTCGCCGCGCAGTTCCCATGCCGCGTTCAGCAACACCGGAATGAACGCCGGCTGAAAGCGCAGGACGTCATCCACATCATCCAGCCCGTCAAGCTGGTCGAGCAGGTGGGCACTGTCCGATCGGCGCAGCAACTCGCGCAGCAGGTTATAGCCAAGCTGGCAACGCTCACGTTGATTGGGAATTCGGCGCTCACGGCCGGCAACTGGTTTTGCCACGTGTCCCCCCGGAAAGGCGGCTGACTCAAGGACCCAGGTTCAACAGGGCCGGTGCACGTTCGATAATCTCGTTCAGGATGCGCTCGGCGCGGTGGTGCTGGCGGCGCAGGGTGTCGGTGATGCGGCCCTCATAGCGAGGGTCGGCGAGCAGTTTGTGGGCGTCGTAGAGCGTCTTTATCTCGCGCACGAAGATTTCCCGCGACCCGATGGGCAGGTACTCCCGCCGTGAGAGCGAGTCCAGGAAATACAGCGAGCAACTTAGCAGCATCGACCAAATGTTGATGGTCAGTTCATCGAACCGCTCGCTCATCTTTGCCTTGTCGGCGCCGGCGTAGTCGTCCAGGCGGCGTTCGATCACGATGGAGAACGCCCAGCATTCCGACGACAGATCGCGGCTGCGCACATAGTCGGCAAAGCTCAGGTCGGCCGAGTCGGGATCCAGACCGTCCGCCGCCATGGCCACGGTTTCACCAAGCTGGCGGATACGCTTCTCCAGGATCATGAGGAAGCGTTCGATCTCTTCGCGTTCGTGCGTCTTGGGAGCGGCCATGATGCTTAACTCCTTGAAAGGGAACGCAGCGCAACAGCCCCGAACGGCAGCAGCATGACCAAGGCCAGCCCTAGTTTGACCACGAAGTCTCCAGCCGCCAGCGTTACCCACGGCACGCCCGTACCGACAAAGGCAAGGCTGAAGAACAGGATGGTGTCGACCCCCGAACCCACCACCGACGATGCCAGCGGCGGCTGCCACCAAGTCCGTCCGCGCAGGCGGTCGAACACATGCACGTCAAGAAGCTGGGCGGTCAGGAACGCAAAGCCGGATGCTGCCGCGATGCGCGGCGTGGCCAGCATCGCCGACAGTGCCACGGCCACCGCGAATCCCACCTGCACGACACGCCGGGCGGCGGCGGGACCGTGGGCGCGGTTGGTCAGATCCGTGACCAGAAAGGCGATGGGATAGGTCAGGGCGCCCCAGGTCAGCCAATCATTGATCGGGTGCTGGACCAGGATGTTGGACGCCACGATGACCACGATCATCGCCGCGACAGGCAGCAGCAAGGGTGTCATCGACGTCATCCCGATGCGGACTCTGGGCATGGTGCACGGCACAATAATGTTTCATACAGCAGTATGTGGAATCGTTTCAACCTTGGTGGTCTGGGTGGGCGTGATCGCGCCGTGGACCTGCCCGTGCGCCGGTTGTAGACTGCGCCCACAATCCTTTTGTCTTTTTGGTGGCCCTGATGCCCCGTGACGCGGTTCTTGATGTAGTGCATTCGGTCTGTCCCCACGACTGCCCCAGCGCCTGTGCGCTGGAGGTCGAGAGGACGGCACCGGACCGCATTGGCCGCGTGCGCGGGGCGGCGCAGCCTTATACCGATGGCGTCGTGTGCGCCAAGGTCGGGCGCTATGCCGAGCGGGTCCACCATCCCGACCGCCTGACCCAGCCCCTGCTGCGCGTCGGGGCCAAGGGCGAGGGCAAGTTTGCCCCGATCTCCTGGGACGAGGCGCTGGACCGCGTGGCCGAGGCGTTCACCACCGCCGCCGCCCGCCACGGGGCGCAAACGGTGTGGCCGTACTTCTATGCCGGGACCATGGGCCTGGTGGCCCGCGACGGCATCGAGCGGCTGCGTCATGTGATGGGCTACTCCCGCCAGCGCAAGACGGTGTGCTCGGCCCTGTCGAGTGCCGGATGGGATGCCGGGGTCGGTGCGCGGTTCGGCTCTGACCCGCAGGAAATGGCGCTCGCCGACGTCATCGTGGTGTGGGGCGCCAACCCGGTCGCCACGCAGGTCCACGTCATGAACTGGGTCGCCAAGGCTCGCAAGACGCGCGGTGCAAAGCTGGTGGTGGTCGATCCCTACCGTACCGCCACGGCCGAGAAAGCCGACCTCCACCTGATGCTTCGCCCCGGCACCGATGGCGCGCTGGCCTGCGGCGTCATGCACGCGCTGTTCAAGGAAGGCATGGCCGACCGAGCCTGGATGGACCGCTACACCGACGATCCGGCCGGACTTGAGGCGCATCTGGAAAGCCGCACGCCCGCCTGGGCCTCGGCCATCACCGGCGTTCCCGAAGATCAGATCATCGCCTTCGCCCGCCTCTACGGCGGCACCAAGCGGAGCTTCCTGCGGGCCGGGTATGGCTTTGCCCGGTCGCGCAACGGCGCGGCCAGCATGCACGCGGCGTCTTGCTTGCCGTCCGTCACCGGAGCCTGGGCGCACGAGGGCGGGGGGGCGCTGTATTCGGCTTCGGGCGGGTTCGGCATCGACAAGACCTTGATCGAGGGCCTGGACGTCGTGGACCCTGCCACACGGGTCATCGACATGGCGCAGATCGGCCGCGCCCTGACAGGCGATGCCGAGGCCCTGTCGAACGGCCCGCCCGTGACCGCCATGCTGATCCAAAGCTGCAATCCTGCCGTGACCGCGCCGGAAAGCCTGCTGGTCCGGCAGGGCTTGTCCCGCAAGGACTTGTTTATCTGCGTGCATGAGCAGTTCATGACCGAAACGGCGGCCTTTGCCGACGTGGTGCTGCCCGCGACGACCTTTCTGGAGCATGACGACCTCTATCTGGCCGGGGCGCACGCGTTCCTTCAGGTGCACCGGGCGGCGATCTCTCCGCAGGGACAGGCGCGCAGCAATCATGAGGTTATCACCGCGCT
>JBAYSM010000127.1:0-10597 GCA_041676205.1 Rhodospirillaceae bacterium | reverse complement strand
GTCGGGGTGTTCTTCGGCTACTACCCGGCGCGGCGCGCCTCGCGCCTGGACCCCATCGAGGCTTTGCGGTCGGAATAACGGGAACTTATTCCGCATCCCGGTGACACAGTCTGCACCTCATATTCACCAGAAGGCACCATCCCATGCGCACCATCCTGACTGCCGGCCTGATCGCCGCCGCCTCCGTGCTCGCCGTTGCCGCGCCCGCCCAGGCGTCGTGCTTTTACAACAAGTCCGAGGTTCCGAACCTGGGCGTTTCCATGACGTGCGGCTTGCTCTGCCGCAACGACTGGTCCATCAAGTCCGGCGACCACGCCTGCCGGGGCGGCAAAGGCGGGTCTTTTTGGGTCAACGGCAGTGGTACCTCGCCCAAGGCCCGGGATGCATTCCAACTCGCTGGAACGGTTGACAACCGCGGTTATGTCACCGTGACCGGTTCCTGCGCCAAGGGCATCCGCGTCCAGGTGTGGCGCCAGGATCATTCCCTCAGTCAGGATTATTCGGTCAACAAAGCGATTGTCTGTAAGTGACGGGGACAAAACGGCTTATTGCACCAGCCAGGATTGGCCCCCGCCCGCGCGAGATCACATGGCTGTTCCTGATCGAAAGCATCCTGTTGTCGGCCTTGGGCGGCGGGCTGGTATCGGCCTCGGTCGGGGTGTTCTTCGGCTACTACCCGGCGCGGCGCGCCTCGCGCCTGGACCCCATCGAGGCTTTGCGGTCGGAATAACGGGAACTTATTCCGCTTTCCGGTGACACAGCCTGCAACTAACACTTACCAGAGGGGACCATCCCGTGCGTACCATGCTCGCCGCAGGCCTGATCACCGCCGCCGTGCTCGCCGTCGCCGCGCCCGCCCGCGCGGCGTGCTTTTACAACAAGTCCGACGTTCCGAACCTGGGCGTTTCCATGACGTGCGGCTTGTTCTGCCGCAACGACTGGTCCATCAAGTCCGGCGACCACGCCTGCCGGGGCGGCAAAGGCGGCGACTACTGGTTGAATGGCACCGGCACCAGCCCCAAAGCCCGTGATTCCTACAACCTGTCGGGCATGGTGGACGATCACGGCTACGTGACGGTCACCGGAAGCTGCGCCACCGGCATCAGATTGCAGAGCTGGTCCGCCAACCATTCCTTGAGACAAGATCGTTCAGTCAACATGGCGATCAAGTGCAATTGACGGATTGGTAGTGGACTTGGCTGCAAGGAAGTGGACGTTGCGGCTTATTGCACCGTCGCCCCATCGCTGCGCACTGCCCGGCGCCCTTGGCCGGGCGTCTGCTCTTGCGGGCAGTTCCAGCGCACGGCGAGGCAGGTAATGTCGTCAAACTGCGGGGCCTCGCCGACGAACTCCTGCACGGCACCGAGGATTCCGTCGATGACCTCCCCCGGCGAACGCCCCGACGCGGCCCCCAGGCTGACGACCAAGCGGTCGTCGCCGAACAGTTCCTCGGCGGCGTTCTGGGCCTCGTTGATACCATCCGTGAATAGGAACAACTGTTCGCCAGGATTGAGGGTGATGGCACGGTCGGTCTGCGGCAGATCCTCCATGATCGCCAGCGCCGCGCAGCCGGTACGCGCCAAGACCTCGACCGAGCCGTCAACACGCAGCAACAGCGGCGGATTGTGACCCGCATTGGCATAGGTGAACGTGCCGTCGCGCATGTCGAGGATGCCGTAGAACACGGTCACGAACAGGGAGCGTTCGTTGTTCTCGGCCAGCATGTTGTTGAGGTTCTCCAGGCACGGCCCCGGCGGACTGCCGAACAGCGCGGTGGCCCGCAACAGTGTGCGCGAGATCGCCATAAACAAAGCGGCCGGAACGCCCTTGCCGGACACGTCGGCGATCACCACGCCCAAGCGGTGTTCGTCGATGAAGAAGTAATCATAGAAATCGCCGCCGACTTCCTTGGCGGCCTCCATGCGGGCGTGCAGGGAAATCTCCGGTCGGTCGGCCGGAAAGGTCAGCGGCAGCATGGACTTCTGGATCTGGCGGGCAATGTCGAGTTCCTGCTGAAGCTGCACAAAGGCGGTCTTCATCTTGAGGGCCTCGCGCAACTCGCCGATCAGTTCCTCCAGGTGCTGCTGCTGCTGGCGCACGCGCACCGACATCTTGCTGAACGCGACGCCCATGACGCCCAGACCGCCGCCTTGGCCGCGTTCCCCGGATTCAACATCGCGCAGGTCGCGCAACACTTCCTCGCGGGCCAGCGGGGCGAGCGTGCTGGCAAGCTCGGTCATTTCGCGGTGGATGAACGCCTCCTGACGGCGGCGCTGGCGGTCCTGCGCCCGTTGCAGGCGGCCCAGCGTCGTCATCTGGGTGCGGAAGCGCTCGATGGCTTGGGCCATGCGGCCGATTTCGTCGTTACGGTCCGCTGCCTTGCCGACCGCCTTCAGGCTCACGGTGGTATCCCCGGCAGCCAGCGCGTCGATCACCGACACCGCTTCCTTGAGCGGCGCGAAGGCATGGCGCAGGTACAGCGCGACCCCGCCGACCAACAGCAGCACCGCCGCCCCGGCCAGCCCCATGGTCCACATCTGGACGGCACGCATTTCCGCCGCCAGGGCCGACACGTCGCGCACCGATACCAGGCGGGCCGACAGGCCCCCGGCCTCGTCCAGGGGCAGGGTGGCAAGCGACAGGGTGCGGCCATCGACCTCAACCTCCAGGCGGTCGTCCCGCAGCCCGTCCTCCAGCGGCAGGGCTTGGCCCAGGGCCTCGTCGGTGCCGGTCAAAACCCGGCCCCGGCGGTTGACGATCATCACTTCGCCGCCGGTCAGGCGGGCAAAGTCAGCCAGCAAGGTCTTGACCGGCACACTCAGCGCGACCACCCGGCCATCGCCCAACGGCATGGCGTTGACGGCCACCACCTGCCGCGCCCAATCGAGTTGCAGCGACTGCACCGGCGTTCCGGTCAGGGCCACCGCCACATGCTCGGCACTGAGGGTGGGCCGCCAGGAAAACTCGCCGCCTGAGTTGAGAACCACCCGCCCGGCAGCATCGAGAACCTCCACCCGCGCCCCGCCGAACCGGCGAGCAATGGGAGCCAGACGGTCGGCCATGGCGGGCAGGTCGTCGGTCAGCGCCGCGCCGCGCAGGGCATCGTCGGCGGCCTCGCGGGCCAGAGTCGCGGCGGCGGCCTCCACGGTGGCCCGCCACGCCATGCCCATGTCGTGCAGCATCGCCGCGTCCTGGGCGCGATCCGTGGCACCGTCGCGCAGATACAGGGCATAGCCGCCCAGCGCAATCAGACTGATCTGCCCGAACAGCATGATGAACACGATGCGCGACAGCAGCGAAAACGTGAAACGCTTGACCGGCATTCAGCGGGCCTCCACCAGGACGCGACCCTGCGCCGCAAGACGGTCTATGTCTGCCCGCCGGTCGGCGTCGGGCTGGGCCAGGGCGATTTCATCGACCTCGACCTTGAAATCCGCATGGCGGCGCGCAACGCCTGCGCGCAGGCGTTCTGCCTGACGGGCGACGGCACCGATCTCGGCGGCGGCATCCTCGGGCGGTTCGACGGCGAAGTCACCGCCCGCCATGCCGTCCAGGCTGTCGCGCAGGCGGACCAGCGGGCGGATCACCCTGCTCCACGCCACCGCCGCCATCCCCGCCCCCGCGACCACGGCACCGCCCAGCGCCAGGGCAATCAGGCGGGTGAGCAGCCCTGCGGTATCGGCGGCATCGACTCCGGCGGCCAGCCCCAGTTCCACGGTGCCCGCCGGGCCGTCGAGGGTCGGGATGGGAAGCGACACCACCGCGCCCTCGGCCCCCGCGCCAACCGCATAAAGTGCCACGCCCTCGGACGTGACCACGCGCACGCGCGCGATTTCGGGGGTGTCGCGGGTCATGGCCGCCAAGAAATCATCCATGCGCGGAATGGCCTCGAAGGGAATGCCGTAGTCGAGCGCCAGCCCGACCTGCCCGGCGATGGTCCGGCCGATGGCCTCCAGCTTGGCGGTCACTTCGGGATGCACGGCGTCTTCGATGCGCCACGCCAGTACGGCACCCACGGCCCCGGAAGCCAGCAGCACCAGCAGCGCAGCAGCCAGGATCAGGCGGCGGAAGGGAGAGTTAGGCATCGAGGTCGGCCTTCCGGGCAGTCTCAAGGGCGCTTTCCATGCGGGCATGGGCGTCGCGTGCGGCGGCGGCGGCGGCATTGGCGGCGGCGGTCAGCGCCCCTCCGCCTGTGGCCGGAACCGGACGGGCCAGGGCCTCCCGCGCGCCCGCCAGATCGCCCCCCAAGCGCGCCATAAGACGGCTGAGGGTCAGAAACGCCAGCCCGGCGAACACCACCGCCCCGCCAACCGCCATCCACAGGCTGTCACGGTCGGCCACCAGCAGGGTCAGGCCGGACCCGGCGGGGGCCTTGGCGTGGCGCACGGCGACCATGCCGACCACGCCGCCAAAGCCGTTAAGGATGGGCACGCCGATGACCAGGGCGTCCGGGTCCTCGGCCGCCCACGGCTCGGCCCCCGCGCGCTCCAGCCATCGTTCGGTCACGAGATCGCCCAGGAAGCTGCGGTCAGTGCCGAACAGGATGCGGCCCTGGGGGTCGAACACCTCGATGGACAGCGTTCCGGCGGCGGCGTGTTCGCGCTCCAGCATGTCCTGGACGCGCGGCGCCTGCTCCAGCGGCAGGCCCAGCGCCACGGCGCCCTCCAGGGGGATTTTCAGGTCACGCGCGGTGTGCAGAAAGCGGTCATGGCGCAAGGCTTCCTGGCGGTCGCGCAGGTGGCTGCCGCTGACCTCGGCGATAAGTCCGGCGACCACGGCGGCGACCACCATCACGGCCAGCCACAGGCGCAGCACCAGCCCGAACGGCGGGGCGCATCGTTCACCGGCCATGGATCACCTCCGCGTAGCGCAGCATGGTGATGGGGGGATAGACCGCCAGTTCCCGTGCCGCCGCCATGTTGATGAGCAAGGAAAAGCGCGACAGCGCCTCGATGGGAACCTCGGCCGGGGCCTTGCCGCCAACCAGGATCTGCTCAACCTTGTAGCCGGTGAACTGGCCGACTTCGTAGAACGACGACACCAGCCCGGCCATGGCCTTGCCGCGCCGGATCATCGGCTCGTTGGCGCTGAAAGTGGGCAGACCGCGCGCCACGGCGGCCTCGGTCAGCATCTCGGCCAAGGGAATAAAGAACGAGGTCGAGGGCAAATACAACGCATCGGGCTTGGCCGCCGCCAGCCGGTCGAGCGCCGGGCCGATCAGATCGACCTGCGGGCGCCCCTCGGCATCGGTCGGGCTTTCGACGATCAACTCGACCTTCGCCGCCTCGGCCACCTTGCGCAGTTCGGCCACCGCGCCCCGGCCATAGGTTTCGGCATCGTTGTACAGCACGGCCAGACGGCGCGGCGCGAACAGCGACGACAGCGCCTCGAACTGCACCGAAATGGGCGCAAGGTGAATGACCCCCGTCACGTTGCGGCCCGACAGCGGCATCCCGTGCACCAGCTTGGCCGAGGCCGGATCGCCGACGGCGGCGAACACCACCGGAATATCGGTGATGAACCGCTCGGCATCGCCCCCCACTGGACCGGCCACGCCCAGCGCACCCTCGGTCGAGAAGGCATAGACCACGTCGGGCCGCGCCGCCTTGACCTCCTGCACGATGGCAGCCAGGGCGTCGCGGTTTTGGGCGGCGTTGTGCACGGTGTACTCGACGGGCAACCCGGCGCGCGCCAGATAATCGCGCAGGCCCCGGTCCACGTCGGTATCGCCGCGCCACTGCACCACGGCGATGCGGTACGGCGCGGCGGTCGCCAAGGCCGGGCGGGCGGTGGCGGCCAACCCAGCGGCAGCGGCGGCCAAGCCCATGAAATGTCGGCGCGACAGGGAACTCATGCGGTCTTACTCCGGGAAGCACCAAACACGAAAATCAGTAGAACAGACGACGCCGCCACCCAAACCCCATAGGTGGCAATCGCCGCGCCATAACCGAGCAGGCTGACCAGCACCCCGGCAATGATCGGGCCGAGGAAGGCGGGCACCCGCTCGCCCACCCGGAACACCGCGTACAGGCGCGGCAGGCCGAGGACGGCGGCGTTGCGAGCCGCCACCACCGGGATGAGCGTCATCTGCGACGGGATGCTCATGGATTGCCCCAGCCCCATCAGGGCGACGGCGATCAGGATACCCCACTGGTTGTCGAACGGCACCACGGCAAACCCGCCCAGGCCGCACAAAATCGACCCCACCACCACGCTTTGAACCTGCCAGCCGCGCCGGTCCACCCAGGCGGCAATGATCGGCGCGGCGAATGCCATGGTCAGGCCGTAGACCCCGACGATGCGCCCGATCTCGGCCTTGCTGGCGCCGAGCATGTCGAGGTACAGCGGGGCCAGGAAGAACACCAAGGCGACGTTGAACATACGGTTGGGCAGCGCGGCCAGCAGCAGCAGCCCGGCATAACGCGGATTGACCGCGAGCTTGCCATAGGCCGCCCAGCCCTCAGCGGCTTGCGCGGCCGGGCGGTGGGCTTCGCGCGATGCCCCAAAAGTCAGCACCGCAAAGGCGCAGGCAGTCAGCGCCACCCCGGCGGACAGCAGGAAGGTGGAGCGGAACCCCAGATGCTCGGCGGCAATCCCGCCGACCGCCGTACCGCTGAACGTGGCGAGGAAAAACACCCCGGTAAACGTCGCCACACCATAGGTGCGGCGCTCCGGCGGGACGTGGGTCAGGATGGCGGCTTGGCAGACCATGAACACCAGCCCAAGGCCGATGCCCGAAACCGCGCGAGCCAGCAACAGGCTCGCCATGTCGGAGGACAAGGCCGAGGCCACCGACCCGGCCGCCGACAGCAACGCCCCGACCACGAAGGCCCGGCGATGGGTCATGTGCTCCAGCAGGCGGGCACCGGGCAACTGCACCACGGCCGACATCAGCCAGTAGGCGACGATAGGCAGCCCGACCAGGACGTCCTCGGACAAGCCCCACAGCGGACTCATCAGTTCGCGGCTGAACAGCGGTAGGAACGACAGCGACAGCGTATCGGCCGCCACGAACACGAACAGCGCGACGCGCACATAGCGCAGCATGATGAGCCACGGCACCGACGGCGCATCTTGCGGCGGCGCCCCGTGGACCAGCCCCGACAGGCCCGTCAACTGGCGCACGAAGGCAGCCAGTTCACCCCGCCCCTGCTGCGCGGCCTGGGTCGCGCCGCGCCGGGCGCGGGTGTCCTCGGCCCAGCGTTGCAGGCCGAGCAGCGGCGCCGTCACCATGCTGTCGAGCAGCAGCAGCAACAGTTCCGTGGCGATGATGGCCGTCACCACCATCACCGTGATGATATCAAACACGCGGTCCTGAATGAGCCGCGCGACGTGGCTGCGGTCGATGCCGAGGTGAATGTCGCCCAGCGCCGCTCCGTCCCGCCCGATCACCGGCAGGCGCAGGGCGTGAAAGTGCTCGACCTCGACCAGACGCGGCGGATGACCCGGCGTGGTCAGCGGCACGCGGGCCAGCAGCGTATCGGGCGGCGTCCCGCCATGCCCGGCACGGGGTGTGCCGTCGGCATCAATAAAGGTCAGATAGCCGACCTCGGGATGGGCGGCGCGGGCGGCGGCGAACATGTCCTCCAGGCCGCGCAGTTGGGCCACCGGAATCCCCAGGTCCACGGCCCGCGCGATATCGCGGCCAAGCTGCGATACGAGGGTCACATGCTTGGCGGCCAGTTCGACCGGCAAGTCCTCGAACTGGCGGTTCGCCACCGGGATGGATACCAGCGCCGCCGCGCTCAGGATCACCAAAAGCGCGAGCGTCACCACCCGCACTTTCAGCCGCGTCACCGCTGCCGTGGTGGCGTTCATGTCCGGCCATCCCGGATGTCGGCCCGTAATAGGCCCATGGGTTCGGCCACCAAAGCATCAATCAACCGCCCCCCCGCCGTGGCGGCCGGAGGCGGCGGATCGGGCAGCGGCGCCCCGGCCTCGGCGGCGGCTTGCAGGGCGCTGGCATGAGCCGACCACACCGGCAGGCGGGCGACGGTCGGCCGCACCAGCACGAACACCAGCGCCGCCAGAATGAGCGCGGCAGGCCCGGCGACCAGCAGCGTCATGCCGATCAGCGTCTCGTTGAAACTGCGCGCCGGGGCGTCCAGCACGGCGGACGATTGCAGCAAGGCCAGCACCCCGACCCGCGTGTCGAACGAGTTCGTCACCGGCACCAGCACGCCGAAGCCTTGGGCGTCGCGGACCGACCACCACTCGGCGGCGGGCGAGCGGCGCATGGCGGTGGCCCAGTCCTCGGGCAGCGGCGTGCCCGCGTCGATGTTCACGAACCCGCCGCCGCGCGCCTCGAACAGCGCCGCACCGACCACGCCGCCGTCTCCGGCCCGCGCCGCCTCGATCACCTGATGGCGGCCATCGAACTGCCCCAGAGGCAAACCAAGCGCCACCGCCCGGCCCAGCGCATCGCGCGCATCCAGCGCCACGGCAAGCAGCCGGGTATCCTGCGTGTTGACCAGGAACTTGTGGAAATACAGGCTGTTGAAGGCTGCCAGGATGGTCAGGCTGACCAACAGCACCGCCACCACCGTCAGGATGATGGCGCCCCGAATGCCGCCCCTGGCTTTGCTCATTCCCCTGCCCTCAGTCGATCAGCTCGGGTTCGGCCACGCCGAACACCTCGACCAGGGTGCGGCCGCTTTCCAGCGCCTCCACCCAGGCCGTTTCCTTGGTCAGATGCGCCTTGGCCAGCGGCAGCAAGTCGTCGATGCGGTCGAGCGGAACCACCGTCACGCCGTCGTCGTCGCCGAGGATGAGATCCCCCGGCCGCACCGCGACCCCGCCCATGGACACCGGCACATCGACCACGCCGCCATATTCCTTGTGCGGCCCGCGCGGTACAGCCCCTCGGGCGAACACCGGCAGGTCGAAGGACCGGATGGCCCCCACGTCGCGCACCGCGCCATCGACCACCAACCCGCCCAGGCCGCGCAGGATGGACTGCCGGGCGATCATCTCGCCCAGCATGGCAACATCGGTGTTCCCCCCCGCGGCCACCACCACCACCTCGCCCGGCAGCGCGATGGAGCACGCCAGATGCACACAGGCGTTATCCCCCGGCGTCGGCGCCACCGTGCGGGCCTGCCCGCAAATCCGCCACTCGGGCCGCAGGGCCTGGATGCCGCCCGCCATGCTCATGGCGCGGTTCTGCACGTCCGAGGCCACGGCCGCCGGAATGGCGCGCCACGCGTCAAGCTCGTCGCGGGTCAGGACGCGGAACTGGGTCCGCCGCAATTGTACCGTCATGGAGCCATTTCCCCTCAATCGACCGGCGCCGGGTGAGCCGCCGGGCGGCCCGCCAGAACGTCGAGTATCTGCGTCGCAACGCCCCGTGCCATGCGCTGCAAGGCGGCGTCCGTGTTGCCCGCAACGTGCGGCGTGAGGATGACGTTGTCCAACCCGAACAAGGGGTTATCCGGCCGTGGCGGTTCCTGGTCAAACACGTCCAGACCCGCCCCGCCCACATGCCCCGCCGCCACGGCGTCGGCCAGGGCCGCTTCATCCACCACACCGCCCCGCCCGACGCTGACCACCAGCGCACCGGGCCGCAGGGCTGCCAGTTCGGCGCGGCCGATCATGCCGCGCGCACCGGGCCTGGACGGCACATGCAGGGACACCACATCGGATGTTTCCAGCAGCGCCATCAGGCTGTCTGACCGTTGGACACAGAGCGTCGAGAAAAGTTCCTGCGGGACCGACGGCGAAAACGCCGCAACCTCCATCCCCATCCCCAGACGGGCCATTTGCGACAGTCGCCGCCCGCTGTCGCCCAGCCCGACGATGCCCAGCCGCTTGCCCGCCAGTTCATCGAACCGCACCCGGAACTTGTAGCCGAAATCATCGCCGCGCACCGCCCGATCCGCCGGGCGCAGCCGCTTGGCGAGCGCCAGGATGAGCGCCAGGGCGTGTTCGGCCACCGCCTGAGCATTGGCGCCGGGCGTGAACACCACTTTGATGCCGCGCCGCCGCGCCTCGGCCAAGTCGATGTTGTCCAGCCCCGCGCCGTGTTTGGCGATCACCTTCAACGCCGGGTGGCGGTCCATGAACGCGGCATCCACCGGCGCATTGCGGGTAATGACGGCGACCGCCCCGGCATTCTCCGGCCCCGCCACGACGCGCAGACCCCCAGCCGTCAGCGTTTCAGCCGCCACCGCATGGACAGGCTGAAGAATGAGACAGACGGGATTGATGCTCACGGTCTCCCCTCCGCCGCCATCCAGTTCGCAGAGCATACCGTTAAAGACACTAATCCTAAAGGGGCATGGGTTAGTCTACGGCTCAGAATTTGGCTGAGGTCACGGAGTTCAGAGGGGGGGCAAGCTCCCCCTCCGCCGCCTTCGCCAGCCGGCGGCGCAGGGCACGGTCGCGCTTGAGATAATACTCCCGACTCTGTGCGGCGGCTCGCCCGGCAAAGCCCTCCTCCACATAAACCACCTGCCACGTCCCCCGCCCCCGCGTAGCCCGCGCCCCACCCAGCACAGCCCCATTATGCTGCCGCACTCGCCGGGAGACGTCGGTGGTGATGCCGACATACGTGTGCCCCTGGTCATTGACCAGCATGTAGACGGTCCAGAGGGCGGCG
>JBAYSM010000126.1:0-10634 GCA_041676205.1 Rhodospirillaceae bacterium | reverse complement strand
GGCAGACTGACATCCAGGGCCAGCAACGTCAGGGCGACGGCTACCGCCCACAGCAGCGGCGTGCGCAACAGCATCCGCGCGTTGACTTCACCGGCGGCCAGCCCGACGCCCACGGTAAACATCAGAACCGCCCCCACGACAAAGAACGCGATGGCCAGCGCCAAGCCCTGCTCGCCGAACGCGAACAGGCAGAGCGGCAGGCCCATGTTGCCGTTATTGGCGAACACCAGGGACGGCAAATAGGTGCTGACCCGCTTGCCCATCAGCCGCACGATGCCCCAGCCGATGAGGAGAAAGGCCGCATGAACGGCCAACGACGCGCCGGCCATCACCGCCAACGCGTCGGCCGTCAGGTCCGCCTTGAGCAGCACGTCAACAATCAATGCCGGCACCCCGACCGTGGTGACCAGTGCCGTTACCGTGTGAACATCGAACGGCATCCCGCGCCGCGTCCAAGCATAGCCGAGCAGCGCAAGAATGAAGACAGGGGCAACGACGGCAAAGAGGTCGGCGAACAAGCCATGGGGCATGACAGCGGGACTCGACAGGAGGAAACGTTTCCGCACGCTATCACCAGCACCGGAATTCACCAACTGCGGGGCTGTGCGAAGGGTTGCCCGCTCGTGTCGCTATTCCCCCAGCACCGCGCCTTCGCGGCGCGGGTCGGTGCCGCCGGTGAGACGGCCATCGGGGCCAGCCAGAATCAGGTTGAGGCCGCTGGTCATGTCGGTGACGCGGACAGTGTGGCCGTAGCCTTCCAGGGCTTTGGCCAGGGCCGGGGTTTCCACCTCCGTCTGCGGCTGGTCGCGGTTGACCGCATGGGGCAGGGACACCGCCGCCTGAGGGTCCAGCCCATGATCGAGCACGCCGACCAGCGCGCGGGCGACATATCCGATGATGCGCGCCCCGCCCGGCGAGCCGGCAACCACGGCCAAGCGGCCCTCGGGACCGAACACCAGGGTCGGACTCATTGAGCTGCGCGGACGCTTGCCCGGCTCCACGCGGTTGGCGACGGGGCGCCCGTCCACCTCGGGCGTGAAGGAAAAGTCGGTGAGCTGGTTGTTGAGCAGGAACCCGTTGACCATCAGCCGCGACCCAAAGGCGCTTTCGATGGAACTGGTCATGCTGACCGCGTTGCCCCAAGGATCGATGATGGAAACCTGGGTGGTCGAGGGACGTTCCCACGCCGCGCCCTCGGCGACGCGGACGGCGCCGGCGGGTTGCCCCGGCAGGGCATCGGGCGCGGCACGGGCGGGGTCGATGTGCAGGGATCGCGCCGCCAGATATCCGGCGTCAAGCAGTCCGGCCACCGGCACATCCCCAAAATCTGCATCGGCCACATAGGCATCGCGGTCGGCAAAGGCCAGCCGCCCGGCCTCGGCCAGCAGATGGGCCACCCGAGGCGCGTCCGGCGGCAGGGCGGCCAGATCGAACCGCACCAGCATCCCCAGCATCTGCGCCACGGCGATGCCGCCGGAACTTGGCGGTCCCATGCCGCACACCGTCCAAATCCGGTAGGGCGCGCAGACCGGCGCCCGCCGCACCGGGCGGTAGTCGGCCAGATCGGCCAGCGTCATGTCACCGCGCACGGTGGAGACGATGGCTTCAGCCAGCGGCCCTCGGTGCAGGGCATCGGCCCCATCCTCGGCCACGGCGCGCAGAACCTTGGCCAGCGCCGGGTTGCGCAGGCGATGCCCCACCGGCAACGGCGCCCCCTCGGGCGTGAGGAAATAGCTGTCCAGGTGGACGGCTGCGGCAATCGCGGCGTGCAGGCGCGGGCTGACGGGGAACCCCTCCTCGGCCAAGGCGATGGCGGCGGAGAACAGCCCGGCCCACGGCAGGCGGCCATGCTCGGCATGGGCCGCTTCGAGCATCCGCAGCACGCCCGGCACACCGACCGATTGCCCGCCGACCACGGCGTCCATGAACGGCAGCGGCGTGCCATCCGGCTTTAGAAAGCGGTCAGGCGTGGCGGCGGCCGGCGCGGTTTCGCGGCCGTCCCAGGCCGCCACGGCGCGACGCTCGGCATCCCAATGCAGCAGAAACGCGCCGCCGCCGATGCCCGAGGATTGCGGCTCGACCAGGGACAGCACGGCCTGCACGGCGATGGCAGCATCGATGGCCGCGCCGCCACGCGCCAGAACCGCCCGTCCGGCTTCGCTCGCCAAGGGATGCGCTGCGACCACCATGAACCGCTCGGCGGTGACAGGTTCCCGGTCGATCCACCCGGAGGCTGTTTCAGGCGCCGCGCGAGACGGTTCGACGGTGGGGGCCGCACAGGCAGCCAGCAGCATGACGACAGCGGCGGCAGCCAGCCGCCTCATGGCACACCGGCCAGGGCGGTGGGCAGGGCGGCGCGGGATAAGGTCGATGCGTCGGTCATGCCGTGAATGATCGGCCGGTGGCGCCTGATTGTCCAGGGGGTGGAGCTAGATGCGTCTGCGACTGCTTCGCAGAACATACTTGACTAATGCGCTATGGCTTTTACATTAGTGTTTCACTATATAAAAACCACGTCACGTAGTATGGAGGCCCACCATGTCGACCTTGATCGCAGATTTTCCCCATGACGGCGTCGTTACCGTAAATCGGGTCGTGCTGAAGTCCGGCTATACCACCGACGATCTGGAAGAGCGGGTGGCGCTGCTGTGCGAGAACGTCAAGACCTACCACTCCGACACCGGCTTCGTCGGCGGGTTCGTCTGCCTGAACAGCGGCATGATCTCCAACGAAGGCAGCACCGTCGGCCAGACCGTGCAGAGTCCCATGAAGGACCGCGAGGCGCTGATCGTCACCTTCTGGCGCAGCTTCGCCGAGCATGAGCAGTCCCACCGCTCCGACACCTTCCAGCCTCTGTTCAAGGATGTCCTGGACCTGTGCGAGAACGGCAACGAGGAAGTCGGGTACACCATGCTGTGGTCGGGCAAGGGCTACACCCCCGAGGAGGCCGAGGATGCCCGGCGGATGAAAGCACGCCACGCCGCCTGATTGTTTCCCTTCGGAAGCGGCCGGTACATCCCCCTTGGCCGGTCGGCGGCGGGGTTCCGTCCAAGTCCCTTACGTCCCCCCTCGCGGCTTCCGTCCCTGGCCTCCGGGTTTCACCGCCCGGAGGTCTTTTTTGTCCCCTTGCCTACCCCCAAGGACCGGAGCGGCCCCGGAACAGCGGGACGTGGCGTTTCTTGAAGAAGGGCAGCAGGATCATTCCCGCCGCGAAGCCGCCCACGTGCGCCATCCAGGCCACGCCGCCGGGGTCGCCGGCGGCGGCGGCCAGCCCGAGGTTGATGAACTGGAGCACGATCCAGAACCCCAGCACCACCATGGCCGGAACGCGGACCGTGGTGATGAAGAACCCCAGCCACACCAGCACCAGAATGCGGGCGCGGGGAAACAGCAGCAGGTAGGCCCCCAACACGCCCGACACGGCGCCCGAGGCGCCGATCATCGGCACGGTCGATTGCACGTCCTGAAGGGCATGGGCGAGCGCCGCAATGATACCGCACACGATGTAGAACACCGCGAACCGGCCGTGGCCCATGCTGTCCTCGACATTGTTGCCGAACACCCACAGGTACAGCATGTTGCCGATGATGTGCATCCAGCCGCCGTGCAGGAACATGCTGGTCACAAGGGTCGCCAGTGGCGGCACGGTTTCCAGGCCGGGCGGCAACGCGACGTGGCCGAAGATCACAGCCGGGATGGCGCCATAGCCGAAGGTGGCGGCGAACGTCGCCTGCTCGGGCAGACTGACCTGCCATAAGAACACCACGACACACAAGGCGATGAACGCCCCCGTGACCACCGGCCGGATGGTGGTGGGATTGTCGTCGTAGAGCGGGATCACTCGGCGGCGGCCGGCTGACCCACCCCAGACTGCCCTGACGCTCCCGGAGTAACCGGCCCCGGAACTGCGTCAGGCGCCACGGCAACCAACGACCGCCCGCCGCCCCAGGTCATGCTGGCAAAGGTGCCGCAGGACGGGCAGGACGGTTCCCATTTGGCGCTACGGGTGCCACAGGCGGTGCAGCGCCACGAGTCAGGTTCCTGTCCGGCCACCTCGGCGGCCTGCCGCATCCACCGCAGGGCGTCGGGCAGATTGCCGTGCTCGCCTTCCTCCAGGCGGGCCATCAGGCGGGCCAAGCGGGCGTCGCGCACCCCGGCGTCAATCGGCGGCTTGAGACGCGACCGTGCTTGGCCCCACAACTCGGCATCCAGCGCGGCGGAGGCCACCAGCAGGCGGCTTTCCAGATGTTCAGGATTGGATTCGGCCAGATGCTGGGCGCGGCTGGCCCGCTTGAGGGCGTCCTCGTCGTCCCACAGGCCGCTGTAGACTTCGGCCAGTTCCGGGTGCGGCGCACGGCGCCACGCGTCCTCAACCACCGACGCGGCCTTGGAGACATTGCGCTCGGCGGCATGGCTGCGGGCCAGACGGATGCGGGCAGGCAGCAGGTCGGGGTCGGCATCGACGGCGCGTTTGGCCAACCGGGTGGCCTCGTAGGTCTGCCCCCCGGCAATGGCTTCGTCGCAGCGTGCGACCAGGATGGTGGCCTTGCGACGGTCCGCTTCGGTGGCCGTGAAGATGCCGCTCTTGCGCGCGGTTTCCAGGGTCGCCAGGGCGGCGTCCCACTGGCGCCGCTTGACCTGGGCATTAAACAGCGCCAGCCCGGCCCAGCCAGCACGAGGGTTGCGGTCAAAGGCACGGGCGGCAAAGTCCGCCGCCTCGTCGAGGCGCCCTTCGGACAGCGCCTCGTCCATCAGGCCGCGCAAGCCCGCAATCTCGGTTTCGCGCCGCTTGAGCAGCTTTTCGTTCAGGGTACGGGCGGCCTTGGTGTCATCGCCCAGCAACGCGGCGCGGGCCAGCAGCAGGGTGGCGGCGCTGTCGTCATTGAGGGCGTCCTGTGCCTCGGCGGCCTTTTTGCGGGCGCTATAGGTGTCCTCGGCAATGATCGCTGCAAAGCCGTCGGCCAGTGCGGCAAGGCCCTTGCGGCGGCGCTTCTCGCGGCGACGGCGGCCGAACGCGCCGGGCAGCCCGAAGATGGTCGCCAGAATCCCGCGCAGCAGCCAGAAAAGCCCGACCAGCAGCGCCAGGGCCAGCAACAGCAGCGGCACCGAGGTATCGATGCGCCAGCCCAGCCAGTGCACCGTCACCGCGCCGGGATTTTCAGCCATCCACACGGCACCGGCGACCAACAGGCCGACGACGATCAGAAAGGCGATCAGACGGACCATTGGCTCAGCCCTCCTGTTTGGCGGCGGCGGCCTGCGGGCGGGCGCCGACACGGGCCAGGGCCTCGGCGGTCAGTTCGGACGTTGCCGCATCGGCCGCCAAGCGGGCATTGGCATCGCGCAGCCAGGATGCCGCGGCATCGGCAGGACCGCCTTGCAGCGCCCGCAGTTCGCCGACCGCCCCCGAAAGATTGCCCGCCGCCAAGCGCTGTTCGGCCCGCGACACGATGGAGGCCGTGTCGGTGCCCACCGCATCGCCATCGGTGCGGCGCACGCTGACCACCGACAGGGCGCGGTCAACGGTGTTGTTCCACCAGCCATTGCCCTCGTCGGGACGGACGGAGGCCCGGATGATCTGGTCAGCCTCGGCATTCAGGCGCTGGCGCAGCACCACCAGTGGCGGGACGCCGTTAGCGGCGTATTCGATGAACCCTTCGGCGGCGGAGGTCAGTTGGAAATCCTGCGGCGCGGTGGCGCGGACGGCGCGCAGTTCGGCATCGAACGGACGCCCGGCAAGCAAGGCCTCGCGCAGTTGCAGGACCGACATCAGGAAGGCCAGGGCGTTTTCCTGGCGGCTGCTGGCCTCGCGGGCCTGCGTTTCGACCGCAGTGACCCGCTCGGTCAACGACAGCACGGCCGACGCCGGGGCACGGCTGTTCTCAAGCTCGGTAAGACGGGTCTGCACAGCGTCGATATCAGGGCCGGGAGCGGCATTGGCGAGCTGCTCAACCTTCTGGCGTAACGCGGCCAGGTCCTCGGCTGACGTCCCCCCAGCTTGCTGCGGCGCATTGGCCTGCTGCGCGACTCGGGTTTCCAGATCGCGGAGGGAGGTGCGCAGGGCGCCCATCGCATCACGCAGATCGGCCACTTCGCCGCGCAGGGCAGTGTCGCCCTCGGACGCCGGAAGAATGGTGCTGGTCCATGCCTGATATTCCGGCGGCAGGGCGCTCCGCCACCACGGCAGGGAGGCGTACACGATCAACAGCACCAACAGCACCGCACCCACGGCCAACGCGGCCCGCCGCACCCCGGAGCCTTTTTTGGCCGCCGAGTCGTCAGCGGTCACAGGCTTCACGGCCGGCTTGTCCTTGGCCGGAGGAGGAACCGCACCAACGGCAGCGGTATCCTTTGCCTCCTGCTTTGTCGACGTCTCGGCCTTTTTGGACGTCTCGCCGGGGGCTTCGGGCCGGTCGCTCATGGTGCGCTCTCCCTATCGGTCTTGATGTTTGGTGTCCGCATCGAACAGTTCCAGCAGGGCGTCCTGCTCGGGCCGTGGTGCCACCCGGACGGCGGCAAAAGACACATCACCCAGTGCATCGGCCACCGCCTGGCTAAGGCAGTAGGCCGTCACACCCGCACAAGGGTCCCGCAGATCGTCCTGCTTCGCAAGAGTGGCAAAGGTCTTGGCCGTACGCGGGGAGTACAGCAGCACCACATCGATGGTGCCGGCCTTCAGCGCGGCCTTGAATGGCTCGGAAAAAGCAGTCGCGGCCCGCGACTCGTACAGCCGGACGCGCCGCAGCACATAGCCATCGCGCCCCAGGTCGCCCGCCAGATCGCCCGCCACATGGCTGCCCGCGGCGTGCAGCAGGGGACCGTCGTCGGGTTTGAGGACGGCGCGCACCAGGGCGGCCAGCGACGTCACGTCACCCTCGGCCGCGCGGACCGAGGCAAAGCCCAGTTCGCGGGCGACCGAGGCCGTCTGGTCGCCGACCGCCAGGGCCGGAATCGACAGATCGACCCCCGGCACGGCGGCCAGCGCCCGCACGCCGTTGGCGCTGGTCAGGAGATAGGCCTGGATGCCGGTCGCATCGACCTGCACACCGGTAAAGGGTTCGATCGTCAACAGGGGCTCGAACAGGACGTCCGCGCCCCGATCCCGGAGGGGCGCGGCGATACGCTCGGCATCCTCGACCGGTCGCGTCACCACCGCGCGCATGGGCTACTCCGTGAGTACGTCCAGGAAGCCCGGTCCGGCGCGGCCGAGCAATTCCTCTCCAGCCGCCCGACCCATCGCCTCGGCATCGGCCAGGGGGCCGCGCCGTTCGATGTCCAGACGTTCGGAGCCATCCGGGCGAATGATGCAGCCACGCAAGCGGAGGTCGCCGTCCGCCGTGAACTCGGCCAGTCCGGCAATCGGCGTGCGGCACGACCCATCGAGCGCCCGCAGGAACGCGCGTTCGCAGACGACTCGGGTGGTGGTTTCGGCATGGGCCAGGGGGGCCAGCCAACGATGCGCGGCCTCGTCATCGGCCCGGCAGGTGATGCCGACTGCCCCTTGCGCGACGGCGGGCAGCATATCCTCGGGCGAGAAGATCGCGGCGGCATGGTGGGACAGGCCCAAACGGTTCAGACCGGCCATGGCCAGCAAGGTGGCGTCAAAGTGTCCCTCCTCCAGGCGGCGCATGCGGGTCTGCACGTTGCCCCTGAGGGAGATAACGGAAAGATGGGGGTAGCGGTTCCTGACCTGCGCGCCCCGCCGCAACGACGCGGTGCCGACCACGGAGCCGGGCGGCAGTTCGCCCAGGCTCTTGGCTTTCAGGCACATGAAGGCGTCGCGTGGGTCTTCGCGCTCGACGATGGTCGGCAGCACGATACCGGGCGGCAAGACGGTGGCGACGTCCTTCATGCTGTGCACGGCGATCGCAATGTCACCGCGCAGCATGGCGTCGTCCAGTTCCTTGGTGAACAGGCCCTTTCCGCCGATCTCCGCCAGCGGCCGGTCGAGCACGATGTCGCCGGTGGTCTTGAAGACCTCCACGCTCACCGCGCCGGGTTCGGCCAGTTCGGCATGGGCGGCCACCAGCGCATCGCGCACTGCGTGGGCCTGGGCCAGAGCAAGCGGGCTGCCCCGCGTTCCGATTCGCAACTTGAGTCTGGTCGTCATAGCTCCAGTGTTGTAAGGGCTGTCTGCACTTATGAAAAGGCCAAAGTCGATGATGATGCTCGGCATCGAGACAAGCTGCGACGAAACCGCCGCCGCCGTGGTGCGTGACGACGCCCCGGCGGGCGCGGCGCGCGTCCTGTCAGAAGTGGTTCTGTCGCAGCTCGACGAGCACCGGCCCTACGGCGGCGTGGTGCCCGAGATCGCGGCCCGCGCCCACCTCGACCATGTCGACCGTCTGGTCGCCGCGGCCATGCACCAGGCCGGAGTCGGGTTCAAGGACCTCGACGCCGTGGCGGCCACCGGCGGGCCGGGCCTGATCGGCGGCGTGATCGTCGGGGTGATGACCGCCAAGGCCATCTGCGCCGTCCACGGCCTGCCGTTTGTGGCGGTCAATCATCTTGAGGGCCATGCGCTGACCGCCCGGTTGTCCGACGACGTGGCGTTTCCCTATCTGTTGCTGCTGGTGTCAGGCGGACATTGCCAGACCCTGGCGGTCGAAGGTGTCGGGCGATACCGCCGCCTGGGCACGACCATCGACGACGCGGCCGGCGAAGCCTTCGACAAGGTCGCCAAGATGTTGGGCCTCGGGTATCCCGGCGGTCCCGCCGTGCAGGCCGCCGCCGAGCGGGGTGATGCGACTCGATTCCCGCTGCCGCGCCCGCTCAAGGGACGGCCGGGGTGCGATTTCTCATTTTCCGGTCTTAAGACGGCGGTTCGCCAGACGGTGGAAAAGCTGCCGCCCGGCGCGCTAACAGAGCGTGACACCAATGACTTGGCCGCCGCCTTTCAGACCGCTTTGGTGGACGCCACGCTCGATCGGGTGGCACGCGCGGTGGCACTCTTCCGGCATACCTATCCTAATGGAACAGCCCTGGTGGTGGCTGGTGGCGTCGCCGCGAACGCGCCGCTGCGCAAGGGACTCAGCTCTCTTGCCGAAAGGGCGGAGCTCCAATTCGTGGCGCCCCCGTTGCGTTGGTGTACCGACAATGCTGCCATGATCGCCTGGGCGGGGCTTGAACGCTTGCGTTTGGGGCAGTTCGAGTCGCTCGATTTCAAGCCCCGGCCGCGTTGGCCTCTCGACCCCGACGCTCCAAAGGCGGTCGGTGCCGGCGGCGTTAAGGCTTAGAGTTGTTCCAAAAGTCTTAACCGGTGATTTCCGAGGACTCACCGCGCCGTTAACAAGCCTCTGATATTACGGACTCTTCACCGCTCGGCTTAAACCGCCCGCGCGTACTGCGCCATTGGAGGCGTAAAGTCCTGCGTCTGTAAAGCTTTGCCTCCAAATGCTCAGGCTCTTTCGGAACCTGCCCGCAGGCAAAACCAGCACCCGCCGCAGGGGGTGCAAGCGGGAACCGCTACCCCTTTTGAGGTAATCCACACGGCACCGGACCCCCGCCGTCTGAGGGGTGTACGAGCGCCGGAGAATCCCCCATCTTGAAGACTAAGACGCAGGGCACCCAAGGGGATGAAAGTGGGGACCCTGAAGTATAAGAAGAGAAGAGATGCCGAAAAGGATAAGGGCAATGGTAACCATCACCGTCCGTTCAGCCGCCCAGGCGGCTCGCATCGGCAGCGTGTTCGGGTTGCTCCCCGGTGAGGAGTGGCATGAAAGCGTGGCCGTGAGTCTGGTGCCTTATGCCTTGGCAGAAGCGTGTGCAGTGGCTGCCGGGGGCGCCATGAAGATTTATTTCGAGGATGGCCTGTTCACCGGTGTTTCCGGTGAAAGCGAGCTGGCCGTTCTTCCCCGTCGCACCACCAACACCTTGCTGGGGGCCTGATACGGACGCATGTCCATCAGGAAAGACCACCGGCCCGGAGAATGATCTCCGGGCCGTTGTCTTTTTTAGCGCGGCTCCAGCCGAATCGCGCCATCCAGACGAATGGCGGTGCCGTTGAGCATGGTGTTTCCAGCAATCGCCAGGACCATGCGGGCGTATTCCTCCGGGCGGCCCAGGCGGTGCGGGAACAGGGTCTTGGACAGCAGCCCGTCCAGGGTTTCCTGCGGCAGCCCCTCGAACATCGGCGTTTCGAAGATACCGGGTGCGATGCACATGACGCGCACGCCCTTGGGCGCGAACTCGCGCGCCGCCGGAAGGGTGAGGGCGGCGACCCCGCCCTTGGACGCCGAATAGGCGGCTTGGCCGAACTGCCCCTCGAACGCGGCGATGGAGGCGGTGTTGACGATCAACCCGCGCTCGCCCTCGGCCATCGGCTCCAGCGTCACCATGTCGGCGGCGGCCTGGCTCATCACGTTGAAGGTGCCGATCAGGTTGATGTGGATGATGCGGGTGAACGCGGCCAGATCCATCGGGCCGGCGCGCCCGACGATGCGGCCGCCATGCACCACGCCCGCGCAGTTGACGCAGATGCGGGCCGGGCCATGGGCCTCGCGCGCCGTCGTCAGCGCGGCCTTGACCGACTCGGCGCTGGTCACGTCGCAGACGGCGGCCACGGCGCCCATGTCCTTGGCGGCTGCCTTCAGCTCGTCTTCCTTGACGTCGAGCACGGTCACGCGCGCCCCGGC
>JBAYSM010000125.1:0-10682 GCA_041676205.1 Rhodospirillaceae bacterium | reverse complement strand
CTCGATTTCGGTCGGCAGGCGTTCATCCACTTTCAGCCGCCCGTCGAGAATGGCCTCGCGGATCTGCTCGGCGATCTGCTTGGCAAGGCTTTCGGCGACGACGTCCTCGAACTTCACGGTCATGGGAGGGGTTCCAACTGGAGGCACTTTACACATTAAGTATATTTGTTTGACAAATACGTCAATCAGGTTTCCGATGAGGAAAATCAACACAGCTTAGGGAGGACTGCATGTTCAAGGCCATGGTGGTGGACAAGACCGAAGACGGGGTTTCTGCCCAAATCCACACTCTAGACGAGGCGCGCCTACCGCCCGGCGACGTCACGGTCGCGGTCGAATATTCCACCGTGAACTACAAGGACGGCTTGGTCCTCCAGGGCCTTGGCGGGCTGGTCAAGACCTACCCGCATGTGCCGGGCGTCGACTTCGCCGGGACCGTGGAGGCGTCGGACAACCCCAACTTCACGCCGGGCGACAAGGTCGTGCTGACCGGCTGGCGGGTCGGCGAGGTGCACTGGGGCGGCTATGCCCAAAAGGCCCGCGTCAAGGGCGACTGGCTGGTCAAGCTGCCCGAGGGACTGACCCCGCGCGCCGCCATGGCGGTCGGCACTGCCGGGTTCACCGCGATGCTGGCGGTGATGGCGCTGGAAGATCACGGCCTGACGCCCGATCAAGGCGAAGTCCTGGTGACGGGCGCCACCGGCGGGGTCGGATCGGTGGCCGTCGCGGTGCTTGCCAAGCTCGGCTATCAAGTGGCGGCACTGACCGGCAAGGCCAGCGAGCACGACTATCTGCGCAAGCTGGGCGCGGCGGCCATCCTCGACCGATCCGAACTGTCCGAGCCGAACAAGCGGCCGCTCGAATCCGAACGCTGGGCGGGCGTCATCGATTCGGTGGGCGGCACCATCCTGGCCCGCGCCCTGGCCCAGACCAAGGCCGGGCACAGCGTTGCGGCGGTCGGGCTGGCGGGGTCCAACAAGCTCGAAACCACGGTCATCCCGTTCATCATCCGGGGCTGCAACCTGCTGGGTATCGATTCGGTGTTCTGCCCCGCGCCGCGCCGCGCCGCGGCATGGGCGCGGATTGTCCGCGATCTGCCGATGGACCTGCTGGAGGCGATGATCGTTCCGGCGACCCTTGACGATCTGCCGCGCATCGGCGCCGACATTTTGAAGGGCGGCGTGCGGGGCCGGGTGGTTGTGGATGTGAACGCCTAACGTCCACCCCTTTCGACGTATACAATACGGCATACAAAAAATGCAGTCGGTCCCGCGTCGCCCCGCCCAGAGGCCGCGTGGGACCGACTTTCTTTAGTAAATGCAGGTCGTTCCCTTGCATTGCAGCAAACGCCGCCAAGCCTTTGTTCCCCGCCAAGTGTGCTTGACCACCGACAGTTTTTGGTTTTAGGTGATACAAAGAACGTGCATCGTGTATGCAAGATTGCTTCTGCATCGCACGATGACACCGAAAAGGCCCTGAAAAGGGGTCGAAACCAAGCAGCGCCACAAAGGCGCGAAAGGCACACCGCCGGGGCATAGGCTTCACCGGCGGGCGCAGGGAGACGAAACGATGGCCAAGGAGACGTCCATGATCGACACCCGAAGTGTGTCCGGACGCCGGGAGAATGCTCCCAATCATGCCTCGACCGTGAGCGGGGAGGGCTGCTGATGGCTGGCCTCACCACGACGCGGGCGATGGACACCCTCCCCAAGCTGCTCAAGCATCACGCCCAGGTTCGCCCGAACCATCCCGCCATGCGCGAGAAGGATTATGGCATCTGGCAGTCGTGGTCGTGGAGTCAGGTGCACGACGAGATCATGGCGTTCGCCGCCGGTCTGTCGGCGCTGGGCTTCAAGCGCGGCGACACGCTGGCGATCGTCGGCGACAACCGGCCACAGCTTTATTGGGCCATGGCGGCGGCGCAAACCCTGGGCGGCACGCCGATTCCGGTCTATCAGGACTCGGTCGCCAAGGAGATGGCCTTCGTTCTGCAACACGCCGAAGTGCGCTTCGCCGTGGTCGAGAACCAGGAGCAGGTCGACAAGCTGATCGAGATCATGCCCGACTGCCCTGCCCTTAAGACGCTGGTCTACAAGGACCCGCGCGGCCTGCGCGATTACGCCATGGACTTCCTGCACGCCTATACGGAAGTTCAGGACACCGGCCGCGAATTCATCAAGGCCCATCCGGGGTTCCTGGACGCGGAAATCGCCAAGGGCACGGGGTCCGACCTGGGCGTGATGCTCTATACCTCGGGCACCACCGGCCAGCCCAAGGGCGTGATGCTGTCGTTCGACAACATCCTGATCACCGCCCGCAACAACGCCGAAATGGAAGGCCTCGGCCCGGACGAGGATGTCCTGGCGTACCTGCCCATGGCGTGGGTCGGCGACAACATCTTCTCCATGGGTCAGGCCTATGTGTGCGGGTTCACCGTCAACTGCGCCGAAAGCGGCGAGACGGTGCTGACCGACATGCGCGAGCTTGGACCGACCTACTTCTTTGCCCCGCCGCGCATCTATGAAAACATCCTGACCACCGTGATGATCCGCATGGAAGACGCGGCATCGTGGAAGCGGTCGATGTTCAAGTATTTCATGGACGTCGCCAAGCGCGTCGGCACCCGCATCCTCGACGGCAAGCCGGTGTCGGGCATGGACCGCCTGAAGTATGCGATCGGCAACGTGCTGGTTTATGCACCGCTGAAGAACGTGCTGGGCTTCTCGCGCATCCGTCTGGCCTACACCGCCGGCGAGGCCATCGGGCCGGAGATTTTCTCGTTCTACCGCTCGCTCGGCATGAATATCAAACAGATCTACGGCTCGACCGAGGCGTCGGTGTTCATCTGCGTGCAGCCGAACGGCGAGGTCTATGCCGATACCGTCGGCAAACCCGCGCCCGAGGTGGAGATCCGTCTGGCCGACAATGGCGAGGTGCAGTTCAAGAGCCCCGGCGTGTTCCAGGCCTATTTCAAGGAGCCGCAGAAGACAGCCGAGGAAAAGACCGACGACGGGTGGGTGCACACCGGCGACGCGGGCATCTTCGATGAAAACGGCCACCTCAAGATCATCGACCGCGCCAAGGACGTCGGCCACCTGAACAACGGCGCCATGTTCCCGCCCAAGTACGTGGAGAACAAGCTCAAGTTCTTCCCCTACATCAAGGAAGCCGTGGCCTTCGGCAACGAACGCGAGTCGGTGGCCTGCTTCATCAACATCGACATCGAGGCGGTTGGCAACTGGGCCGAACGCAAGGGTCTGGCCTATTCCGGGTTCCAGGACCTGGCCGCGCGGCCCGAGGTCTACGACCTCATCCTGGAGTGCGTCAATCAGGTCAACGACGACCTAGCGGTCCATCCGATGCTGTCGGGCTGCCAGATCCACCGCTTCCTCATCCTGCACAAGGAACTGGATGCCGACGACGGCGAACTGACCCGCACCCGCAAGGTGCGCCGCCGGTTCATCGCCGATCGGTACGCCGACCAGATCAACGCCCTCTACGACGGCCGCGACAGTGTGTATGTGTCGACCGAGGTGACGTTCGAGGACGGCCGCAAGGGCACGGTTTCGGCCGACCTGCGCATCCGCGACGCCAAGGTGCACAAGGTTGCAGAACCGCTGCGCAAGGCAAGCTGACGGGCCTCAACAGCCCGTCGTTCCTTCATCCTTGCCCATCGCAGTCCGTTTCCGACAGGGAGACCCGTCATGTCCGTAGTGGCTGACCTGACCGACATCAACCAAGCGTCCGCCGCAGCCCACGCCCGCCGCATCGGCGACGTGGTATTGAGCGTCCAAAACATTTCGCTGAGCTTTGGTGGCGTGCGCGCCCTGACCAACATCAGCTTCGACGTCCGCGAGCACGAAGTTCTGGCCATCATCGGTCCCAATGGGGCCGGCAAAAGCTCGATGCTCAACGTCATCAACGGGTTCTACCATCCCCAGGAAGGCAAGATCATCCACAAGGGGGTGGAGCGCAAAAGCATGAGGCCGCACGAAGCGGCCCGCCGCGGCATCGCCCGCACGTTCCAGAACATCGCCTTGTTCAAGGGCATGAGCGCGCTGGACAACATCATGACCGGCCGCAACACCATGATGAAGTCCAACATCCTGGCCCAGGCCCTGTACTTCGGACCGGCCCGCCGGGAGGAGATGGAGCATCGCAAGTTCTGCGAACACATCATCGACTTCCTGGAAATCGAGGCGGTTCGCAAGACACCGGTGGGGCGCCTGCCCTATGGCATGCAGAAGCGCGTCGAACTGGGCCGCGCCTTGGCCGCGCAGCCTGACATCCTGCTGCTCGACGAGCCGATGGCCGGCATGAACGTCGAGGAGAAGGAGGACATGTGCCGCTTCATCCTGGACGTGAACAACGAATTCGGCACCACCATGGTGCTGATCGAGCATGACATGGGCGTGGTGATGGATATCTCCGACCGCGTCGTGGTGCTGGACTACGGCCGCAAGCTGGCCGACGGCACCCCCGATGCGGTGCGCGCCAACCAGGAAGTGATCGACGCGTATCTCGGCGTCAGCCACTGAGCCGCTCGCAAGAAACGATAAATCCCCAGGGAGGGAGCGGGTCCGATGGACTTTCTATATAATTTGCTGATCGAGCCCCTTGTGCAGATCTTCACCTATCCGATCTTCGCCCTTGAGGTGCTGATTGGCGGTCTGCTGTCGGGCGTCATGTATTCACTCGTGGCCTTGGGCTTCGTGCTGATCTTCAAGGCGTCGGGCGTGTTCAACTTCGCCCAGGGCGCCATGGTGCTGTTCGCCGCGCTGTTCTTCGCCGGGTTCATGGACATGGGCATTCCGTGGTACGGCGCCCTGGTGCTGACCATCGCCGTGATGGCGCTGCTGGCCATGACCATCGAGCGGGCCGTTTTGCGTCCGCTGGTCAACCAGCCGCACATCATCCTGTTCATGGCGACCATCGGCATCACCTATTTCCTGGACGGTCTGGGTCAGACCATCTGGGGCAGTCAGGTGCGCGTGCTTGACCTCGGCATTCCGCAAAGCCCCATGGAGTTCGGCGGCGTTCAGATCAACCAGTTCGACGTGGTTGCCGCCGTGGTCGCCGGAACGCTGGTCGCCGTGCTGGCGGTGTTCTTCCAGAAGACCCGCATTGGCCGGGCGCTGCGCGCCGTGGCCGACGACCATCAGGCAGCCCTTTCGGTGGGCATTCCGCTCAAGACCATCTGGGCGATCGTGTGGACCGTGGCCGGTCTGGTCGGTCTGGTCGCCGGCATCATGTGGGGCGCCAAGCTCGGCGTGCAGTTCAGCCTGGCGATGGTCGCGCTGAAAGCCCTGCCGGTGCTCATCCTGGGCGGTTTCACCTCCATCCCCGGCGCCATCGTCGGCGGCCTCATCATCGGGGCGGGCGAAAAGCTGGCCGAGGTGTTCTGGTCGCCCGCCATCGGCGGCGGCATCGAGGATTGGTTCGCGTATATGCTCGCCCTGGCCTTCCTGCTGTTCCGGCCGCAAGGTCTGTTCGGCGAGAAGATCATCGAACGCGTGTAAGAAGAGGGAAGACCCATGCTCTACCGCGAGGCAGGTCAATTCAAGACCACCTATTCGGCCGACCAGCAGATTTTCCCGATCTTGCAGGACCGTATCGGCTTTTTCATAACCTTGGCCGTCGCGTTCGTGGTCATCCCGCTGTTTGCGGGCAACTACGTGACGCAGACCATCCTCATTCCGTTCCTGGTGCTCAGCATCGCGGCCATCGGCCTCAACCTGCTGACCGGGTACGCCGGGCAGTTGTCGCTGGGCACCGGCGGGTTCATGGCCACAGGGGCGTTCGCCGCCTATAAGCTGGCGACCAGCTTCCCGGACCTGAACATCGTGTTCGTGTTCCTGGCCGCCGGTGTCATCACCGCCTTTGTCGGCATCCTGTTCGGCATTCCGTCGTTGCGCATCAAGGGGTTCTACCTTGCCGTGGCGACCCTGGCGGCGCAGTTCTTCCTGCTGTGGCTGTTCAACAAGGTGCCGTGGTTCACCAACTACTCCGCGTCGGGCGTGATTTCCGCCCCGCCGATGAGCATCTTCGGCTACTACGTCACCGGAACGGCCGCGAGTTACACCGCCAAGTATCTGTTCCTGCTGACGTTGGTGACGCTGTTGGCGCTGGCCGCCAAGAACATGGTGCGCGGCCACATCGGCCGGGCGTGGATGGCGGTGCGCGACATGGACATCGCCGCCGAGATCATCGGCATCCGCCCGCTGCACACCAAACTGGCCGCCTTTGCCATCAGCTCGTTCTACTGCGGCATCGCGGGCGCGGCGTGGGCCTTCATCTACACCGGATCGGTCGAACCGCTGGCCTTCAGCATCGACGTCTCGTTCAAGGTCCTGTTCATGATCATCATCGGCGGCCTGGGGTCTATCCTGGGATCATTCCTGGGTGCGGGCTTCATCATCCTGCTGCCGATCATGCTGACCAACGCGCCGCAGCTCCTCGGCCTGAATGTGCCTGTCGACATGATCTCGCACTTTGAATTCATGATCTTCGGTGTTCTCATCATCTTCTTCCTGATCGTCGAGCCGCATGGCTTGGCCCGCCTGTGGCAGATCGGCAAGGAGAAGCTCCGCCTGTGGCCCTTCCCCTACTAGGGGAAGTGCGCCACGGGGCGGACACGAACAACGTCCAAGAGGCGGTGGACCGCCCGGACCCTGAGTAGGTTGCACAGTAAACGTCCAAGGGAGGACTCAAGAATGTTGCTCAAGAAGATCACCATGGCCGCCGTGGGCGCCGCCATCGGCGCGACCGCCCTGGCTTCCGTTCCGGCCATGGCGCAGGAAGGCGGCCAGTACGTCCCCGGCACCGTGTACCGCTCCGGCCCCTATGCTCCCGGCGGGATTCCGTGGGGCGACGGGTACGGCGACTATTTCACCCTGCTGAATGAGCGCGACGGCGGCATCGGCGGCGTGCCGATCCTCTACGAAGAGTGCGACACCGCCTATAACAACGACAAGGGCGTCGAGTGCTACGAAAAGATGAAGAACAAGGGGCCGACCGGAGCCTCTGTCTTCCAGCCGCTGTCGACCGGCATTACCTACGCCCTGCTTGACCGTCTGCGGGCCGACAAGATCCCGATGATCACTTCGGGCCTGGGCCGCGCCGACGCCACGATCGGTTCCGTGTTCCCGTGGGTGTTCACGATGCCCGTGACCTATTGGGCCGGCGCCGACGCCATCACCCAGTACATCAAGACCGAAGAAGGCGGCAGCCTGAAGGGCAAGAAGATCGCCCTGGTCTACCACGACTCCGCCTACGGCAAAGAGCCGATCAAGACCATGGAAACCCTGTCCGAGCGCGAAGGCTTCCAGCTTGACCTGTTCCCGGTCCCGCATCCGGGCCTGGAGCAGAAGGCGACTTGGCTGAAGATCGGCCGTCAGCTCCGTCCCGACTACGTCGTGATGTGGGGCTGGGGCGTGATGAACTCCACCGCCATCAAGGAAGCGGCCGCGGTCGGTTTCCCGATGGACAAGTTCATCGGCGTGTGGTGGTCCGGGTCGGAAGTTGACACCGTTCCCGCCGGCGATGCCGCCAAGGGCTACAAGGCTGCTCAGTTCGTCATGGCGGGCAAGGACTTCCCGGTGCTGTCCGACATCCGCACCCACGTCTATGACAAGAACAAGGGCCTGGGCAAGGTCGAGGAACTCGGCTCCGTCATCTACAACCGCGGTATCGCCGCCGCTGTTCTGACCGCCGAAGGCATCAAGGTTGCCCAGGAGAAGTTCGGCAAGAAGCCGCTGACCGGCGAAGAAGTCCGCTGGGGCATTGAAAACATCAACCTGTCGCCCGAGCGCCTGAAGGAACTCGGCCTGACCGGCCTGATCAACCCCGTCAAGCTGTCGTGCAATGACCACGAAGGCGGCGGTGACGTCATCATGACCCAGTGGACCGGCACCGAGTGGAAGCCCGTCTCCGACTGGATCAAGCCGAACCGTGAAGCTTACCTGCGTGGCATGTACGAAGAATCCGCCATGCAGTACGCCAAGGAAAAGGGCATCGAGCCGCGGGATTGCTCCAAGGAGTAACACTGCGCTGTGACTTGGGTCCGGCCTGTCTCGGCAGGCCGGACCACCCTCACCAAAAAAATAAGACGTCCTGAGCATCAGGAATCGGGAGAAACGCCGTGAGCCAGACCGCGCTCCACACCGTCGGCGCCACCGCCATCAAGGCCGAAGCCGCCCAGCCCATCCTTCGGGTGAACAACATCGAGGTCATTTATGACCACGTCATCCTGGTGCTGAAAGGTGTTTCGCTGGAAGTCCCCGAGGGGGGCATCGTGGCCCTGCTGGGCGCCAACGGCGCCGGCAAGACGACCACGCTAAAGGCCATCTCGAACCTGCTGAACGCCGAACGCGGCGAAGTCACCAAGGGTTCGATCGAATACCACGGCAACTCGATCCAGAGCCTGACCCCCAACGACCTCGTCAAGATGGGCGTCGTTCAGGTGATGGAAGGCCGCCACTGCTTTGAACATCTGACCGTCGAGGAAAACCTGCTGACCGGCGCCTATACCCGCAAGGAAGGCAACGCCGCCATCAAGCAGGACCTGGAAATGGTCTACAACTACTTCCCCCGCCTGCGCGAGCGGCGCACCAGCCAGGCCGGCTACACCTCGGGAGGCGAACAGCAGATGGTGGCCATCGGCCGCGCCCTGATGAGCCGCCCCAAGGTCATCCTGCTCGACGAGCCGTCGATGGGTCTGGCCCCGCAGTTGGTTGAGGAGATCTTCGAGATCGTCCGTGAACTGAACGCCAAGGAGGGCGTCTCCTTCCTGTTGGCCGAGCAGAACACCATGGTCGCCCTGCGCTACGCCACCTTCGGCTACATCCTGGAAAACGGGCGTGTGGTGATGGAAGGCGAGGCGGCCAAACTGCGCGAAAACGACGACGTGAAGGAATTCTACCTCGGCATCTCCGGCGAGGGCCGCAAGAGCTTCCGCGACGTCAAACACTACCGCCGCCGCAAGCGCTGGCTGTAGGGTAGGTTTATTAACCACAGAGGACACAGAGGTCACAGAGAAGCCGAGAGTTTACAGAGGATGTGAGTAGCCTGAAAGTACGGTAAAGGAACTATTGCGCGCGTAGCGCGCAGAAAAACCATTCAGTACTTCCACTCTCCTTTCAGTCTGCGCCGACTCTCTGTGATCTCTGTGTCCTCTGTGGTTCAATTCCTTCTTTCCCAAGGGGCACCCCATGCAGCGTGACGACATGCATTTCGACGATCTGGAAATCCGCGATCCCGCCGTGCGCGAGCGCGAGCAGTTCGCCGCCTTGCCCGGTCTAATCGCCCATGCCAAGGCCCAGACGCCGTTCTTCGCCAAGGTACTGGCCGATGTGGACGCCGGAGCGGTGAGCAGCCGCGCCGCGCTGGCCGCCCTGCCGGTGACGCGCAAGAACGACCTCAAGACCGTACAGGCCGAGCATCCGCCGTTCGGCGGACTGGTCGCCGCCGACCGCCAGATCGGGCGCATTTTCCAAAGCCCCGGCCCGATTCACGAGCCGCAGGGAGTGAACGCCAACTTCTGGCGGGCCGCCCGTGCCCTCTACGCTGCCGGGTTCCGCAAGGGCGATTTGGTCCATAACACGTTCTCCTACCACTTCACGCCAGGCGGCTGGATCCTCGACAACGGTGCCCGCGCGTTAGGGTGCACCGTGTTCCCGGCCGGAACCGGCCAGACCGAGCAGCAGGCCCAGGCCATCGCCGCCATGCGGTCGAATGCCTACACCGGCACGCCGTCGTTCCTGCGCATCATCCTGGAAAAGGCCGATGAACTCGGCATCGATTGCTCGACCATCACCAAGGGCGTGGTGTCGGGCGAATACCTGCCGCCGGCCCTGCGAACCATGTTCAAGGAGCGCGGCATCAGCATCCTCCAAGCGTACGCCACGGCGGATTTGGGTGCGATCGCCTATGAAACGCCGTCGCTCGAAGGCATGGTGGTGGACGAAGGCGTGATCGTCGAAATCGTCCGCCCCGGCACCGGCGACCCGGTGCCCGACGGCGAAGTCGGCGAAGTCGTCGTGACCCTGTTCACGCCCGAATACCCGCTCATCCGCTTTGCCACTGGCGACATGAGTGCCGTGCTGCCGGGCACCAGCCCGTGCGGGCGCACCAACATGCGCATCAAGGGCTGGATGGGCCGCGCCGACCAGACCACCAAGGTCAAGGGCATGTTCGTCCACCCCGAACAGGTCGCCGCCGTCGTCAAGCGCCACCCGGAAATCAGCCGCGCGCGCCTCGTGGTGTCGTCGGTCGACAACACCGACCAGATGGTGCTCAAGATCGAAACCACCACCCGCGATCCGGGCTTCCTCGACGCCGTGCGCCAGACGGTGCAGGATGTCGTCAAGCTCAAAGGCCACATCGAACCCGCCGAGCCAGGCACCCTGCCCAACGACGGCAAGGTCATCGACGACGTGCGCGTATACGAATAGGGGTGGACAGGCGGGCGCTGCCCGGACCCGCCAAGGGCCGCATGGCCCTTGGAACCCATGAGGTTACGGCACTTCACTTTGCGCCGCAGGCATTTTTCCGGGCGTTATAAGATATGCGCTGCGCGCGGCAGGAAGAGCATCATTCCTGGGGTCCAGGGGCCGACCGGCCCTTGGCGGGCGTGGGCAGAGCCCACCTCCTCCCTCAGATCTCAGAAACTCGTCCCGATCAGG
>JBAYSM010000124.1:0-10841 GCA_041676205.1 Rhodospirillaceae bacterium | reverse complement strand
GCGAGGGCCATTACAACCTGATCTCAGCTCTGCACAAGTCGCTGCGGGGTTCGGACACCGATGCCGCGCTGTATTGGATGCACCGCATGATCGATGGCGGCGAGGATCCCGCCTACATCCTGCGCCGCCTGACCCGCTTCGCGGTCGAGGACATCGGGCTGGCCGACCCCGGCGCGCTGACCCAGGCCATCGCGGCGTGGGAGGCCTTCGACCGCCTGGGCAGCCCCGAGGGCGATCTGGCGGTGGCGCAACTGGTCATCTACCTCGGCACCGCGCCCAAATCCAACGCCGGATACAAGGCGCATAACGCGGCCAAAAAGGCGGCCAAGCAGACCGGCTCGCTCATGCCGCCCAAGCATATCCTCAATGCGCCGACCCGCATGATGAAGGATCTGGGCTATGGGCGCGGCTACGAGTACGATCACGATACCGCCGACGGATTCTCCGGCCAGGATTATTTCCCCGAGGAAATGCCCCGGCCGCGCTTCTACGACCCACCTGAACGCGGCTTTGAGCGTGAAATCCGCAAGCGGCTCGCCTACTGGGACAAGCTGCGGTCCCGCAGAACGAAGGGCGAGGGGGGCGATGCATGAACCTCAAGCTGTTGCTGGCCGTGGCGGCGGGCGGAGCGGTCGGCTCCATGGCCCGGTTCACCGTCACCAGCCTGATGGGCCGTTGGCTCGGCAGCGGGTTCCCGTGGGGCACGCTGACGGTTAATCTGGTAGGCTCGCTCGCCATCGGGCTGCTGGCCGGAATGGCGGCGCACCGCTGGTCCTTGGGCGTCGAGGCCCGTGCCCTGCTGTTCACCGGGGTCCTGGGCGGCTTCACCACGTTTTCAACGTTTTCGCTCGATATCGTGACCCTGATCGAGCGTGGGACCTGGGGGGCGGCGGCGGCCTATGGCGCGGCGTCGGTCTTCCTGGGGGTAATTGGATTGTTCGTCGGACTGATGATGGTTCGCTGGACCTTGGCGTAGAGAAAAGAACATCCCATGAGCGTGACCACCGTTACCGTTGCCGCCGACGAGGCCGACATTCGCCTGGACCGCTGGTTCAAGCGCCACTATCCGGGCTTGAGCCATGGCCGCCTGGAAAAGTTGCTGCGCACCGGCCAAGTCCGCGTCGATGGCAAGCGGGCCAAGTCGAACCAGCGCCTGGAACCCGGCCAGGCCCTGCGCGTGCCGCCGCTGACCGAGGAGACGGTCCCCGCCGAGCGCACGTCTTTCTTTGAAAAGCGCAGCCGCGTGTCGCCCGAGGACGAGGCGATGATCCGCGCCAGCGTGATCTACAAGGACGCCTCGGTCCTGGTGCTCAACAAACCGCCGGGGTTGGCAACGCAGGGCGGAACGGGCGTGACCCGGCATGTGGACGGCATGCTCGACGCGCTGTGCTTTGATCTGCCGGAGCGGCCCAAGCTGGTGCACCGTCTGGACAAGGACACCTCGGGCGTTCTGGTGCTGGGCCGGTCGGCCAAGTCCGCCGCGGCGCTCGCCAAGGCGTTCCGGTCGCGCGACGCCAAGAAGATCTATTGGGCGCTGGTCGTCGGCCTGCCGAACCCGCCGCAGGGCGTCATCAAGGCCCCGATGTCCAAGCAGGAAGGCTCGGGCGGCGAGAAGATGCAGGTTGATCCTTACGAGGGCTTGAGCGCCGTCACCGACTACCGCGTGGTCGAATCGGCACAGAAAAAGGCCGCCTGGGTGCAGCTGGAGCCGCGCACCGGGCGGACCCATCAGGTGCGTGTCCACTGCGCCTACATGGGCACGCCCATCGTCGGCGACGGCAAGTACGGCGGCGCGGACGCCCACCTTCAAGGCATGGGCGTGTCGCGCAAGCTGCACCTGCACGCCCGCGCCATCAGCATTCCGCACCCCGACGGCGGCACGCTGCGCGTCATTGCCCCGATGGCCGAGCACATGACGGAAAGCTTCGACTTCTTCGGCTTTGAACTGAACGAGGCACCCGATCCGTTTGGCGACGGGGATGAAACCTGCGGCGTGTGCATTTCCTGAAACGGAGTCGGCCCGTGAGCCAATCCTTGCGTCTCGTACTGCTCGACGTCGACGGCACGCTGGCCGACAGCCAGCACAACATCGTGGCGGCCATGGCCGATGCCTGCACGGAGTGCGGCCTGCCCATGCCGCCCGCGCGCGCCGTGCACCGGGTCATCGGCCTGTCGCTGGTGGAGGCCGTGGCGACGCTGATGCCCGAGGCGGACCCAGATACGCACCTGCGGGTGTCGGAGGCCTACAAGCAGGCCTTCATGACCCGCCGCGCCGCGCCGGACCACGAGGAACACCTGTTTGCGGGCGCCCGGCAGGCGATCGAGGATCTGGACGCCGCCGGCGTGCTGCTGGGCATCGCCACCGGCAAGTCGCATCGCGGCGCGATCAAGTTCATCGAACGGCACGGCCTGGAACGCTATTTCGTCACCGTGCAGACGGCGGACGGCGGCGCCGGAAAGCCCGATCCGCGCATGGCCCGCGATGCCTTGGCGGAAACAGGTGTCGCTCCGCACTTGGCGGTTATGGTTGGAGATACTACCTTTGACATGATGATGGCGCGAGCAGCCGGGATCGGCGGTATCGGAGTATCGTGGGGCAACCATGCGCCGGTAGAGCTTCGTCGTGCCGGTGCGGCCACCGTTTTGGAAGATTTCGCCGACTTGCGCGCTGCGGTCGATGCCCTGACCGGTGCCGCGCAAGTGACCTGAACAACGGAGAGGGGGAACAGTCATGCGCGGCAGCACTGTCTTGAAAATCGGTGCCGTACTGGTGGTTGGCGCGGTCGTCGCCGCCGCGGCAATGATCGCCACCCTCGACGCCAACCAATACAAGGGCGTGATCATCGCCAAGGCCAAGGAACTGACCGGGCGCGACCTCGTCATCGACGGTGATCTGGAAATGGTCATCGGCCTGACCCCCTCGGTGCAGGTCAAGGGCGTGACGTTCGGCAACGCGCCGTGGGCCAGCGACCCGAACATGATCGCGGTTGAAAACTTCGAGGCTCAAGTGGCCTTGCTTCCGGCGTTGCGGGGGGACATTCAGGTCCAGCGGCTGGTCCTCGACGGCGCGGCCATATTCCTGGAAACCGACGCCAAGGGCCGGACCAACTGGACGTTCCCCCAGCAGCCGGCTGATCCCGCCGCGCCCAAGGAGGCCGAGGGCGAACTCCGCCTGCCGTCCCTGGAAGAAGTCCGCATCAAGAATGCCCGCCTTGTCATCAAGGAAGACGGGAATGTCCTGACCACCCTTTCGGTCGCGCAGCTGGATCTGTCGGCCGAGGCTTATGACGAGCCGCTGGCACTGACCTTGGTTGGCTCCTACAATGCAGTGCCGTTCGATGTGCAAGGTGTCCTGGGGCCGCTGTCGCGGCTGACCGGAACCGGCGGCGCGCCTTATCCGGTGGCCTTGAAGGGCACTGTCGGCGGCGTCGCGGTGATGGCCGATGGTGGAGTCGCCGAACCCTTTGCTGGGCGCGGCATCGACATGGCCGTCAGCGTTCAGGCCACCGAACTGGCCGGACTTGCGCCGCTGGTCGGAGACCTGCCGACCCTGCCGCCGCTTGATCTCAAGGGGCGGGTGAAAGGCGGCGGCACCGCCTGGGCGCTCAGTGACATGACGCTGAAGGCTGGTCGTTCGACCGCCGCCGGGGCGGTGAATGTCGCCCTGGGAGGGGCTGTGCCGGATATCACGGCGAGTATTCAGGCGGCCTTGATCGACCTTGGCGAACTGCAGGGCCAATCGCCTGAAACTACCGCGCCGGCGACGCCCGCCACGGCGACGCCGCGTGACCGTGTGTTCTCCAGCGACCCTCTGCCGCTTGAAGACCTTAAGGCCGTTAACGCTGCCTTCGATGTGGAGATTGCCCGGCTGGTTCTGCCCGATGGCGTGGTGCTTGAAGGACTCGGTGCGCGCGGGGCGCTCAAGGGCGGGCGGTTGGCGCTGAACCCCGTGCAGGCGCGCCTGGGGGGCGGCATCGTCAAGGGAACCATTGCGGCCGATGCGTCGTCCGGCAAGTCCCTGGATATCAAGGCCGACGTCAGCGGCGACAAGGTGGTGCTGGGGACATTGTTCGCCGACATGGCGCGCTCTGACCTGCTGACCGATGCGCCGACCGATGCGCAGGTCAACCTGAGTGCGGCGGGCACGTCGATGGCCGGCCTGATGGGCAGCCTGGACGGGACCGTGCGTATTTCGGTGGGACCGGGGCGGGTCAATCAGGCTGTGATCGATTGGGCCGGGGGAGACGTCTTGAACCAGTTGTCCGAGACGCTCAATCCGATGGCCGAAAAGCGCGAGTACGCTGATCTGGTCTGTGCCGCCGTGAACCTGCGGGCGCGGCGCGGGGTGATCGAGTACGATCGCGCCATCGCCATGGAGACCACCCGCATGAGCGTGGTGTCGTCCGGCACCGTCGACCTGGGGGCCGAAAAGATCGATGTCGCCGTGCGGCCTTATCCCAAGGGCGGGGTTGGCATCTCGGCCGGCAAGCTGGCCGAGATGGTGCGCCTGCAAGGCTCCCTGGCTCAACCCAAGGTGGCCCCCGATGTGATCGGCGTTGCCAAGACGGCGGCCTCTGTTCTGGGTGCACTGGCGACCGGCGGTGCCTCCTTGGTGGCCGAAGGGTTGATGGGCCACGCGTCGGCGGATACCCAGCCGTGCGTCACGGCGCTCGGTGGTCCGGGCAAGGCTGCCGCACCAACTCAGGATCCGGCAACTCCGGCTACTGCGTCGAGCAATCCGATCCAGGACCTGGGAAAAGGTTTGAACCAGTTGTTCGGACGTTAAGATTCAATCAATAAGACGGAGAGTTTTTCGTGGTGAACCAGCGACCGCGCCGTTTCTGGAAACAGGCGGCGGTGATCGACGATTGCGCCCTTCTCGGGACCTCGGGCTTTGGGATTGCATTGGATGGCAGGCCGGTCCGCGTACCGTCGCGCAAGCCTCTGGTCGTGCAGACCCGCGCCTTGGCCGAGGCGGTGGCGGAGGAATGGAACAGTCAGGGCGAGACCCTGGACCCCGACACCATGCCGATGACCCAACTTGCCACTACGGCGCAGGACCGCGTCGGCATGATGCGCGACGCCATCATCGATGAATTGATGGCCTTCGCCGGGTCGGAGGTTCTGTGCTACCGCGCCGCCGAACCCGCTGATCTCGTGGCTCGTCAGGCGGCGGTATGGGACCCCCTTCTGGCTTGGGCGACGGGCCGTTTCGGCTGCGCCTGGGCGGTGACGGAGGGGTTGATGCCCGTCACCCAGCCGCCTGCCGTTCATGTCGCGCTGCGGGCGGCGTTCGAGGCGATGGACGATGCGACGTTGACGGCGGTTCAGGTGGCGGCGCCCTTGTGCGGCTCGCCGCTGATCGGCATCGCGCTGGTCGAAGGCCGCATGACCGCCGAGGACGCCTACACCACCTCGCTGGTCGATGAACTCTATCAGGCCGCGCAATGGGGCGACGAATACGAGGCCGTCCAGCGCCGCAACCGCATCCGGGCCGAACTGGAGAGTGTCGCGCGATATCTGGGCCTGGTTCGGCTACCGGCCTAGACCCAGCCGCACGGCCAGGGCGGCCGGTGGATCGCCCGCCGTCGGGTCGATGGGCAACGTGAAGCACAGCGTCGTGCCGCTTTCATTCCGGGGCGGCGCGGGCACGGCGGTCGGCATGACCCAGATGCGCCCACCGTGCGCCTCCACGATGCGCCGCGCTATGGCCAAGGACATGCCACTATCCTCTACGCTGGTGGCGCTGCGACGGCGCAGAGGCTCGAACAGGGCCTGCCGCTCGTCGGCCGGCACGCCGGGGCCGTTGTCCTGGATGCACAGCCGCCAGAACGTTCCGTCTTCTTCCTCGCAGCCGATGGTAATGATCGGAGTGCATCCGGCCCGCCGGTGCCGCAGGGCATTGCCCAGCACCGCTCGGAACAAGCGCTGGATCTGGTCGGGTGCGCCGCGTACGGTCGGCAGTGGGTCGCGAATATCCACCTGCCCGCCGCTTTCCTGCAACGGCACGATCAGGTCGCGCAGCGCCCGGCCTACCGCCTCGGCCAGGGCAACCGGGCGCCGGGGGGCTTCCACGCCATCAAGAGCCGCGTACTCCAGCACGTCGCGCAGGCTGCGGTCCATGCGGCGCGCCCCTTCCTCGGCCTGCCGCAACAGGGCCAGCCCGTCCTGGTCAAGCACACGGGCATGGCGTTGCCGGATGACCGCCAAATAGGCTGCGAGCAGGCGCAAGGGGTCGCGCAGGTCGCGGGTTGCATTGCTGGCAAAGGTTTCCAGGTCACGGTCGGTTGCCGCCAGTTCGGTCATCCGCGCTTCTGCCTGACGGCGGGCCGCTTCCATGGCATCCAGCCGGGCGCGTTGCTCGCTGATGTCCTGAAGGATGAGGATGACACTGCCGGCCGGACCTGATTCCTCGCCCAGCGGTCCGCAGGCGGCCAGCACGGGCACGCCGGCCAGGGTCATTTCAAACCGATCCCTGTGCCCCAGGAGGGCGCGGCGCAACGCCGGTTCCAAACGCTGCGCCGCGTCCCTCGGGAAACCCTGTCGCAGGGGTTGACCGGCCTGGCCACGCTCCAGGCCGAACCGCGTCAGGCCTTCCCCCTCTGCCATCTGAACCCTGAGGTCCCGGCTGAAGACATGGACGCATCCGTTGGGCCAGGACCCCATGAGCCGTACCGCACTGGCCCGCACGTCTGCCGGGGTGGAGGCAGGGCTGGCGGAGGGCGTGACGGTGCCGTCAGCCTCCGCGTCGCGTCGTGCTGCGGCACGCATGACTAACGCTCCAATCCCCATGCCCATCACGAGGACGGTCAGGAGAACGGAAGCAGCCACGAGTGCGGTGTTGGGCTCGATCATGGTGGCCCTCGCGCGGATGAACGTCTGTGGTCTCCGGGGCCGGGATCGGCTTTCCAGATGCCTTGAGGCTCTTCCACGCTACCCGTGTCGAGGGCCGCGCCGAACTGAAATAAGGGCGTGCGCCCAAGGGGTTACGGTTTGCGAAAGTGGGCTGTTGGCACGCTGAAAGGCTAAGACGTCTCGCCTTCCTCGACCGCTTGGTGGCGCATCAAGAGGGGTAGCTGGGCCAGACTGAACAGCACGGTCAGCGGCATGATCCCGAACACCTTGAAGCTGACCCAGGTGTCGGTCGGGAAGCTGCGCCACACCACCTCGTTGATGACCGCCAGCAGCAGGAAGAAGAACGCCCAGCGCCACGCCAGCACGCGCCAGCCTTCCTCGGTCAGCTTGAAGGCGGCCTCGAACACCAGCCGCAGCAGGTTGCGCCCAGTCAGCAGGCCGATCATCAGGGCCGCGCTGAACAGCACGTTGACGATGGTCGGCTTGAGCTTGATGAACAGGTCGTCTTCCAGATAGATCGTCAGGCCGCCGAAGGTCAGCACGAAGATCCCAGACACCAACGGCAGGAACGGCACCTTGCGGACCAGCACATAAGAGGTGGTCAGCGCGATTGCGGTGACGATCACGAACACGGTCGTTCCCGTCAGAATGCCCCACTTGGCGTTGGCCACGAAGAAGACCAGCAAAGGTCCCATTTCCAGCCCGAACTTCAGCCACTGGTTCATTGCGCGTTCCATCATCGGTGTTAAGTCCGCACTCATACCATGCCCGGCCCTGTGGGGGAAACGCCCGCGACCGGGATGCGGGACGGCACTTTTTTGCGCGCCCGCACGCCTTCATCGGGCGTTAACAGAGGTCCTATGTCTGAGGAGAACCGACCATGGCGAGTGACGGCCTGCACGCCCCCCGTGAACGCCTGACGACCAAGACACTGCATCAACACCACGCCATCGTGTCGTTGATGGAGGAACTGGAGGCCGCCGACTGGTACCGCCAGCGTGCCGACGACTGCGAAGACGACGCGCTCCGCGCCGTCTTGCTCCATAACATGCGCGAGGAGATCGAGCACGCCTGCATGGTCCTGGAATGGCTGCGCCGCAACGACAGCGACTGGGCCGAACAGCTCAAGACCTACCTGTTCACCACGGCCCCCATCACCGAAGTCGAGGACGCAGCCGAAGGCTAGGCTTGAACCGGGCTTGATCTGCGGTAGGGTGTGCTCCTTCATTCTTTTGGAGAGCCTCCCATGTCCGTCCACACTACCCTTGTCCGCATCACCGGCCGCGTGCAGGGGGTGTGGTATCGCGCCTGGACCGCCGAGCAAGCGCAGGCGCGGGGATTGTCGGGGTGGGTGCGCAACCGGGCCGACGGGTCGGTGGAGGCGCTGTTTCACGGCCCCGCAGCGACGGTGGCGGACATGATTGCGGCCTGCCATGAGGGTCCGCCCGCCGCCCAGGTTGTCGACGTGACGGCCGAATCGGTCAACGAGGCGCCGCCACAGGGATTCCAGAAGCGGCCAACCCTATGACCTGCGCGGCTTGCGGTTCAAATCCCCTGCGAAACCTGTTATAACGCCGCCCTTCCTTATCACTCGGAACAGGGATTTTCCCTTATGGCTCAAGATATGGCTTCTGGTCCCAAGGTTTGCGTCATCGGCGTGACCGGGGCTGTCGGGCAAGAGATGGTGAACGTGCTGCATGACCGCGCGTTCCCGCTGAGCGAACTGCGCCTTTTTGCCTCCGCGCGCAGTGCCGGCAAAACCATCGACACTCCCTACGGCACCAAGACCATCGAGGCCTTTTCCGTGGATGCCGCCGCCGAATGCGATATCGCGCTGATGGCCGTGTCCGGGGATTTCGCCAAGGAGTTCGCGCCGCAACTCGCCGCACGTGGTGTCACCGTGATCGATAATTCGTCGGCCTTCCGCTATGACGACGACAAGCCCCTGGTGATCCCCGAGATCAATCCCGAGGCGGTCGGCGATGCGCGCATCATCGCCAACCCCAACTGCACCACGGCGATCCTCGCTGTCGCCCTGTGGCCGCTGCACAAGGTGTACGGCCTGAAGAAGGTCATCGTGTCGACCTATCAGGCAGCGTCTGGCGCCGGGGCCGAAGGCATGAAGGAACTGGAGGACGAGGCACGCGCCTACCTTGCCACCGGCAAGGCCGCCAACAGCGTGTTCGCCCATCCGCTGCCGTTCAACCTCATCCCGCACATCGACGCCTTTCAGGCCAATGGCTACACCAAGGAAGAGATGAAGGTCACATGGGAATGCCGCAAGATCATGGGCTTGCCCGATTTGGCGGTGTCGTGCACGGCGGTCCGCATCCCGACTTCGCGCGCCCATGCCGAAAGCGCCGTGGTGGAAACCGAAAAGCCGGTTGATCCCGCTGCCGCCCGCGCTCTGCTGGCCCAGGCGCCGGGCGTCAAGGTGGTCGATGATCCGGCCGCCAAGGCTTATCCGATGCCGCTCAATGCGTCGGGCAAGTACGATGTGGAGGTCGGCCGCATCCGCCAGAATCTAGTGTTCGGCGATCACGGCCTGGAGTTCTTCGTGTGCGGCGACCAGTTGCTCAAGGGCGCCGCGCTGAATGCTGTGCAGGTTGCCGAAGTGGTGATCGAACAGCGTCATGGCCTGCGCAAGTCGGCCTAATTAAAACGACCGCATACAGATGAAGGCGGCCGCTCCCGGCAAGGGGGCGGCCGTCTTTTATTGCCCGAGGCGAAACAATTCCAGGCGCGGCCTTCACGGCCGCCCGGAATGGGCGCAGACTTCTGAAAATCCCGGAGTGTCGCAGGAGCGCGCGGTGGATGTGATCGAAGTCCTGCCCGGCGTCGCCTGGGTGGAGGTTCCCGAGGCTGATCTGCGGGTGCTGTGCGGTGCGCCAGCCGATGTGGTCAAGCATCTGATGAAGCGCGGCCTCATCCGTAGTGTCGAGCGGGCTGGGGTGATGGCTGAAACCGGCCCCAATGCGATTTTGCTGTCGGACCTCTCCTCGCAAGGCGGCGAGCTGTGCAATTTGGGCGAATTCCCGGTCCTGCAGATGCTCTATCGCCAAGGCATGATGCTGCCCGGCCATCCCAATAATACGGGCCGACGCCCGATGTTGATCGGTCGCCGCGACCAGTTGCGGGCACAAATGGAATACATCCACCGGGGCAACTACGGCCTGACCTCGGTCGAGGAAATGGTCGCCGCGGGGGTGCCGCCCGACACCGCCGCCGAGTGGATGCGCGTCAAGCTGCGGTTCGCCTTCGGGGCCATCCGCCGCCCCGAAGACCTGCTCGACCTGCGCGAGCTTGAGGAAGGCGCCGTCGATCTGGCGCCCGGCGTGTCGGTGCGGCGCATCGACGTCAACGTGTTCGAGTTCCGCCACGGCGAGGATACCGCCACCGTGGATCTCAACCTGCCGCTCGGCGTGCCCTATGAGGCGCCGTACCGCCTGGGCTATCGCAACCTGCGGCGCGAGTATTTCAGCGTGGTGCATTCGGGCGAGGGGGACGGCTGGGACGTCAACCGCCCGACCATGGGCAGCATTTTGATGTTCCAGGGGCGCATCTACCTGATCGACGCGGGGCCTAATCTCGGCGCCGTGCTGGAGGCGCTCGGCATCGGCGTGCATGAGATCGACGGCATCTTTCATACCCACTGCCATGACGACCATTTCTCCGGCCTAACCACCCTGGTCCGTTCCGACCACCGGGTGCGCTACTTCGCGACTCCGGCGGTGCGCGCCACGGTGGCCCGCAAGCTGGCCGCGCTGATGAGCATTGCCGAGACGGAGTTCGGCGATTTCTTTGACGTGCGCGACCTGGACTGGGACGTCTGGAACGACATTGACGGCCTGGAGGTGCTGCCGCTGTTTTCGCCTCATCCGGTGGAGACCTCGGTGTTTCAGTTCCGCACGCTGTGGGAGGCCGGCACCGTCACCTATGCCCACTACGCCGACATCGTCAGCCTGCGCGTGCTCATCCAGATGGTG
>JBAYSM010000123.1:0-10855 GCA_041676205.1 Rhodospirillaceae bacterium | reverse complement strand
TGAAGGCATCGCCCCATCAACTACAATCGTAGGCGTCGCGCCTGACATCGCTCACTTCCCCCTGTGCTCTGCTCACTAAACGACACCCCTCAGAGTGTCTCAAGCACGTTGGCACAGAGGGGCTGCGCGCGGCACCTGCACCGAAACCTCGGTGTTCTCTGTGACCTCTGCGTTCTCTGTGTTCAACCCCTTCACCGTTCCAGCCGCACGGTTGGTCAGGTTAAAAACAAACCGCTTTAGCACTTGGCAGCCGCCATTTCCCATTGCCGGGTGCGGTCCATCTGGTATCGTCCGGCCATGACCGCGCCTGAACCCTCCGTCCGCCCCGAGCCTGCCGCGTCGCCCCTGTTCGAGGGGCGCGGGCTGACCTGCATCCGGGGCGAGCGGGTGGTGTTTACCGGGCTGGATTTCACCCTGGCCCCCGGCGAAGCGTTGTTGTTGCTCGGTCCCAACGGGTCGGGCAAGTCGAGTTTCCTGCGTCTGCTGGCCGGGCTCATCCGTCCCGCTGCCGGGGCGCTGACGTGGGACGGTGCGCCGGTGCGCGACGAGCGCGAAGACCACGGCGCGCGCAGCCGCTACATCGGCCATCTGGACGCCGTGAAGCCGGTGCTGTCGGTGGCCGAGAATATTTCCTTTTGGGTCCGCACCTGGGCGCCCGACACCCGCGACGTGGCCGCGGCCGTGCAGCGCGGGCTGGAATGCTTTGCGATGGACCGGCTGGCCGACGTGCCGGGCAAGATGCTGTCGGCGGGCCAAAAGCGCCGGGTCAATCTGGCCCGTCTGGTTGCCGCACCCGCCCCGCTGTGGCTGCTCGACGAGCCGACCACGGCGCTTGACAAGGCCTCGATCAAGGTGCTGGAGGCCTGCGTGGCCGAGCATCGCGCCGCCGGGGGCATGGTGGCCCTGTCGACCCATTCCGACATCGACCTGCCGGGCGCGCGGACGTTTCACATGGATGACTTCGCAGCCGACACGTCAGGTGCCTGGGACGCCCTGGATGCCGAGTGGGAGGCCGCCCAGGCATGAACGCCCTGCTCGCCGTAATCCGCCGCGACCTGCGTCTGGCCCTGCGCCAGGGGTCGGACAGCATGATGGTTGTGGCGTTCTTCGTGCTGACCGTGGTGCTGTTTCCGTTCGGCGTCGGCCCCGAATCCGGCATCCTGGAGCGCGTTGCCGCCGGGGTGCTGTGGGTAACGGCGTTGCTGGCCTCCATGCTGTCGCTCGACCGGTTGTTCCAGACCGATTACGAGGACGGCTCGCTCGACCTGCTGACCATGGCCCCGATGCCGCTGTCGGTGGTGGTGCTGGGCAAGGTGGCCGCGCATTGGCTGACCACCGGGCTGCCGCTCATTCTGGCCGCGCCGGTCCTGGCCGTGCTGCTGAACATGAACAACGAAGGGTTCGGCGTGCTGATCGCCGCCATGCTCGTCGGCACGCCCACCCTGTCGCTGATCGGCGCGGTGGGGGCGGCGCTGGTGCTGGGTGCCCGGCGCGGCGGGGTGCTGCTGTCGCTGCTGGTCCTGCCGCTTTATGTGCCGGTGCTGATCTTTGGGGTATCGGCCATCGATGCGGCGGTGATGGGCATGGAGTACCGCGCGCAATTGTTGATAATGGGAGCCATGCTGCTGGTGTCGCTGGCGCTGTGTCCGTGGGCCACCGGCGCCGCCCTGCGTCAAGCGGTCGAATAGATCCCCGTTCGCGTCTTGTCTTGATAAAGGCCACAATTTCGCCCATATCGGCGGCCAGGAAGAACCCCGGACCGAACTTACTGGAATCGTTCCGAGAGGATCGCTACAACAGTTCCTCCTGATATAATATGGCGGTTCGACAAACGGACCGCGCGGGAGGCCGGAGAACCCATGCATCGTTTCGCGAACCCCAATCGGTTCCTGAAGCTCGCCAATGCCATACTGCCGTGGAGCACCGGAATTCTGGTGCTGAGTCTGGCGGCGGGGCTGGCGTTGTCGCTGATATGGTCGCCGGTCGATTACCAGCAGGGCCATACCGTGCGCATCATGTACATCCACGTCCCGGCGGCGTGGATGGGGATGTTCGCCTACACCGCCATGGCCGTGGCCGCCGCCGTGTCGCTGATCTGGAAGCATCCGCTGGCCGATCTGGCGGGTCGCGCGACGGCCCCGGTGGGAGCGGCCTTCACGTTTGTTTGCCTCGTCACCGGGGCGTTGTGGGGCAAGCCGATGTGGGGAACGTGGTGGGTGTGGGACGCCCGCCTGACCTCCATGCTGATCCTGCTGTTCCTGTACTTCGGGTACATGGCGCTGCAAAACGCCTTCGATGACCCGCAGCGCGGCAACAAGGCGGCGGCGGTGCTGGCCTTGGTCGGCTTCGTCAACGTGCCGGTCATCAAGTTTTCGGTCGATTGGTGGAACACCCTGCACCAGCCGGCCAGCGTGGTGCGCATGGACGGCCCGGCCGTCGATCCGTCCATGCTGTGGCCCCTGTTGATCATGGGGCTGGCCTTCAAGGCCTTTTACGTCACCGTAGTTTTGCTGCGCATCAAGGCCGAAATCGCCGACGCGAAAATCCGCGCCCTGCGCATGAGCGAGATCCACGGCTAGTCCGCTGGCTCCATCCGGGAATTGACAAACGTCATGGCAAACTATTTCGACATGGGCGGATATGCTGGCTTCGTATGGCCGAGCTACGCGGTCGCGGCCATCGTCCTGGGCGTCCTGTTCATCGCCACGTGGCGCGGCCTGAAAAGCCGGGAACGCACCCTTGAGGCGCTGCTGGCCTCGCGCGGCCCCCGCCGCCCCCGCCGGGGTGCTGCGGCTCCGGTGGGCGAACGCGCCGACGTGACCGCCAACGAGGAGACAGGCTGATGGCCGGAATGACCCGCAAAAAGCGCCGCCTGACGCTGGTGGGCCTGGGCATGTTGCTGCTGGGCGGCGCCACCGCGCTGGTCCTGACGGCGTTCCAGGACAACATCGTGTTCTTTTACAGCCCCTCCGACCTGAAGACCAAGCCGTTGAAGCCCGACCAGAGGCTCCGTCTGGGCGGCATGGTCGAGGATGGGTCGGTCGAGCGCGACGGCCAGACCATCCGCTTCGTCGTGACCGACTATGCGAACACGACGCCGGTGGTGTTCAGCGGCATCCTGCCCGACCTGTTCCGCGAGGGCCAAGGCGTCGTGACCGAAGGCCGCCTGTCCCCCGAAGGCGTGTTCCAGGCTACTGAAGTCCTGGCCAAGCATGACGAAAACTACATGCCGCCCGAGGTGTCCGACGCCCTGAAGCGGTCCGGCCAGATGCCGAACTCCATGCCCATTTCCGACACCGCACCCCAGACCGGGAGCTAGTTCATGGCGGGCGACCTGATGGCCGCATTCAGCATTGCCGAACTGGGCCATTTCGCCCTGATCCTGGCGCTTTTCGTTTCCGTCGCGCAGTCGATCGTGCCGCTGGTCGGTGCCCATCGCGGCGACGCGGCCATGATGAGCCTGGCCCGGCCGGGCGCGGTCGCCCTGGCCCTGCTGGTCGGCTTTTCATTCCTGGCGCTGACCTATTCCTTCGTCGTGTCGGACTTCTCGGTCAGCAACGTGTTCGAGAACTCCCACACCGACAAGCCGATGCTCTACAAGATCTCGGGCGTGTGGGGGAACCACGAAGGCTCGCTGCTCCTGTGGATCACCACGCTGGTCATCTTCGGGCTGGCCGTGGCGCTGTCGGGCAGCAACATCCCGCCGCAGCTTCGCGCCCGCGCCCTGTCGGTGCAGGCGATGATCACGCTGGGCTTCCTGGCCTTCATCCTGTTCACGTCCAACCCGTTCCTGCGCATCGATCCGGCGCCGTTCGAGGGGCGCGGCCTCAATCCGCTGTTGCAGGACCCCGGCCTCGCGTTCCATCCGCCCATGCTGTACCTGGGCTACGTCGGGTTCTCGATGGCCTTCTCCTTCGCCGTCGCAGCGCTGATCGAGGGCAAGGTGGATGCCGCCTGGGCGCGCTGGGTGCGGCCGTGGACCCTGGTCGCCTGGGTGTTCCTGACCGCCGGCATCGCGCTGGGCTCCTGGTGGGCCTATTACGAGCTGGGCTGGGGCGGCTGGTGGTATTGGGACCCGGTGGAAAACGCCAGTTTCATGCCGTGGCTGGTCGGCACCGCGCTGTTGCACTCGGCCATCGTGGTGGAAAAGCGCGACAGCCTCAAAAGCTGGACCATCCTGCTTGCCATCCTGACCTTTGGCATGAGCCTTCTGGGCACGTTCCTGGTGCGGTCGGGGGTCATCACCTCGGTCCATGCCTTTGCCGCCGACCCGACACGCGGCGTGTTCATCCTGCTGCTGCTGGTGGTTTCGATGGGCGGGGCGCTGACCCTGTATGCCATCCGCGCGCCGCAGCTCAAGGGCGGCGGGCTGTTCGCCCCGGTGTCGCGTGAAGGCGGGCTGCTGCTCAACAACCTGCTGATGTCCACGGCCACCGCCACCGTGCTGCTGGGCACCTTGTATCCGCTGATTGCCGATACCCTGGGGCTCGGCAAGGTGTCGGTGGGGCCGCCGTTCTTCGAGGCGGTGTTCGTGCCGCTGATGGTTCCGGCGATCATCGCCATGGCCATCGGCCCGATGCTGGCCTGGAAGCGCGGCGATCTGCGCGGGGCGCTGGCCCGGCTGTGGGTGGCTGCCGCGCTGGGCGTGGCGGGCATGGGCGCGGTGTGGTTGATGCGTGGCGGCGCTCTGAGCGATGTGCTGGCCGCGTTCGGCATCGGCATTGCCATCTGGCTGTTCGTCGGCACGCTGATGGAGTTCGCCGACCGCGTGCGGCTGTTCCGCGCTTCCCTGGCCGAAAGCGGCCGCCGGGCGCGCAATCTGCCCCGCGCGGCGTGGGGCATGACCATCGCCCATGCGGGCGTGGCGCTGATCGTCGCCGGGGTGACGGCCTCGTCCGCCTGGAAGGGCGAGACGGTGCAGACCCAGAAGTTCGGCGAAACCGTGTCGGTCAGCGGCTGGGACTTCACCCTGCTGTCGGCCGAAACATTCAGGGCCGAGAACTATACCGGCGTGCGTGGCACCTTCCGGCTGTCCAAGGACGGCGAGGACCTCGGGCTGATGCACCCGGAAAAACGTACCTACACGTCCCCGCCCATGCCGACCACCGAGGCGGCCATCTACACCACCGGCATTCACGACCTGTATGCCGTGATCGGCGACCCGACGCCCGATGGGCAGGCCTTCGTCACCCGCCTGTACTTCGAGCCGCTGGTGCCGTTCCTGTGGTATGGCTCGGCAATGCTGTGCTTGGGCGGGTTGGTGTCGTTGTCCGACCGCCGCCACCGCATCGGCGCTCCGGTGCGCCGCCGTGACCGGGTGCCCGCCGGTGCCAAACCGGCGCGGGCGTAAGAAAGGCTGAATGGCACCATGAAAAAGCTCATTTATCTCGTGCCCATCGTGGTGCTGGCCGCGTTGGCGGTGATGTTCACGGTGGGCCTGGGGCGTGATCCCAAGACCATTCCATCGGTCCTGATCGACCGCCCGGTGCCGAGCTTTGCGCTGGAGGCGTTGCCCGACCGGGGCAAGCCGCTGTCGAGCACCGATTTGACCGGCCAAGTCACCCTGGTCAATATTTTCGGGTCGTGGTGCGTGGCCTGCATTGCCGAGCATCCCATCCTGGTGAACATTTCCAAGACTGGCGAGGTGCCCATCCACGGCATCGCGTGGCGCGAAAAAGACCCGCGCGACGCCATGCGCTGGCTGGGCCGCCACGGCGACCCCTACGACCGGGTGGGCCATGACGCCGATAGCCGCGTCGCCATCGACTTTGGCGTGACCGGCGCGCCGGAAACCTTCGTGGTCGATCCCAAGGGGGTCATCCGCTACAAGCACATCGGCCCGGTCACGACCGAGGTGTGGGAAAACACGCTCAAGCCCTTGATCGCGCAGCTTCGGAAAAGCCCATGACCCGGTTCCTCCTTCCGATCATCGCCGTGATGATGGCGGCATCGCCGGTTGCCGCCGTGCAGCCCGATGAAATGCTCGCCGACCCGGTGATGGAACTGCGGGCGCGCGAGATTTCCAAGGAACTGCGCTGCGTCGTCTGCCAAAACGAAAGCATCGACGAATCCAACGCCGAACTGGCCCGCGACCTGCGGCTGGTGGTGCGCGATCGGCTGATGCAGGGCGATGCCGACGATCAGGTCATCAAGTACGTGGTGGACCGCTACGGCGACTATGTGCTGCTGCGGCCGCCGTTCAAGGCATCGACCTATATCCTGTGGTTCGGGCCGCTGCTGTTCGCCGTTCTTGCGGTGTTCGGCGGCTGGCGGTTCTACAAGGCGCGTGGCGGGTCCGCCATCGCCGCGACCGTGGCCGCCGAGTCCGCGCCGCCGCCGCTGTCGGCCGAGGAACGCCGCAAGCTGGACAAACTTCTCAAGGACACCGACGGGGCCGGAGACACCGCATGACCGTGCAAATCATCCTCTCCGTCCTGTTGGCCTTTATCGCCGCTGCCTTTGTGGTGTTGCCCCTGCTGCGCCGTCCAGAACACAGCGTGCGGCGGGCCGACTATGACCTTCAGGTCTACAAGGACCAGCTTGGCGAGATCGACCGCGATGTCGAACGTGGCCTGCTTAACGAGTCCCAGGCCGAGGCCGCGCGCGTCGAGATCCAGCGCCGCATGCTGGCCGTCGATGCCGAAGGCGGCAAGGGCGGCGTGGTGGATACCGGGCGCGGCTTGCGCATCGCCCTGGCCGTGATGCTGGGCGTGCTGGTGCCGGTTGGCGCCATTGCCGTGTACGGCACGGTCGGCGCGCCGGGCCTGCCCGACCGCCCCATCGCGGCGCGCGAGGGGGAACGCCTGGGACTTCCCGAGGACGAAATCCAGCGCCTGCGGGCCAGCGTCGTAACGCTGGAAGCCAGCACCGCCAAGGACCCCAAAAACCAGGACGGCTGGCTGTCTCTGGCCGAGGCGCATTCGCGGCTTCAGCAATGGCCGGATGCCCTGCGCGCCTATGACAAGGTTATCCGCCTGGGTAACGTGGAGCCCGAGGTGTGGTCGTCGCTGGGCGAGGCGCATGTGTTCGCCACCGACGGCACCGTCGGCGCCCCGGCCGAGGCGGCGTTCCGCAACGCCCTGCGCCTGGACCGCCGCGAGCCGCGTGCCCGCTATTACCTGGGGCTGGCCCGCTCGCAACAGGACGAGCCGCGCAAGGCCATGGCCATCTGGCGCGAAATCTCGGCCACCTCGCCGCCCGACGCGCCGTGGATGCCCATGCTCCGACAGCGCATGGGCGGCCTTGGGCAGCAGGCCGGGATCATGCCCGCCAGCGTGCGGCCGGTTCACGCCTTGGACCTGTTTGACGCCGAACAGCGCGGCGAGGACCTCGACCTTGCCGCCACCGGCAACGATGATGCCGCCGTGGCCTCGACTGAGAACGGCGAAGCGCCCGGCCTGTCGCCGGAAGAACAGGCCATGGTGGACGGCATGGTCAAGGGCCTGGCCGAACGTCTGGCCGCCAATCCCGAAGACTATGACGGGTGGATGCGCCTTGGTCGGTCCTACGGCGTGATGCGCCGGTTCGAGGACGCCGCCGAAGCCTATGGCCGCGCCGCCGCCCTGCGCGCCGACGACGTGGAGTCGCGCTTTGGGCAAGCCGGGGCGCTGCTCGCCCACGCCGAAAGCAGCGGTGCCGAAAAGCCGCCCGAGGCGTTCTTTGCCACAGTGCGCGGCATCCTCGCCATCGAACCGGACAACGCCGAGGCCCTCTACTACGCCGGCTTGGGCGCCGCCCTTGACGGCCAGACCGGCGAGGCCCGCCGCCTGTGGGGCCGCCTGCTGGACACCCTGCCCGCCGACAGCCCGCAACGGCCCGACATCGAACAGCAAATCCGCGCCCTGCCCCCGGCTGGTTGACGCCAGCCGACAGGGGCGCGGGCCTGCGCAATTTGCGCTGGCCGTTGCGGCCATGGTGGCGTAAGGGAGTGGCGTGTTTTTCACCGCCGCAGGATACTCCCCGCCATGCCTTCCCTTTACGCCCTGGGTCCCGTTTTTCTGGCCGTTTTCCTCGCCGAATTGGGCGACAAGACGCAGCTCGCCACCATGCTGTTTGCGAGCCAGAAGGACGTTCATCCGTTCGGCATCTTCGTCGCCTCATCGGCCGCGCTGGTCCTATCGTCGGCCCTGGCGGTGTTCATCGGCGCCTTGGCCGCCCGCTACATCGAAGGCGTGCCGCTCAAACTGATCGCCGGGATCGGGTTTGTCGCCATCGGTGGGTGGATGGTCGTGGAACATCTGCGGAATGCGGCGTAAACTAGTTTCATACGAAACCAAAACGCCATCGAGGACCTCCCGCCCATGCCCCATAGGCCCGATCCCCGGTCGCTGCCGGTCGCCATTCTGCTGACCGTCTTGGTCGCGTTCGGACCGATCTCCACCGACATGTACCTGCCGTCGCTGCCCGACATGACGCGGGCGTTCAATACCAGCGTCTCGCAGGTGCAGTTGACGCTGTCGGTGTTCATCGCCGGGTTTGCCTGCGGGATGCTGGTCTATGGCCCGCTGTCGGACCGCTTCGGGAGGCGGCCGGTATTGATCGGTGGGGTGGCGTTGTACATGCTGGCGTCGATCGCCTGCCTGTTTGCCCCGACCATCGAAGCGCTGGTCGCGTCGCGCTTCATCCAGGCGGTGGGAGCCTGCGCCGGGCCGGTGCTGGCCCGTGCCGTGGTGCGCGACGTCTATACCCGCGAGGAGGGGGCGCGGATGCTGTCCTACATGGCCTCGGCCATGGCGCTGGCCCCGGCGGTGGGACCGATCCTGGGCGGCTGGCTGCACGCCACCTTGGGTTGGCGGTCCAATTTCGCGGTGCTCGCGGTGTTCGGGCTGGCGGTGCTGGCCGCCACGTGGTGGATGCTACGCGAGACCAACACCCGCCGTGATCCCCAGGCCCTCAAGCCCGCGCGTTTGCTGCGCAACTACGTGTCGCTATTCGGGTCGCGCGTGTTCATGGGCTATACGCTGACTGTCGGGTTTGCCTTCGGCGGCCTGTTCAGCTTCATCTCGGGCAGTTCGTTCGTGGTGATCGACGTGCTGGGCGTGGCGCCGTCGAACTTCGGGTTCGTGTTCGCCGCCGTGGTGGTCGGCTACATGAGCGGCGCATTCTCGTCGGCCAAGCTGACCATGAAGCTGGGCATCGAACGCGTACTGCTGATCGGCACCGCGCTGGCAACGGCGGCGGGCGGCATCCTCGCCTCCCTGGCCCTGTCGGGCATTCAGGAGGTTGCCGCCATCGTCGCCCCCATGACCGTCTATTTCTTCGCCTGCGCCCTGATCATCCCCAACGGCACCGCCGGAGCCATCGGACCATTCCCCAGCAAGGCCGGCACCGTGTCCGCCCTGCTCGGCTTCCTGCAAATGGGCCTAGGCGCCACGGCCGGCGGTCTGGTCGGACTTCTGCATGACGGCACCACGGTCCCGATGGCCGTGACAATCGCCTTGATGGGCACGGCGTCGCTTACCGCCTATGCCTTCATCGTGCGCGGCGCGGTGGAAGTGCCAGAGGATATTTGAGTTCTTGAAGTGGTGGCGAGGAAGTGAAGGTATTTACCACAGAGGGCACAGAGGTCACAGAGAAGGCGCCGAGGTTTCGGGGCAGATGCCGCGCGCATCGCAATAAACCCCTATAGGGTATAATATCGCCTGCGGCACCGTGGCCACCGTATCCTCTGTGATCTCTGTGCCTTTCTCTGTGTCCTCTGTGATTCCCCGCTTCACTTCCTTAAGCGGGCGCCGACCCGCAGTTAGTTAAGTCAAAATGCGGCGATCAGGTCATTGATCCGTGCGCCGTCGTACTCGCTCATGACCAGTCTGGCGTGGTCTTCGGCCTTGGCCATGGACAGGCGGCGGATACGGTGCTTGACGCGCGGGATGTTGGACGCCGACATCGAGAGTTCGTGGATGCCCAACCCGAGCAGCAGCCCGGTCAGGCGCGGGTCGCCCGCCATTTCGCCGCACAGAGACACCGGAAGGCGCGCCCGTGACGCGGCGGCGGCCGAGAAATGAATGAGGCGCAGCACCGCCGGATGCAGCGGGTTGTAGAGATGGGCCACGGCATCGTCGGCGCGGTCTATGGCCAGAGTGTACTGCGTCAGATCGTTGGTGCCGATGGCGAAAAAATCCGACACTCCGGCCAGCGAGTCGGCCGCCAGCGCGGCGCCGGGGATTTCGATCATCACGCCGATGGGCGGCATGGCGGCAGGGACGGCGACCCCTGCCTTGGTCAGCCGGGCCAGAACACGCTTTGCGACGGCGCGGACTTCCAGCACTTCGTTGGCCGTCGTCACCATGGGCAACAGGATACGCACTGGCCCATGGGCGGCGGTCCGCAGGATGGCGCCCAATTGGGCCTCCAGCACATCGGGCCGTGACAGCAGGAACCGCACGGCGCGCAGACCCAGCGCCGGGTTGGCCGGCATCGACGCACCCAGCGGAGTTTCCAGCTTGTCGCCCCCGGCGTCCAGGGTGCGGATGGTCACGGGCCGCCCGGCCATGCGGCCGACCACCTCGCGGAAGATCTGGTATTGCTCTTCCTCGTCGGGCCAATCGACCCGGTTCATGTACAGAAACTCGCTACGCAGCAGGCCGATGCCTTCGGCGCCCGAGGCCAGGACGGCGTCGATCTCGCTCGGCAGCTCGATATTGGCCAACATGCTCAGGCGGACGCCGTCGGTGGTCACGGCCGGCAGGTCGCGCAGCCGTCCCAGCGCGCGCCGCGCCCGCAGGAATTCGGCCCGCTTGCGCCGGTATTCGCACAGCGTGTCATCCGACGGGTGGAGAATGACCCGGCCCGTCGTGCCGTCTATCACCACAGGATCGCCGGTGCGGGCCACCCGCAGCAGGGTCTGAACCCCGAT